>CAMWIJ010000015.1 GCA_947174275.1 uncultured Muribaculaceae bacterium
CAATTTATAAGCTCTCTCTTTCTTAAGTTAGTGACATTGCACGAGCCGTGCGTCCGCCAATATCCTGATTATCTGATGTTAACTTCGGGCGCACGAGTCGTGCGCCCCTGCAATCTGAAGTTCTGCGACATCCGTCACTGCTTGCGATGCAGCTTACTGTTATTTGCGGCGGTGGTGGAGATAAGTATGGACGCAGCCCACGAAAAGCGCGCCTCCGATGATATTGCCTATTGTGGCGGGAAGAATATTGTTGGTCAGACAGGTGTCGACACTCAGCGGAGCCCCTTCGAGCATCGCCAGCGGCAGATAGAACATATTGGCGATGGAATGTTCGTAGCCGAGCACCACGAATGCCATCACCGGAAGCCAGCAGCCGAGCGCTTTCTCAAAAAATGTGTGGCCGGAGAGCGCAAGCCATACTCCCAGACATACAAACCAGTTCGCGCCAATCCCCTTGACAAGCACCACCGGCCAGGTCATCGATGTCTTTGCAATGCCGATGCCTATCACCGAACTGTGATATGGCTCGGCGGAGGTAAGCCCGACGGTATAGACCAGCAGCCAGGTGAACGTCACAGCGCCGATCAGATTGCCGATATAGACTATCGACCAGTTGCGTATCACGGCCGACAGAGTGAAGTCGCGCTTCATGTAGCCCGGTATCAGCATGGCGTTGTTGCCGGTGAAAAGCTCCGCGCCGAGCACTACCACAAGTATAAGCCCGATAGGAAACATCATGCCGCTGAGCAGACGCTGCAGCGACGGGTTGCCTGCGGTTATTTCCGGAAAACCGAAGCCCACAATCAGCGACAGAATGCCGCCTATGGCGATGAAAGCGCCCGCAAGGATTGCCGACACAAGAAGCTGTACGGGCTGATGCAACGTGCGCGCCACCTTGGCGTTTCCCGCAGCAATGGCGGCGTCGGTTATCTCTACCGGTGTTTTTATCTGCATAATCTTTCTGTTTATATTATATATATTGGTTTATGACTGCTTTATTGCCCTGTCAGGCTGACAAACGCGGTGTCGACCGACAGCCTCACATCATACGGCGTGCCGGATGCCCGCGTGCGCCGCGACCCGACGTAATAGAATGACTGCTGGGTGTCCCATGACCGGTAATCGATTTTGCGGGTGGCTCCGGAAGGTATGTCGGCTCTTACTCGCCGGCTCACCTGATGAAACGTCCGTCCCTTTGTGTCGATATAGCGGGTGGTGAATGTCAGGCCGGTGATATCGTGGAGAGTATGGTTGGCGACAAACACCGTTTCCTGACGGCTGCGCAGCGGCTTGTCATATCCATAGAGCAGCACCTCGGAGCTGTCGGGAATTATGAACGTGTCGACAGCAGCCTGACCCGGACCGGTGACATTACGGCCGCCGACATTGCCGCGCGTTGTCCGCTGTCGGCGAGCCACCGTTTCGACGGCAAAGACCAGCGAAATTACTGACAGCAATATCACAACGGTTTTTCTCATAAGTAACGCGGTGTTAACGATGATGATGCCGGAGCCGGAAAAATCCTGACAGCTCCGTCGAGATTGTTCGGACGGTCATTGACCCGTGTCACCGTCACCCTGAACATATATGGCAGAAACCGCCACAGATTGACCTTGAGTTTATTGGTGACAGGCACCATTATAAGCCGCCTGTCATCATCGAGCGTCAAGGTGAAGCGCCGCGGCTTCGACAACAGGCCTGTCGCTCCGGAAGTGTATATACGGGCATCGAAACAGTCCTTGCGGCCGGCGGCCGTGCACGCTCCCATCACAGTGCCTGGCAATATATTGCGGTCGGGACTGTCGACCACTATCAGCCGGTAGAATATCGTGCCCGGATCGGCTACGACAGCAAACATCCCCTCACTGCCCGATAGCCGCCACACCCCCTCTATAGCCGCCACCGCCCTGCCTGCGAAGCAGCTGTCGGCGTTTGTCACATCGATTACATCTGCCTGTCTTGACTGACCCGACAGATATCTTTCAAGCTCGTCGGGAGCGGCATGCATCCTCAGCGGCGCCAATAGAGCCGCCACCGTAACTATTATAATGGATAGAGCGCCGCGCATATGCCTGAGCTATGAGATCAGAGACGTCCGAGCCGGTAGGAAAATCCGAAACTGAGCACCTCGCGGAGCTGCCACTTGTGCCATTTGGTATCCTCATAGCGCCCGGTGGTTGAGTCATATCGCAGGTGCACGTATATCTGCGTCGAAAGGAAGCGGTTGATGCTGAACGAGAATGTATTTTCCCAGTCGCCCTGCAGATAGTCATAGTTGGTGAAGGCCGTGAGCCGCGAATTAAAGCTTATGTTGTAGGCAAGTTTCCATTCGAGCCGACAGTCGATATTGCTACCGTACTGGCTTACAGACGTATGCCCCTCCTTGATGCCGAACTGACGCTCGTCGATTTTATCATTGGTGCATATCTTCAGGTTGTATGACAGCGGCGCTATAGATGCGTTAGCCTTGAAATTGCCCGAAGGAGTCGAATACTCGTATGTCATACCGAGACCGACATTGAGCTCGCCGGGAGAAAGAAACGCCGCCGTGAGGTCATTCGTATTCTTGCGGTAGTTATTGAGCAACTGCGTCTTAAACTGCATCGTGGCCGAGTAATACCACCGCTTTGCCGCCTTTACACCGAATTTCGAGTTGATCTGGAAATTATCTTCCGAGATGCTGTAGTTGCGCAGCGAGTCGTCGGGAGCGCTATTCAGGCCAAGTTTATATTGCACCGTGTTCTCAAACAGCAGATTGGGATGAAACGTCTGGTTGAGACGCGCGTTATATACACCCTGAATTATGGTGTTGAGATTGTTGTTGCCGCCCTGATACCAGTTGGGTGAATTGTAGGCCTGCGAAAACTGCACCATGCCGTCAAACTGCTGAAGCCAGTGTATCTTGTCTACTTTTATAGCGTCGACAGTGCTTTTCACCTGCGACTGGTCGACGGTTATCTCCTCGACCGTGATATGCGCGGTGGTCGGGTCGACAAACGCGCGGAAACGCTTCGGCGCCTCGGGCAGCGTGTTGATATTATACTTCACCTGAGGGGCATTGTCAATCATATAGCGCTGACGGAGCCGGCGATAGCGCTCCTGCGCGGCGCTACGGTCATTGACCCAGTCGAGCGGACCCGGCGCGGCAACTGCCGCAGTCACGTCAGCCACGCTGTCTTTCGAGAGCTTTACGTCATAGCCGTCAAAAATCATAGGCATGAACATTACGGTCGGCATCATGCGGTTGCGCACGTCGATAGTGGTGTCAATCTCCAGTTTGCCGTCATCGGGAGCAACCATATCAAAATAATCGACCCAATCGCCGTCAGCGTCGGCCGCTATCGTATCAGGCTGCTCCGACTTGACAATCTCCTCGACCCACTGCCCGTTGACAAACCTGTATTTCTTCGTCACCTGAGCGCCGGCGGCAAGTCCGCCTGCCACAAGCACCAAAATAAAGCAATATAATCGTGTAAGCATAACCTTTGGAATAAAAATACCTGTAATAACTGAATTACATGAAAAATTTCCACAAAGATAGTAAATAATATGGAAATTTAGTAACTTTGCACATCTTAAGGGAGGCTGACACAGCCGTCACCTTGCAGAATTTTCCCGATTAAAACAAAATTGTGATGATTGACAAGATAAATGCACTTAAGGCCCGCATCGAGGGGCTTACAGCCGCCAACGAGGCCGAAGTCGAAGCCCTGCGCGTGGCTTATCTCAGCAAAAAAGGTGAGGTTTCTCTCCTTTTCAACGACTTCCGCACCGTGCCCGCCGACCAGAAAAAAGCCATCGGTCAGGCGCTTAACGAGCTGAAGAATTTTGCCACTGAACGCATCAACGCCCTGCGCGACGCAATGGCATCGGCCGACACCGGTCTTGACGGCATTGACCTGACCCGCACTCCGGCTCCCATGCGCCTGGGCACGCGTCACCCGCTGTCGCTCGTGCGCGAGGAAATCATCGCCATATTCCGCCGTCTGGGCTTCACCGTGGCCGAAGGTCCGGAAATCGAAGATGACTGGCATGTGTTCGAGTCGCTCAACTTCGCGGCCGACCACCCTGCCCGCGACATGCAGGACACCTTCTTCATACAGCGCAACCCCGACGTGCTGCTCCGCACACACACATCATCGGTGCAGACCCGCGTGATGGAGAAAACACAGCCCCCGGTGCGCATCATCTGCCCCGGACGCGTCTACCGCAACGAAGCGATATCGGCACGCGCCCACTGCTTCTTCCATCAGGTCGAGGCTCTTTACATCGACAAAAACGTGTCGTTTGCCGACCTGCGGCAGACCCTGCTCTACTTCGCCCGCGAGATGTTCGGACCGGAGACAAAGATACGCCTGCGCCCGAGCTACTTCCCCTTCACCGAGCCATCAGCCGAGATGGACATTTCATGCGACCTGTGCGGCGGCAAGGGATGCTCCTTCTGCAAAGGCACCGGCTGGGTCGAGATACTCGGATGCGGCATGGTCGACCCCAACGTGCTCGAAGCCTGCGGCATAGACTCAAAGACATATTCAGGTTTCGCCCTCGGCATGGGCATAGAGCGCATCACCAACCTCAAATACAGGGTTAAAGACCTGCGCATGTTCTCGGAAAACGACGTCCGCTTCCTTGACGAATTCATCGACGCATAGCATATAAATGAAGTCAGACAGGTCGGACAGGTCAGACAAGTCCGACCTGTCTGACTTCATCTGATTTCAATCCCTTTCACAACCATGCCGGGCTGGTTACAATTGCTTAGTGTTGGCGCAGGAGGAGCTCTCGGGGCCATCTTCCGCTTCATGCTGCAATCCTGCTTCGCTGCGTGCAGCCACCGCCAGTGGGCGACAGTTGCCGTCAATCTCGCCGGAAGCGCACTGATAGGCTCGGCATGGGCACTCGCCGGACGCTACGGCCCGTCGATATGGCTCAACCAATGGCTGATTGCAGGCCTGCTCGGAGGATTTACCACTTACTCCACCTTCGCATGGGACAGTTTTGACCTTCTCCGAAACGGCCGCACTGCAGAGGCCGTCGCATATATGGCGGTGACACTGGCCGGAGGACTGATATTTTGCGCGCTGGCGTTCAACTGCACTGAAAAACTACTCAAATGACAATAAAACAACGATATGCCGCGGTCATAGAGCGCTTCGCCGCCTCAATGCCATCGCCTGAAACAGAGCTGCACTACGACACTCCGTTTCATCTGCTGCTTGCCGTAATACTCTCGGCACAATGCACCGACAAGCGCGTCAATATCGTCACGCCCGCACTCTTCGAGGCGTTTCCGACACCGGAGTCGCTGGCTGCCGTGACGCCCGACGACGTGTTTCCCTACATCAGATCTGTCTCCTATCCCAACAACAAGGCTAAATCGCTCGTAGGGGCGGCACGCACCATCGTGGAGCGCTTCAACGGCCAGCTTCCTTCCGACATCGACTCGCTGATGGAAATTCCCGGAGTAGGACGCAAGACCGCCAATGTGATGCTCGCTGTCATCTTCAACCGCGCGGCAATGGCCGTCGACACCCACGTGTTCCGTGTCAGCGAGCGCATCGGACTGACCACCAACTCCAAAAATCCGCTCCAGACCGAGCGCACCCTTGTAAAACATATACCCGACGCCGACATACCGCGGGCCCACCACTGGCTCATACTCCACGGACGCTATGTGTGCAAGGCCCGACGTCCCGACTGTCTCAACTGTATCATTTCCGACCTCTGCCGCTATTTCAGCAAAAACTCCGCAAAAGAAACGCAGCAATAAAAACTAACGCGATGGACTCCACATTTCTCTTCATAATAGAAGTTATCGGCACATTCGCCTTCGCCATAAGCGGTATCCGGCTCGCCGCCTACAAGAATTTCGACCTTTTCGGCGCATACACCATCGGCCTTGTCACCGCAATAGGAGGCGGTACGCTCCGCGACCTGCTGCTCGACATTCCGGTGTTCTGGATGCAGACATGGCTATATCTCGCCATCACCGGCCTCGCACTCGTCATCGTAATCCTGTTCAGGCGCATTCTCATCAGCATGAACCGCATGCTTTTCGTATTCGACACCGTGGGTCTGGCGCTCTTCGTCGTCATCGGCATACAGAAGACACTCGCAACGGATTACCCGATGTGGGTGGCCATGGTGATGGGAGTCATCACAGGCTCGTTCGGAGGCGTGGTGCGCGACATTCTAATCAACGAGGAGCCCCTATTTTTCCGCAAGGATGTCTATGCCACTGCATGTCTGGCCGGCGGCTTCGCCTATTGGGGCAGCAATCTGCTGGGATTTAACGATGTCACATCGCAGTCGCTCTGCGGCATCACCATCATAATATTGCGCATGTGCGCCATCCGTTACAACTGGTCACTCCCGCAGCTCCGCTACAACCCCGCCGACCGTCCCGACAAAGAATAACCGCATTTTGCGGCAAATAATGGATTTTTACAAACATTTTGCGCGGTTGAAATGTTAAAAATGGCATGAAACCGATTGCCGCGGCGCAAGGGTAATGTCACACCGACATATCCGCCTGAGCCGCTCTAATGTAAAAATCATGTAATTATGAAATCTGTCAAGACCATATATTTAGCCGGAGGCTCTTTCTGGGGCACACAACAATATATCAGAAACTTCAAGGGAGTGGCATCGACCTGCATCGGTTATGCCAATTCACTTGTGCCTTCACCCCGCTACCGCGAGGTATGTCAGGGCAAAACCGGCGCAGCCGAATGCGTCAGAGTCGATTATGACCCCGCACAGATATCTCTTGACAGACTTATACGGCTCTTTTTCATGTCAATCAATCCGACTTCGGTCAACCGCCAGGGACGCGACATCGGCTCCCAATACCGCACCGGCATATATTTCACCGACGCGGCCGACGGCAGCACCGCCCTGGCCGTAGCCGCAGCGCTCGAAGACTCATACGAGGCTCCGATAGCGGTCGAAATCATCCCTTTGAAAAATTTCTACCGCGCCGAAAAATCACTTCAAAACTATCTGGAACGCACCCCGGGCGGCCACTGCACGATAAGCCAGAGCGTAATGGACTACGCCCGCGGCAACAGCAACCGCTACGGCACAGCCGTATAAAGTCAGGGGCGAATATGCGCTGACTTCACTCCACCTCGGGGCGAAGGTCATAATTATTACGCAGGCGCTCGAACCGGGCGCTGAAATCTGACGAGCCGGCGGCCTCGCGCAACATGCGGGTGTCTGACAACGGGTCATACGAGCTACGTATCGCCTCAGGGGTGACAGTTGCCGCCGCGCCGGCCGGTATGCCGGGTGTCATGCGGAAATCAACGCCGAAATGACCGCACAGGGCGTTGACTGCCATTGTCGTCGCGCGTATCTTGCCGTTGAGCGAATACCCCGCGATGTGAGGGGTGCCTATCGATACAAGCTGAAGCAGCCGCTGAGAAATCTCCGGTTCATTTTCCCAACAGTCAATCACAGCCTTTATGCGGCCGGCAGCTATCGCCTCCGTAAGGTCAGCATTGTCGACCACCTGACCGCGAGCCGAATTTATAATCACTGCGCCGTCACGCATTCCGGCCAACATCTTTTTGTCAGCAATATGATATGTGGCATGCTCTCCGCTTCGGGTGAGCGGCACATGAAATGTAATCACATCGGCCTGCGGCACAAGTTCTTGGAGCGGAGTGTGACAGAAATCCGCCTCCCGCTCCGCACGCGGAGGGTCGCAAGTCAGCACCCGCATGCCGAGCTGAGCGCCCCAGTCGGCAACGATGCTACCCACATGACCCACACCTACGACGCCTATCGTCTTTCCCGTCAGTCCGTCGGGAAAGAGTGACAGCAGCGACGCATAGACATATTGCGCCACGGCGGGAGCGTTACACCCCGGAGCCGATGCTACCGTTATCCCCTGCGCATCGCACCACGGCAGATCGATATGGTCAGTGCCGATAGTTGCGGTTGCTATGAAACTCACCTTGCTGCCTTCAAGCAGAGCGGCATCACATCGTGTGCGCGTCCGTATTATCATCGCGTCGGCTCCCGCCACAGCTTCAGGAGTGAATTCCGCCGGAGCGAGACGAGTTATATTGAAATGCTCCGCAAGAGCGTCGGGGACGCAGGGCACATGGCTCTCTATGATAAGTTCAGGCTTCATAAGATTACAGATAATAGCAGGCGGAATACAACAGCAGATACACCGCCAGGATTGAAAGTATCACCCACACGCCTCCGCGCGGCTTCCTTATCGAGAAGTAATGAGCCATCTGATAGGCCGACGTCAGGCAGAGTATGGGGAAATATACCGAAAGATTGACATAATCGACAATCGAAAACAGCATTGTCGACAGCAGAAGAAGCGTCAGAAATCCGTTATAGGCACGGAATTTGGCGTTATAGCTCAGGATTTTCATCAGATTGGCGCACATGGCAGCGAAACCGAGCACCATCGTGATGCCAACGGCCGAGAACACCGTTATCATGTCGGGCAGCGACAGATGCGCAAGCGTACTCGTGAAATGCGGCCAGCCGATATCTTCAAAATCCATCACTCCGAACCCGTAGAGTATCCACACCGGGCAGAGCAGACCGATAACCATAGCAAGCACCGACCGCAGATTGAGTATCCTCATCTGCGCCAGCCCGGGTATAACGACCGGAATATAGAACATGAACGCATATTGCACGAGCGATGCCAGCGACAGGATAAAAAACACCAGAAACACACGCCTGTTGGCCGAACTGTCGCCGTAGCAGCTGAACATAAGAGCCGTGACGCCAAGCAGCACGACACACATCAGCGTGCCGCCGTAAAACTGCCCCGCGGCCAGCGGAAGCGACGCCAGCATCACGAAATAGAGCGACGGCGTCAGCGCCGACGGCGCTCTCATGAAGTTGTAGACCTTGTTGAGCGAGATAAACGATACCGCCGTAAGCGCCATCAGCGCCATGCTGACGACAAGCGACAGCACTCCCTGAGGCAGCCAGCGGTTGGGCGACGGAAACACCGTGCCGCGGCTGCCGGTTATCTCGTCGACATGTCCGCAGCGAAATGCCATATATGTCATGACGGCCGCAAAGACAAACATCAACGCGGTGAAATTACGCGAATGCAGATAACGGTTCAGACGGTTCATGCCGGAATATGTATGGAGCGACGGCTCCCGTTATTTTTCTGACTCGAGACGAAGCAGGTCCTGACCGATGTCACGGCGCAGGTTCTTGCCGTCGAATTTCACTTTGTCGGCCGAGCGGTAGCTCTTTGCAAGCGCCTCGGCCACACTGTCGCCCATCGAGCTGACAGAGATGACACGGCCGCCCGAAGTGACGAGCTGTCCGTTGTCGTCGACCTTGGTGCCGGCATGGAAGAGTATGCTTTCATCCACCTGACCGTCGACTGTTATCTCCTTGCCCTTGGCATAGCTGCCGGGATAACCGCCCGACACAAGCATCACAGTGACGGCGGCACGCTCGTTGATTGCAAGGGGCAGATTGCCTAAATTGCCTTCGGCCGCAGCCTTGAGAAGCTCGGGAAGGTCAGAGTCGACGCGCAGCATGACGGCCTCTGTCTCGGGGTCGCCCATACGCACGTTATATTCTATCACCATAGGCTCGCCGCCCACGCTTATCAGACCCAGGAATATGAAACCGCGATACACGATGCCGTCCTTGCGCAGACCGTCGATTGTCGGGCGTATGATGCGGCTGTCGACCTTGGCCATGAATTCGTCGTCGGCAAACACCACGGGGCTCACAGCGCCCATACCGCCGGTGTTGAGTCCGGTGTCACCCTCGCCGATGCGCTTATAGTCTTTGGCTACGGGGAGCACACGGTAACCGCCGTTGCCGTCGGTCAGCACGAACACCGAGCATTCGATACCCGACAGAAATTCCTCTATCACCACCGTTGCCGACGACTTGCCGAACATGCCGCCGAGCATCTCGGCGAGAGCGGCCTTTGCCTCATCGAGAGAGTCGATTATGAGCACACCTTTGCCGGCGGCAAGACCGTCGGCCTTGAGCACGTAGGGAGCCTGAAGCGACTCGAGGAAGCGGTAGCCGTCATCGATTGTGTCGGCGGTAAAGCTCTGATAGCGCGCGGTGGGGATGCCGTGGCGCGACATGAAAGCCTTTGCGAAGTCCTTGCTGCCTTCAAGCGCGGCGCCTGCCTTCGACGGGCCTGCCACAAGAACGCCGCATGATGCGAAACGGTCGTAGATACCTGCGACGAGCGGATCTTCGTTGCCGGGCACAATCATATCGATACCGTTGTCGGCCACAAAACGCTCGATGGCGTCAAAATCAAGCGGCGAGAGCGCCACATTGGTTCCATACTGCGCTGTTCCGCCGTTGCCGGGAGCGATATACAGTTTGTCGACGAGAGGACTTTGCGACATTTTCCATGCCAGAGCCGATTCGCGGCCTCCGGAGCCAAGAAGAAGGATGTTCATTATATATGATGATTGTAATTGTGAATTATGAATTGAGTTATCGCGTAAGCGCTTGCTTACGAATTCTTGTTGCGCGGGCGCATCTTCACACCCGGCTTCGCAAGCGACGGCTGACGTCCGGTGATGCTTCTGAGAGCAGCCTCGTTGCGGCGCACTGCCAGCGGATTTTCGCTCTCTGCGGGAGTTTCCCGACGGTCATCGTCAAAACGGCGCCGGCCGAAATCGCGGCCGCGGCGGTCATCGCCACGGAAACGGTCGCCGCGCTCGCTCTCACGGTTATATCTGTCACGGCGGTTGAAACCTCCGCCACGTGATGCATAACGCTCCTCGAGCTTGTTGCGGGGAGAGGCGTAGCGGGCTTCGTCGCCTTCGTCGTTGGCGGCTCTGCGGCGGCGGTCGTCATTAAACTTGCGTGTCATCTTGCGGTCGCCGCGGTCACGGTCGCCTCGGTCGGCGCGTGCGCCGGGCTGCGACTCGCCGTGGTGTATCTTGCCGCCCGCTTTGCGGAATGACTTGTAGTCGCCCTCGAATATCTCATACTCGCGCAGCTCGCATTCGAGCGCGCCGTTGAGTATCGGCATTTTGGTCGAGGCCGACAGATGTATCATGTCGAAATATTCCTTGCGATATCCGATAATCCATGCATGGTAGCCCTTGAATACATTTTTGAGCTTGTTGCCGATAAGTTCGTAGAGCCCTTCCATATCATCGGCCGAAATACGTTCGCCGTAAGGAGGATTGGTGATGAGCACGCCGTTGGCCGGAGCCGAAGTCCACTGCGACAGCGGCTTGACCTGAATGTCGACATAGCGGGCCACGCCTGCGCTCTTGATGTTGCGCGTGGCGATATCTACGGCTTTGGGCGATATGTCGGCGCCATAGATTTTATGACGGAACTCGCGCTCGCCGGAGTCGTCGTTATAGATCGAGTCGAAAAGGTCGGCGTCGAAGTTTTTCCAGTTTTCAAACGCGAAGCTCTTGCGGTAGATGCCGGGATTGATGTTGGCGGCAATCAGAGCGGCCTCGACGAGAAATGTGCCCGAACCGCACATCGGGTCGACCAGCGGACATTCGCCACGCCATCCCGAACGGAGTATTATGCCGGCGGCAAGCACTTCGTTGATAGGGGCTTCGGTCTGCGCCACGCGGTAGCCGCGCTTGTGGAGCGATTCGCCCGAGGAGTCGAGCGAAAGGGTGACACGGTCGCCGGCGATGTGCACGTTGATCATCACGTCGGCATCCTGCAGACGCACTCCGGGACGCTTGTCGTTGCCGTAGCGGTCGCGGAACCAGTCGACAATTGCATCTTTCACCCTGTAGGTAACAAACTGCGAGTGGGTAAACTCATCGCTGAACGCGACAGTGTCGATCGAGAAAGTCTTGTCAATCGAAAGCACCGAACTCCAGTCAAACTCCTTTACAGAGTCGTAGAGCGAGTCGGTGTCGGTCGCAACGAATTTATATATCGGTTTAAGTATGCGCAACGCCGTGCGGCAGCACAGATTGGCTTTGTAAAGCATAGCGAGGTCGCCCTCGAAAGCCACCATACGGCGGCCGGGCATCACATTTGCGGCGCCCAGACCACGCAATTCCTCGGCAAGCACCTCTTCCAGTCCCTGGAAGGTCTTGGCCACCATTTCAAAAGTCTCGTTCATCTGTTATCGTGAAAGATTGTTGTTAAGTCTAATTGTATTGTCGGCACGCGCCTGAAGCACGATGCTGCCCGGCTCCACATCGTCGGCCACCCAGATGTTGCCACCGATCACGGAGTCGGAGCCGACTGTGATGCGCCCCAATATTGTCGAGTTGGCATAAATCACCACATTGTCGCCAATGATGGGGTGGCGTGCGAGCCCCTTGACAGGATTTCCGCCCTCGTCGGTGGGGAAACTGCGCGCTCCCAGTGTGACACCCTGATAGAGCTTCACGTTATCGCCGATAATGGCAGTCTCGCCGATCACCACGCCTGTGCCGTGGTCAATCATGAATGACTTGCCGATAGTGGCTCCGGGGTGTATGTCGATGCCGGTCTCGCGGTGGGCACGCTCGCATATCATGCGCGGCAGCACCGGCACGCCGAGACGGTAGAGCATGTTGGCCACACGGTAGTTGGTTATGGCTCTGATAGCGGGATAACTGCAGATAACCTCGTCGACCGACACTGCCGCCGGATCACCCAGATATATGGCGCGGGCATCGAAGGCGAGAGCCTCGCGCACAAGCGGAAGCCCGGCGATAAATTCCTCTGTCACAGCTTCGCAGCGGGCGTCGTCAGTCACTTCGCCGCGCTGACGGTCGAGCATGGCGAATGCGGCGCGCACCTGCTCCGACAACAATTGACCGAGACGGTCCACTGTCGTACCGAGCCAATACAGTGGATTTTGACGTTGGGTGATGTGATGGCCGAAATGGCCGGGGAATATGATAGTGCGCACAAGGTCAATTATCTCATCGACAGCAATCTGCGAAGGAAGTGCCACATCCTCGCCTGCATTCACGCCAACCTGCCGCAGCGACTCGACGGCAAGCAGCCGGTCGACCGTATCGCTTATTATCTGTCGATATTTATCCATAATTTTCCGTTTATGACGCGCCACTTGCGCTATCAGTCAGCAAAGTTAATAATTTTCATTGAAACCGCCTAACTTCAACACCCCCGATTTTCACAATGACGCAGCGAAAACCGACAACAAAAAGAGGGTGTTGCATAACCTAATGTTGTAGGGACGCACGGCTCGTGCGTCCGTGCCTGACACTTGATAATCAGCATGTTGCGGACGCACGAGCCGTGCGTCCCTACATGCCGGTATCATTTTTCAGAGTTATGCAACACCCGCCTGCCGTTATCTTATTATAGTGTAGATTATCTCACAACCTCTTTTGTCACTTTGTTGCCGCGAACCACTATGTAGAGGCCTGCCGACGGGTTGTCGACACGCATGCCCTGCATGTTGTAGTATACAGCCTCTGCATCTTCATCCGTATCTATCATATCCACAGATGTAACTATCGGAGTCAGCGACACTTTCATATTGCGCAGGTCGGCGACCACTTTGTAATTGCCGACCGGTGTTTTCCAGGCGTATGCTTTTTGGGCGTTGATGTCGCCATGAAACATCTTTACATCGGCTTCGCTGTCGAGTATGGCATTATCTTCCGTCGCCCCGAAACGGTGGTGAGTGTTGACGGCATCCCACGAATTGTGGCGGGCGGTCACAAATGAGAGATATGACGCATTTTCATTGCCGGCATCGGGCAATGCCACTTTGTTCCAGGTATATATACCACGGTCGGTATGGTCGGGAGCCAGAGAGGTTTCGGGATTCCAACCGTTGAGATTGCCTATGAGGTAGAGCTCGCTGGGGTAGTCGGCGTTTTCGTCGCCTATTCTTGTGGCCGAAATAGTCATGTTTCGGAAATCGGCAATGATGCGATAGTCGCCTGCGGGGACACGCCATGGCATTGAGTTCCAGGCATCATCACCACCGGCAAAGAATCTGATTGACGGCGCAACCTTGGTGTCGGCATCCTGATATGTGGCTCCGTAGCGATCAAAACAGTTGACAATGTCCCACGTGTCGCCGTTTTTAGTGACGAACGAGAAGTAGGCGGCGGTGTCGCCGTCGGAGGCAGGCAGGCTGATACGTTCCCAAAGGTAGACTCCGTTTTTATGCTGGTCGGGGGCTACGGATGTCGATGTGTTCCAGCCGTTGAAACTGCCTGTCATATAGAGTGAATAGGGGTAGTTGTTTGCGCCGGGGGCTGTTTTTGTCACTTTCAACTTCATTTCTCGAAGATTGGCCTCAATGGTGTAGACACCGGCATCGGCCTTCCATGAGTAAGCCGACGCGGCGTCGACTCCACCTTGGAAATAGCGTATATAGGCCTCTTGGCGTATCTCGTTGTCTTTGGTCGGAGCTCCATAACGGTCACTATAGTTGACCGTGTCCCACGCGCCGTCGCGTATGGTGGTAAACGAGAAGAATGACCCGGTGTCGCCTTTGGCAGCCGGAAGCTCTACGTCATACCAGATGTAGACACCATCTTCGCCATGTTGTCCGGCTACAGCTGTGGTCGGATCCCAATTGTTGAAGCCGCCCATGAGATATAGTTCAGACGGGTAGCCGTAGGGTGCGCCGTCTATTGTCGACAGTTTAATCAGGGTGAGGGTGAGATTGGGTATATCGGCGATGACACGGTACACGCCGGCATCGGCCTTCCATGCGTTTGACTCCCATGCCTCGTTGCCTCCGACAAATCGTTTGAGCGGAGCCGTTTCTCCCACTTCATAATCGGCCGCCGTCGCGCCGAAGCGGTCTGAGCCGTTGACTATATTCCAGTCTGCATCGCGGGTGGTCAGGAACGAGAAGTATGTGCTGATGTCGTTGTCGGCGGCGTTCATCCACACATTGTCCCAGATAAACACGCCGTTGTCGCTGCGGGATGGCACATAGGCGGTGGCGGAGTTCCAACCGTTGAAGTTACCCACGAGGTAGAGCTCGGAGGTCGGCGCGTCATACTTGGCCCATACGCAGTAATCGATGCCTGAAGTGACAATGTCGCTGTCGGCGTAACCTTCGGGCGACGCCGATGCCGATCCGACCCTTATCACGAGTTTGCCTCGCTTGCCGGTCACTTCCGCCATGTAGCAGTCGGTGGACGATTGCAACACTTTGACTTTTGAGGTATTATTGACACCTACCGAGTTGCGTACGTCGATAAGGCGTTTAATTTCATCTTTATATTCAGTCCAATGGGAATAGAATACGCACGGCGTACCGGGCGAGCAGAGCATGTAGGCGTTTGCGGCCGGGATGTTGCCGTGGAAATTTGTCTCTTCACGGGCCGTATCGTGGTTGTCGAGAAATGTCACGGCAAACTGCGAATATCCGTAGTGTATCATGCCTGCGGGCTGGTCTTCAACGCCGTTGGCTTTCCACACAAGCTTGGTCATGTCGTTGGAGTGGAACGCTTCGTTGGCTTTGAATTTGAACGGGAAGTCGAATGCTGCCGACTCACGGCCGGTAGCCTCAATCCACGCCGCTATGACATCGTAGCTGTCTGTCCAGTTTTCAGCTACTGAGAATTGTGGCTGTGAATATTGGTTGTAAATCTTGATATATTCACCGCCGTAACCCATGGCATAGTCATACCGGAAGCCCGTGTATCCCATATCCTCGATGAGAAATTTGCAATAGTTCTTACAATTGTTCTGCACATTGGCGTTGGTGTGGTCGAGGTCACACATGCCGGGCCAGTTAAGGCCTGTGTCGTCGGCACCCCACGAGTGTGGCTGGTTGGGGTCGGAGTTAATCTCATCGTTGCCAGTTATGCCTTCAAGGCCGATTTGCCATGTCTGTCCGTCCCACTCTTCGGCGGGAAAGTCGGTCTTGCCTGTGACACCCATACGATGGTTGATAACCACGTCCTCGATAATGCCGGTGCCCTTGGACTTGAATGTTTTTATCATAGACCGCAGTTCATCTTCCGAGCCGAACGCCGAGTTATGGTTTGAGAACCAGTACACGGGGTCATAGCCCATGCCTGGATAATAGTCCGATTTTGCTGAATTTGGCACCCATATCAGTTTAAAATAACGGCTTAGTTCGTCAGAATTTGCTTCGAGCTTGCTCCATGATGTCTCGTTGAAACTGTCCCAGTAAAAGCCTTGGAGCATTACCCCTTCATAGTCGGCCGGCCATCCTGTGGCCTGAGACTCAAACGATACAAGTCCGGCAGCGACCGCCGCCGCAAGCATAGCTTTCTTGTAAAATTTCATAGTGATTTAATGGTTGTCATAAAATTAGTAGTACGATGTCTGATATTGCATTATGCAAATATATGCACTTTTCGTCGAATAAACAACTGTCCCCCGCAATATCTGTTATATAATACTTTAATCAACATATACATCCAAAGCAAAGGCGGCCGGAACTGCTCCCGGCCGCCTTGTTGAAAAGTTATGGTATGATGTTTATTTCACCAGTTCTTTGCTGACTTTGTTGCCGCGTACCACGATGTAGAGGCCTGCCGACGGGTTGTCGACACGCATGCCCTGCATGTTGTAGTAGACCGGAGCGACTTCACTGTCAGCTGCTTCGACGCTATCGACGCCTGATGTGTTTGAGATAGTCACCTGCATATTCTTCAGATCGGCCACCACTTTATATGTGCCGGGAGTCGCTTTCCATGAATATGCCGAGCTTGCGTTGACATTGGCCTTGAAGAGCTGAATCGGTGCCGTTGAGCTGATTGCGGCATCTGTTGTGGCCGCGCCGTAGCGGTCAGTGCCGTTGACGACATCCCAGGTAGCGCCTTTTGAGGTGACAAACGAGAAATAAGTGTCGGTTGATTTCTCGGCCGCGGGCATCTCGACGCTGTTCCATGTGTAGACACCGCCCTTATGCTCGTCAGAAGCTACAGAGGTAGACGGAGTCCAGTCGTTGAGGTTGCCGATAATATAAAGCTGCGACGGATAATTGCTGTCATCTTCGTCATCGTCACCGTCGTCGCCACCGCCGCCGATTACATCGCCGACTTTGGTGATTGTAAGTTTCATTTCTTTAAGGTCGGCAACAATCTTGTATTCGCCGGGAGCCGCCTTCCACGAGTATGCCGAGCTTGCGCTCACATTGGCCGGGAAGAGCGTGATGGGAGCGGTAGAGCTGATTACGGCATCGGTTGTGGCCGCGCCATAACGGTCAGTGCCGTTGACTACGTCCCATGTCGAGCCTGTTGAAGTGACAAGCGAGAAGTAGGTGTAGGTGTCTTTTGCAGCAGCAGGCATCTCCACTTTGTTCCAGGTGTAAACACCGTCTTTGGCAGTGTCGGCAGCCACAGATGTAGCGGGGTTCCAGTCGTTGAGGTTGCCTATGATATAGAGGTCGGAGGGATAAGTGACGTCATCGTCACCGCCATCGCCGCCTCCCTGCACTCCGGTTTTTGTCCAGATGCAGTAGTCGGTGCCCGAAGCCTTGATGTCGTTGTCGGTGTAGCCTGAGGGTGAAACCATGGCCGAGCCGATTTTCACCACCAGCGTGCCTTTCGAGCCGACAACCTCAGCCATGTAGCAGTTGTTGGCCGACTGGAGCACTGTCACCTTTGAGTTGTTGTGCACGCCGACGGCATTGCGCACGGCAATCATCTGCTTGATCTGGCTCTTATATTGCGACCAGTGGGGCCAGAACACACAGGGGGTGCCCGGCGAGCAGAGCATGAATGCATTGGCGGCAAGCACGTTGCCGGTGAATTTGCTGCCGTCACGATAGGTGTCGTGGTTGTCGACAAATGTCACTGCCAGCTGCGAATAGCCGAAATGTATCATGCCGGCAGGCTGATTGTTAGTGCCGTTGGCTTTCCATACGAGCTTGCGGAGGTCGCCGGAGGCAAAGGCTTCGTTGACAGCATATTTGAAGGGGAAGTCGAAAGCGGCCGACTCTTTGCCTGTGGCCTCGATCCATGAAGCCACGGCGTCATAGTTGCCGTCCCAGTATTCGCCTACCGAGAAGGTCGGTTTTGAATACTGGTTGTAGATTTTCGTATACTGGCCGCCGTAACCTTTGACCATGTCGTAACGGAAACCGGCATAGCCCATATCTTCGAGGAGGAATTTGCAATAGTTCTTGCAGTTGTTCTGCACGTTGGCGTTGGTGTGGTCGAGGTCACGCGAGCCGTTGAAATCCTCGCCTGTGTCGGCAGCTCCTGTGCCGTGGCTTTGTCCGGGCTGGCTGTTTACCTCATCGGTGCGGCATATTCCGTCGAGACCTATTTTCCAGGTAACGCCGTTCCATGTCTCGGCGGGGAAGTCGGTCCAGTTGGTGGCTCCCGAGCGATGGTTGATCACGACATCTTCGATAATTCCGGTGCCTTTTTCCTTGAATGTGGCAATCATAGAGCGCAGTTGGGTTTCAGTGCCCCAGCATGTATTATGATTGGTAAACCAATACACGGGGTCGTAGCCGTTGCCCGGATTAGATGCTGCCTTCGCCGAGTTGGGCACCCAGATGAGGCTGAACGACTCGCTGAGCTCATCGGCCTGAGCTTCAAGTTTGCTCCAGCCGGTAACATTCCAGCTGTCCCAGTAAAATCCTTGTAACATTACGCCTTCATAGTTGGCAGGCCATCCGATGGCATCCGCACTGAACGATGCAGCGCCCGCCGTCATAGCTGCCGCCAGCATCACGCCTTTTAGCAATTTCATGATAAAAAATTAAATTTAAGAAACAATATAATGATTAGTCTGATGTGTCGTCCCTCACCGGGGCGCGACATCATTGCAAACCACAAAATTACAATATTTTTTCAATATTGCAAATTAATCATAAAACAACATTCACCCGCGATTTTGGGCATTTCACGGATTTTTAGTACCTTTGCGGCGTGAATAGAATGGCTGCAAAAATACTGTGTCCCACATTGCTGCTCGTGTTCGTGAATTTCATGTTCTCGAACATCGCGTTCGTTCACTATCACCGGCTTTCGGGAGGCGCGACAGTTGCCCACTCCCACCCCTATAAATCATCCGCACAGCATACACACAGTGCGAAAGAGCTTAATCTGGTATCTTACTTCAACTGCACGGCATCTTCCGCCGATACGCCGGATCCGGCTCCGATATTTACATCTCCCGCTTACTACACACTGATAGAATGTCAGACGGCAGTCGTGACAACATGCGAGATCCGCCTCAGCGCGAAGCTGCGCGGACCGCCGCAATGCTGACCGCCGGCCGGGCAGCCGTTTGCAATCCATTCGGTCGCCGCAACGTCTCTCCGCCATTCAACACATTTATTCAACAGCATTCATATCAGTCAAATGATCAGAAGAATTATCTTTCTGCTGATGGCTTTTGCCATCGGCTCAACATGCATATCGGCTCAAAGCAACAAAGTAACCGACGCCAACATAGGCGGCCACGTAATAGACTCCGAAAACGGAGAGCACATGCCGGGGTGCGTGATAAAAATACTCGGCACAAGCCTCACTACAGTCACCGACGGATCCGGACACTATATATTCCGCGACCTCAAGCCGGGCGCCTACACCCTTGAGGTGAGCTGCACCGGATATGAGACCACACGCCTTGAGACATCGGTTGCGGCCGACCAAACCGTAGAACTCAACTTCAATATCCGTCCTGACGCGTTCATGCTCGACCAGGTGGTCGTCACATCGTCAAAAAGCGAGACCCGAAGGCGCGAGAGTCCTTCGCTCGTCAACGTAATAAACGGCGCTACATTCCTGCGCGTCGGAGCATGCTCGCTGGCCGACGGCCTTGACTTCCAGCCCGGCGTGCGCGCCGAAAACGACTGCCAGAACTGCGGCTTCACCCAGGTGCGCATCAACGGTCTCGACGGCCACTACTCCCAGATATTGCTGAACTCGCGCCCCGTATTCTCGGCATTGACCGGTGTGTACGGACTGGAACAGATACCGGCCAACATGATAGACCGCGTGGAGGTGATGCGCGGCGGCGGCTCGGCACTCTTCGGCTCATCAGCCGTGGGCGGCACCATCAACATCATCACCAAAGACCCTATGGTCAACTCCGCGCAGCTGTCGCATCAGCTCACATCGATAGGCCCCTCCGGCTCGTTTGACAACAACACCACGCTCAACGCTTCCGTAGTCACCGACAACGGTCTCGCCGGACTTTTCATCTACGGACAGAGCCGCTACCGCGACGGCTACGACCACAACGGCGACGGTTTCACCGAAGTGGCACAGCTGAAGACTCAGACTCTCGGCGCACGCGGTTTCTTCAAGACTTCCGACATCAGCAAACTCACTGTCGAATATCACAACACCCATGAGTATCGCCGCGGAGGCGACCAACTCGACCTGCAGCCCCACATGGCAATGATAGCCGAGCAGACCGACCACAATATCCATGCCGGCGAGGCCACCTACGACCTGTGGCTCCGCGACCGCCGCGACCATCTGTCGGTATTTGCCGCGACACAGAACACACGCCGTCAGAGCTACTACGGCTCCGACATGGACCCCGACGCCTACGGCCGCACCTCCGATATCGTCATTACAACCGGAAGCCAGTGGACACACCCCATCGACCGTTTCCTCTTCATGCCGGCAGAGCTGGTAGCAGGTCTGGAATATTCGTTCAACAGACTGCACGATGTCACTCTCGGCTATGACCACGACGTGAAACAATGCGTGAACATCTACAGCGCATATCTGCAAAACGAATGGCGCAACGAGCGCTGGGGATTTCTGGCCGGCGCACGTATCGACAAGCATTCCATGATTGACAATCCCATCGTGTCGCCCCGCGTCAACATCCGTTACAACCCATCTTCCAACATGAATTTCAGAGCTTCCTACTCCACCGGTTTCCGCTCGCCGCAGGCCTACGACGAGGATTTCCATGTGGCGATTGTAGGCGGCGAACGCGTGGTGACCGTGCTTGCCCCCGGCCTTAAGCAGGAAAGCTCGCAGAGCGTAAGCCTCTCGGCCGACCTCTACCACCGCTTCGGCAACGTGCAGACCAATCTTCTTATCGAAGGATTTTACACCGACCTGCGCGACGTGTTCGCCCTGCGCCAGCTTGACGGCACCGACGCCATGGGCAACGCCGTGCTTGAGCGCTACAACGGCAGCGGAGCACGCGTGATGGGTGTAAACCTGGAGGCAAAAGCGTTTTTCTCAAGCCATTTCGACATGCAGGGAGGCATCACTCTGCAGACCAGCCGATATAAGAAAGCTGAGCAGTGGAGCGACAATCCCGATGTGCCGGCCGAAAAAAAGATGTTCCGCACGCCTGACATCTACGGCTATCTTACCGCCAACTGGGAAATCACCCATCACCTGACCGCCACTCTCAATGCGACAGGCACCGGCCCCATGACGGTGCAGCATCTCGAAGGCTCAGGCACGGATGTAGACCTGGCCGTGCGCACAAAATCATTTTTTGACGCGTCAGTGAAATTGACATACGACTTCAAGATTTTCAACCGCGTGAACCTGAGCGTATCGGCCGGAGTCAGCAACATCTTCAATTCCTATCAGAACGATTTCGACTCAGGCTCCAACCGCGACTCAGGATATATCTACGGACCGGCACTGCCCCGATGCATCAACGTCGGTGTCACCCTCAACATCTGATTTCCCCGCACCGGACGCAGGCCAAATGCCTTTGTCGATTGGAACAGGAGTATAAAATGCCGCTAAAATCGCAATAAATTACAGGGACGCGATACAATGCTGTTTACTTAAGGGGGAGTGACGTCAGAGAGCCGGGAGGCTCGGGGGTCTACTATTAACCCCGGTTCGGAGACCGCGGAGCGGGCGCAGACCCCGGCCATAAACCCACCCGCCCAATAAGCCCGGGAGGGGCGGTTTGTGGTTGTAAACGAGCTGGTTACCACACACCGCCCTTCCCGGGCTCAAGAGATGATTGCTACTGATTACCCCGGTCTGCGCCCGCTCCGCGGTCTCCGAACCGGGGTTAATAGTAGACCCTCAAGCCTCCGGCTTTCCGATGCGGTTATGCTTAAGTAAACAGCATTGGGACGCGATACATCGCATCCGCATTAAAATGCAGGTATTTAGCGTGTTATACCATGCGGATGCGGAGGGTGTTGCAGAACTCCAAAACGTAGGGACGCACGGCTCGTGCGTCCGCAAAACAGCGCTGATTATCAGCCTTTTACCGGACGCACGAGCCGTGCGTCCCTACATCGCAAACCGAAATTTTGGAGTTCTGCAACACCCTCCCTACAATTTTGTGTGCATTGAGCTCGGGTCGGGGATTTCTCAGCGGTCGGAATTGAAGCGGAGGGGATGCACGGGCATCTGACGCACACGGCTGCCGTCAAAGGCGAGAGCGCCGTTGACGTAGGTGGCCGTGATGCGGTAATTCGCTTCTGTCATGGCGTAGGGAGTCCAGTCACACGGCGACATCATGCCGGCAGGGAGGTATCCGCCGATTTCAGGACGATAAGGCTCTGTCCGCTCGGCCACGACAAGGTCGGCATAATATCCGCGGCGTATGTATCCGCGGCGCTCTATGGCGTAGAGCCGCGCCGGATTGTGGGCGGTTAGTTCAACCACTCGCTCAATGGTAAGCGCGTTGTCATCACGCGAGGCGATGGTGAGCATCTCTGGCAGCATGAACCTTACGCCGGGCATGCCTGAGGCGGCCTGCAGGAGGTTACCCTGCTTCTCTTCGAGAAGATGCGGGGCGTGGTCGGTGGCTATAGTATCAATAAGTCCTTCGGACAGCGCCGAGACAAGGGCTTCGCGGTCGGCCGCCGATTTGATTGCCGGATTGCACTTGAGCATGAACCCGTTGTCGCGGGCGAGGTCGGTGTCGACGAAAAGCAGATAGTGCGGGCATGTCTCGGCCGTGATGCGCTTCGACCCGATTTTGCCTGAGGAGAGCAACGCCAGTTCGCCGGCTGTAGATATGTGGAGTATGTGCAGACGCGTGTCATATTTACGGGCAAGCTCCACTGCTTTGCGCGAGGCTTTGAGGCATGCCTCGGCGGGACGTGCCTGCGAGTGAAAGCTTACGGGCTGGTCGTCGCCATACTGCCCGGCAAGGCGCTGACGGGCGGCGGCAAGCACAGCCTCGTCTTCGGCATGCACAGCGATTATGCCTCGGTATGAGGCGAACAGCTGCGACATGGTGACATCGTCATCGACAAGCATGTTGCCGGTCGACGAGCCCATAAACAGCTTCACGCCGGGTATCTCATGCGGGTCGGCGGCAAGTATTTCATCTAGATTGTCGTTGGTGGCGCCAAGGAAGAAGCCATAGTTGGCGTATGAACTGACCGCCGCGATACGTTTTTTGTCGGCCACTGCACTCATCGATGTTGTGGCCGGACGTGTGTTGGGCATATCGATGAATGAAGTGACACCACCGCTGACAGCGGCGGCGCTCTCCGTGGCGATTGACGCCTTGTGGGTCAGTCCGGGCTCACGGAAATGCACATGGGTGTCGATGGCGCCGGGCAGAAGCAGGCGGCCGCCGATATCGCTTGCGATGTCGGCCGAGTCAATTTCGGCCTGCGAGGGTGCGCCCTCTCCCACTCTTTCGATAATCTCGCCGTCAATCATGACGTAGCCGTGGCGACAGACTCCGTCGCTCACTATCTCGGCGTTGTAAATCAGCTTTCTGCTCATTGCTTTTCAGCGCATTTGGGATATTTCTTAAACCAGCTTCCGATCTTGAGACGTATCACGCCGAACACCGCTTCGGAAAATATTCCGGAACTCATCTTGCTTGTGCCGAGCACACGGTTGACAAAGATGATAGGCACTTCCTTGATGCGGAAACCGCATTTCATGGCGGTGAATTTCATTTCAATCTGGAATGCGTAGCCTTTGAATTTGATTTTGTCGAGGTCCATCGTCGACAGCACGCGGCGGCGGTAGCACACGAAGCCGGCTGTTGTGTCGCGCACTTTCATGCGGGTGACAAGACGCACGTAGGCCGATGCGTAATACGACATCAGCACACGCCCCATAGGCCAGTTGACCACATTGACGCCTGACACGTAACGCGAGCCGACAGCCACGTCATAGCCGTCGGCGGCGCAGGCCGCACGCAGAGCCGGAAGATCGGCGGGATTGTGCGAGAAGTCGGCATCCATCTCGATGATGTATTCGTAGTCGTGCTCCAGGCCCCATTTGAAGCCGGCGATATAGGCCGTGCCGAGGCCGAGCTTCCCTTTGCGCTCGACGATATGCACGCGCCCCGGGTTTTCAGCCATCACCTCTTTCACTATCGAGGCGGTGCCGTCGGGCGAATTGTCGTCAATCACGAGAACGTCAAAGCACGGTTGCAACGAGAGGACAGCCTCGATTATGGCTCGGGCATTTTCCTTTTCATTGTACATCGGTATTATCACCAACGAATCGGTTTTCGGGGTCAGCATGGCAGTCAGCGTTTACTTGGAGTGCAAAATTAATCATTTTTGCAATAGATATCATCAATACGATATATAATTATTTATAATTTATTAAATTTGTGCATCTTCTTACCGTAAAATCCAACATACGATACCGATATGAAAATCAAACTTACTTTTGCCCTTATGCTGGCATGCTCGCCGGCATTTGCGCAGCAGGCTCTTTGGGGCGGCACGAGTCTCGCCTCTCCCGTGATTGACAACGACGGCACCGCCACATTCCGATACCATAATCCCGCGGCACGGAGCGTGAAGGTGACCGGCGATTTCAAGGCGCGCAACGAAAGTGACAACGTGCCGCAGGTGATTGAAATGACAAAAGATTCCGACGGCAACTGGACCGGATCTACCGGCGCACCTCTTGCCCCCGAGCTCTACAGCTATGCGCTCGAGGTGGACGGCGTGCGCACCAACGACCCGTCAAACGTCTATATTGCCCGCGACGTTTCGACACTCTCCAACATATTTATCGTTGACGGCGGCCCCGACGGGCTCTACGGGGTACAGGATGTGCCCCACGGCACAGTGAGCAAGACATGGTATCACAGCGACATGACCGGCACTGACCGTCGCCTGACCGTCTACACTCCGGCAGGCTACGAGACATCGGGACGCAATTATCCGGTGCTCTATCTGCTTCACGGCATGGGTGGTGACGAAAACGCGTGGAGCGAACTCGGACGTGCCACTCAGATACTCGACAATCTTATCGCCTCGGGCAAGGCACGCCCAATGATTGTTGTCATGCCCAACGGTAATGTCGACACCGCCGCGGCTCCCGGAGAGACATCGCTGGGACTCACTCTCCCCGACCCCAATCTGCCCCACACCATGGACGGCACTTTCGAACAGGCTTTCCCGGAGATTGTCGAATATATCGATGCCAACTACCGCACGCGCCGCGACAAAATGTCACGGGCAGTGGCCGGCCTGTCGATGGGCGGTTTCCACTCGCTTCATATCTCCAAGGATTATCCCGACCTGACGAGCTATGTCGGATTGTTTTCGGCTGCCGTATGGCCTCATAAACCGGAAAGCGCATCCCGCTACGCCGACATGGAAGAGAAAATCGTGCGACAGTTTGAAAATCCGCCGATGCTCTACTGGATAGCGATAGGCAAAGATGATTTCCTCTACGACACCAACGTGCGTTTCCGCGAACTGCTTGACCGCAACAATATACCATACACCTACACCGAGAGCGACGGCGGCCACATCTGGCGCAACTGGCGCCGCTACCTTGCCGACTTCCTCCCCCTGCTGTTCAGATAAAGCAGGGGCGGGGGCGTCTCGCCCCCGCCGGTATTTATCTCGCAGATATTACATGGATATGGCAAGAAATGACACGGGGGCGAGACGCCCCCGTCCCTGCTGCCGCCCTGTCAAAATCAATTATTCCAACAATCTAAATTAATTTACACCATGAATCCGTTTCTTGACAATAGAAAACCTATTGAGATAAAGATAAGCGGCAATCTGCCTCATTGGCATCAGATAGGAAAGATTCAATTTATAACATTCAGATTAGCGGACTCGTTACCTCAATCAAAAATTAAGGAATTAAGCTCTTTCATTGCTGAATTCAATGCCAGATATCCTAAACCATGGGACTTATCCACCGCCAAAAAATTTCGGACAACGGTGAGTCGTATTGAGGAAAGATTGCTCGACAATGGATATGGCAGCTGTTTATTTAAGAAATCGGAATTACGAGAAGTGATTACCTCTGCGATTAAGCATTATTCACCATCCCACTATACCATAGTAGCATACGTAATTATGCCTAATCACGTTCATCTTCTTGTGCATTTTCATTCGGACATTAATCCGGAGCGAATTATGCAATCTATAAAAAGCTATTCCTCGCATCAGATCAATCTTAAATTACAAAAGACCGGAAGAGTGTGGATGAGCGAGTATTTTGACCGTATTGTACGTAGCGAAAATGACTTGCAGAAATATATCGAATATATCGGAAATAATCCCGGGCATCTGCCACCTGAGATATTTGAGCTATACATAAACCCTGAATACCGGAGATGATCAAAAAAGGGGCGGGGGCGTCTCGCCCCCGCCGGTATTATTCGGATCTGGATACACGGGGGCGAGACGCCCCCGTCCCTGCTTTTTTATCAGTTGCCTGAAATGATTGTCACTTTTTGATTTTTACAGCGGCGGCCGGAGTCGTCACTATGAAGATACCTTTTGCAGGAACGCAAAGAGGAGCATTGGCTACGCCGGCAGCTACGGTGCGGCCGAGAAGGTCGATAATCCTGACCTCGCAGTCAAGTGACGACTTCACGGTGATGTTGTCGCCGTCGACAATAACCCTGACGCTGTCGTCATCATCAACAGCACAGTCGACACCGGTCACTTCCGATTGCGTCCAGGCTATTTCCGAGGCTTGCTCGGTATAGAGGCTCACTGCCTGCACACCGACTTTGTATTGAGTGGCGGCACGTGACGCACGGCCCGGGCTGACGAAGTCGGAAGGGGCTGTCATAATGTACTCATTGACACCCGGACGCACGGCAGCCTCTTTGCCATCGGCTACACTGAGTGTACCGGTGCGAGGGTTTACAGGGAGGGTGGATATGACATTGCCGGTGGCCTCGTTGTAAAGCACGATATTGTAGGCGGCAGTGATGTCATCGACATCATCCCACCAGATATAAAGGCGGTCGCCATCAATGCCGACCCTGACGTTGGCGGGCTGAAGAGGAGCGGAGCCTACGGACTGTGAATGGTTATCGTAGAGTGAGGCTTCCCAGTTCCAGCCATCGCCTGAACCACCATGACGGTTGGCCATCATTTCGGCGCTGAACCATTGCCATCCGGTCTGATAGCGGTCGACAAGCCCGTTGCCGGTCACATCGCCGAAAGCACTTGCTGCGTCATCGGCTCCGCCGCCACGGCATCCGAGCGGGTCAGCACTGCGGAAAATCATGGCTTCCGAACCGTAATAAACACGGTTGTCACACTGTCCGTCATAGATAATATCAAGATTTCCGTCGCCGTTGACATCACGCACAATCACGCGGAGATTTTCAGTGCCATTGAGGCCGTAGGTATCGGCGAGACGGTCGGGGGTCACAAAAACATCGCCCTTACCGTTGATGCCGTGATTGTTGTAATGCAAGAGGCCAGTCCAGTTTATGCCGTTGTCACCCCAGCCGAGAGTGAACAGGTCGAGGTAGCCGTCCTTGTTGAAATCGGCGATTGCCGAGCCGCCGGAACGGGTTGAATAGAAACGTATCATGTCGGAAGTGACGTCAGTGAAACCTGCGCCTTTGTCATTGAGATAGACGCGTCCGTTGCTGCCGGAGGTGTTGAGCGCGTCGTTATCTTCATTTTGCACGCCGTCGAACACGAGGTCAAGCCAGCCGTCGTTGTCAAGGTCGGCGAAATGTACGTTGCCGCATATCGGCTTGAATGAGGCAAAGCGGCTGAATGTGCCGTCGCCGTTATTGCGGTAGAGTCCGGTGAACGCTTTTTCAGCACCGTCTTCCACAATTTTACCGCAGAATGCAATATCGACAAATCCGTCATGGTCGAAGTCGCCGACAGCAAATGGAAGCGGTTGGGAAGTCTGTCCGAGATTGTCTTCGCCACGGTGTCCGACGATGATGGGGAGACCGGCGTTTTCCACCACACGGAAAGTGTTGTTGCCCGTATTCTGATAAAGAGCGGTCACAGCGTAGCCTGACGATATCTGTGCGTATGGAGCGTTGTGGGAGTCATAATTGGCGGTATGGTCGGAGACTCCGGCCACAAGGAGGTCGAGAAGTCCGTCGTTGTTGAAGTCGAGCGCGCAGTAGTGGGGGTAGTTGGACTGCACGACCCCGTTAGTCTGATTATGCAGCTCGACTACGCTCCAGTCGCCGTCGTTGACAAGCAGTTTGGCATGGTCGTTGCCGCCGCCTGAGATTATGTCGAGGCGTCCGTTGCCGGAGAAGTCGCCCATCACGGCAGAGGAGCGCTGGGTTGCATGGAAATTTCTCGATGCAGAATTGAACTGCCAGTCGGCCGGGGTGCCTGTGGCTGTCGACGGACTGTAGGCCGCGGGGGTTCCGACACCGTTGTCGACATATTCGAGATATTTGAAGTTGTTGTCGATCAGCACATCGACAAGTTCCGAACCACGTGTCTCATAGCTGCCAGACTTGTCGGTGCATATATAATCGGCGAGAACCACACCGGCAGGACCGGGATTTGCCTTGAGATAGTCGATGAAACAGGGGTTGGTGTATGTTGCGTTGCCGCGGTAGCCGTCGCTCTTGGAAATGTTGTTGCCAAGCAGACTTGTCACCTGGTTGTAGCCCGATGCGAAATTGAAATACCAGATACAGTTTTCAGGGTCGGCAGGACGGTAAGCAGTGGTGAAATCGAGGAGCTGTCGTATGGCAGCCAGTTTCTGATCCTGAGCTCCGCTCTGATGAGTCTCGGCAAGGTCCTGATAAAACACACGACCCTGTGAAAGATTGCTTTCGATGATGCCTGTCGCCGTAATATTGGTCTGACGGTCCCAGTCAATCCAGCTGCCCCAGCCGTAATCCTGTCGCAGCGAACCGTTGAGTCTGGCACCGTAGGGGTCGCCCGGATAATCCTCGCGTGAGAAAATCAGTATGCGTCCGCGAAGTTCGTCAACTGTAAGGTCACGCCGGAAATTGACAAGGCGGTCCTTATATTCGGAAAGAAAACCGGCGAAATCCGACCGGTTGCTGTCTGACCAGTCACTGCTGCCGCCATGATAGATGTGAATAACAATGAATTCCGACGGATTGGCATCAAGAAAACTGACAAATTTGTTAAAACAGTCGGTAAGAGAGAGTTTTGTATTGTGCATGCCGTGGGCGCACACCCAATTGCTTCCTGATTTGTTCGGACGGATATCAAATCCGCGGGCGCCTTGCGCAAGCTGATCGTCGATTTTGATATCCTGAGCCTGCGAATAGGTGCTGCCAAGTGTGGAACCTGCAGCCCAGCCCTCTCCGGTGGCGGAGTCGTGTGAACCGGGGATTGTCACCTGACAGGCAAATGTAGAGCCCGGGATATGTTTCATCCATTCGCTCTTGTTTCCGTCATAGGCAGTTGATGCCAATGATGCGGCAGCCGCCATTGCAGCTGCCAATAGCTGTTTTTTCATGTTGCAATAATGTGGTTTATGTTAGGTTTGTCTGTGGCAGTGGTGTGATGTATCGAAGGCAAAGATAATGGCTTAATATCAACAAAATGATAACATTTCGTCAATTTTTTACCTCATTTACAACAAAAGCCGTTTCGAAAAACGGCTTTTGAATGATATTTTATATTTTGTAAATCAATCACGACAATTTGCGGCAGCTCTCGCATGAGCCGAGGGTGCCGGCAAATCGCTTTTCGACGAGATGACGGAGACGGTCGCGGAGAGCCTCGACCGAGACGGTGTTGATTACGTCGACCATAAAAGCCTGCATCAGCATCGTGCGGGCTTCATCGTAAGGGATGCCGCGCGAACGCATGTAGAACAGAGCCTCGTGGTTGAGCTGTCCGGTAGTGGCGCCGTGGCTGCACTTGACATCGTCGTTGTTGATTATGAGCTGCGGCTTGGCATGCATCTGCGCTGAAGCGGAGGCAAGGATATTGTTGTTGGTCTGGAACGCTTCGGTGAACTGCGCCTCGGGGAAGACCTCGATAAGTCCGCCGAAAGCGCCTTGCGCCTCATCGTCGAGCACATAGCGGAAAAGCTGGTTTGATGCCGAACGCGGCGCACGGTGGTTGATTACCGACGAGTTGTCGATATGCTGCGATGCGGAGCCTATGGCCATGCCGTAGAGTCCGGCCGAGCAGCGCTCGCCCCGCAGGTCGATGGTGTATTCGTTGCGGGTGACGCCGTTGAGCAGTGTGGTGGCATTGCCGAGGAATTCCGAACCGCTCTCCTGGCAGACGTAAGTGCATGACAGGCGGCGGGTGGCGGCGGTCGAAGCCTCTATATCGTAGATTTCAAGATGTCCGTGCTCGCCTACGTGAGCCTCGATGACTTGCAGTGCAAGATAGTCGGTGTCGGGATTGTTGGAGTGGTCGCAGAGCAGCAGGCGCAGGTCGGCGTTCTCGCCTACATCGACAAGAATACGGCGGGCGGCCATCATTGGCACCATGCTCTGGAATATATTGACTATCTGCAGCGGGCGGTCGAGACGTACTCTGTCGGCGATGTGGATATAGACGCCGTCTTGCACAAGCAGAGTGTCAAGGGCTACAACCGGATTGTCGAGAGGCGCTATCTTGCCGTAGAAGCGCGCCACCCTGTCGGGGAAACGGGTCGCGGCCTCGGCAAGCGACATCACCGTCACACCTTCGGGCAGATTGCGCAGCAATGATTTGGTGGGCACGAACTTGTCGTTGGCTACAATGCCCATCAGCGATGACATGTTGGGCACGTCACAGCGGAATGTCTCGGCGATGTCAACGGGAATGTCGATGCGCGCCACATTAAGTCCGTAGTCGGGAGCGAGCAGCCCGTCGACCGAGGTCACCTCGTAGCCTTCGTCACCCTTTTCGGGGAGACGGCTGTCGCGGAGAGCATGCAAAGCGTCGGCACGCATGGCGTTGAGCAACGGGGCTGAACCTTCGTCGATGACAGTGCGGTTGTTTTCGTAAAGGTCGATATATTGTTTCAGAGAAGCCACGGTCAGTGAGATTTTTTAGTTTTCAGTTTTGTTGTCCTCTTCCTCCTTGATCCAGTCATAGCCGCGCTCTTCAAGCTCAAGAGCGAGCTCGGGGCCGCCGGTCTTTACGATGCGCCCTTTGTAGAGCACGTGAACGAAGTCGGGCTTTATGTAGTCGAGCAGACGCTGGTAGTGGGTGATGACGATAGTAGCGTTTTCGGAGGTCTTGAGAGTGTTGACACCCTGCGACACTATGCGGAGGGCGTCGATGTCGAGACCGGAGTCGGTTTCGTCGAGGATCGAAAGCTGCGGCTCGAGCACAGCCATCTGGAATATCTCGTTGCGTTTTTTCTCGCCGCCGGAGAAGCCTTCATTGACCGAACGCGAGGCGAGCTTGTTGTCAAGCTCTACGACAGCACGTTTCTGACGCATCATCTTGAGGAAGTCGGTGGCCGACATGGGGGGCTCGTTGAAGTATTTGCGCTTGGCGTTGACAGCGGCACGCATGAAGTTGACCATCGACACGCCGGGGATTTCGACCGGATACTGGAACGAGAGGAAGAGGCCTTCGTGCGAACGGTCCTCGGGGGAGAGCGCGAGAAGGTCAATGCCGTGAAGCGATGCCGAGCCTTCGGTCACCGTAAAGGCAGGATTGCCGGCGAGCACCGACGACAGCGTCGACTTGCCCGAGCCGTTGGGTCCCATTATGGCATGCACTTCACCGCGGCGTATGGTAAGGTTGATACCTTTGAGTATTTCTTTTTCGCCTATCGAGGCGTGGAGGTTTCTGACATCGAGAAGATTAGTACAATTCATAATTCATAATTCATAATTCATAATTCACTTTGTCAATTCATAATTCACTTTGTCAATTCATAATTCTTAATTCGTTTGCGGCAGTCGCATGGACGATAATTGTGAATTATGAATTGTGAATTATGAATTTTATCCGACGGAGCCTTCGAGGGTGATCTGCAGGAGTTTCTGGGCTTCGACGGCAAATTCCATGGGGAGTTTGTTCATCACCTCCTTGGCGTAGCCGTTGACTATGAGCCCTATGGCCTCTTCGGTGGGTATGCCGCGCTGGTTGCAGTAGAAAAGCTGGTCCTCCGAAATCTTTGAAGTGGTGGCTTCATGCTCGACGACTGCGGTCGGATTTTTGACGTCGATATAGGGGAACGTGTGTGCGCCGCATCGCGATGAGAGCAGCAGCGAGTCGCACTGTGTGTAGTTGCGGCATCCGTCGGCAGCGGGGACCACTTTCACCAGCCCGCGGTAGGAGTTCTGGCTTTCGCCGGCCGATATACCTTTCGAGACGATGGTCGAACGGGAGTTGCGCCCTATGTGTATCATCTTTGTGCCGGTGTCGGCCTGCTGGCGGTTGCGGGTGACGGCCACCGAATAGAACTCGCCCACGGAGTTGTCGCCCTTGAGCACACACGAGGGGTATTTCCATGTTATGGCCGAGCCGGTCTCGACCTGTGTCCAGGAGAGCTTGGAGAAATCACCGCGGCATAGACCACGTTTTGTGACGAAGTTGTAGATACCGCCGCGTCCCTCCTTGTCGCCGGCATACCAGTTCTGCACGGTGGAGTATTTGACTTCGGCGCGCTCCTCGACGATGATTTCGACGATGGCGGCATGGAGCTGGTTCTCGTCGCGCTGCGGGGCGGTGCACCCTTCGAGGTAGCTGACGTAGGCGTCGTCGTCGGCCACGATGAGCGTACGCTCGAACTGGCCGGTGCCGGATGCGTTGATGCGGAAGTAGGTCGACAGTTCCATCGGGCAACGCACCCCCTTGGGGATATAAACGAACGAGCCGTCGGAGAATACCGCCGAGTTGAGGGCGGCGAAGAAATTATCGCGGTATGACACCACCGAGCCGAGGTATTTCCTTACGAGGTCGGGATAATCCTTTACAGCCTCGGAGAACGAGCAGAAGATTATGCCGAGCGAGGCGAGCTTCTCGCGGTGAGTGGTCTTGACCGATGCGGAGTCCATCACGGCGTCGACGGCCATGCCGGAGAGCTGTTTCTGCTCTTCGAGCGGTATGCCCAGACGGTTGAACGTGTCGAGCAGCTCGGGGTCGACCTCCTCAAGGCTTTTCGGCCCCTCTTTCTTGCGAGGGGCGGCATAGTAGCTGATGGCCTGGTAGTCAATGTCGGGGATGTCGAGATGCGCCCACCGCGGCATTTCGAGAGTGAGCCAATGGCGATAGGCTTCAAGACGGAAGTCAAGAAGCCATTGCGGCTCACCTTTTTTGGCCGATATGAGACGTATCACATCTTCATTGAGTCCGACAGGAATGATGTCGGTGTCAATGTCGCTGACAAATCCGTATTTGTATTCTCCGGATGTAGCGTCGGAGATTATATCGTTGTTGTTTTCTTTCATGACGTGTTATTTCTCGTTATGTCATTTAGAATCTGAGTCTTTGCCTACGCTGGCGACCGCCGACACGAACTCTTTGAAAGTCTCGCTTCCGAGCACTTTGGGGGCGAAGTCGACCACCGCTGCGGCGGCGCGTCCGCCGGCAAGTCTGCTTCCGGAAGTGATGTCGATATCGGGGCGGAAAGCCTGCCATATATTCAGCAGGAGGCTGAACACCAGAAACCATTCGAAGAGAGAGAAGAGCGCGCCCGCAATGCGGTCGAACACCGTAAGATGGAGAGTGTTGGTGACGGTCTTGACAAGCCGCGCCACAAGCCGCGCGGCGATGTAGCCGACGATGAAGAGGAGCACGCAGGCAAACACACCGCTGACATACATGTCGTTGGCATCGGGAGAGTCGCCGGCGAAAAATCGGGTTACCGGCTCCGAGAAGATCCGGCAGGCAACAATACCGACAAGCACGCCTCCGACCGAACCGAGCTGCATGATAAATCCGCGCCGCAGTCCGTAGATTATGGAGACGATGAAAATCAGTAATATAAGAATATCTATAGCTGTCATTTCGTGTCAGATAGGGTTCAATCTGCAAAGGTAAACAATTTTAGGGAAGAATGGTTACTCCCGACTGCATTTTTTGATGTGGTTTTTGCCGCAAATTGCAGACTAAAACCATGCAAAAGCCTGAAATCAGCGCGTGCAGGCCTCCATGTCGTGAAGCTCGCGGAGGAAGAGGCGGGCACACATCTCTGCATCGTCGCCCGCGCGGTGATGCTTGCCCTCGGGAATGCCGAGAGCCGAGCAGAGGTGCCCGAGCTTGTTGCACTCCATCCGGTAGACGCGTTTGGCCGTGGCAAGCGAGCAATGCCAGTCGATGCGCGGCAGGTGGAGATTGTAGAGGCGAGCCGCCGACATCAGGCAGCTGCGGTCGAACGGCACGTTGTGGGCCACAAAGGTATCGTATTCATCAAGATATGTCCGTTCGATCTCCTCCCATACTTCGGGAAACTCCGGAGCATCTTCCGTATCCTCAGGGCGGATGCCGTGAATCTTTACATTCCAGTAGTGGTAGCGGTTGTGCTCGGGGCGGACGAGCCATGAACGGGTCTCGGCCACCTCGCCGTCACGCACCACGCATATACCGACCTCACATATCGAGTCGCGGCTCGATGTTGCGGTCTCGAAGTCTATCGCTATAAAATTGCGCATGTTCTATTTCTTTTTTATGCACAAAATTACACAATAAATCGCCGGCTTACGGCCAAAAAATTGTTAAAGCTTGTGATGAGACACAAATATGCATATCTTTGTATAAAAATTTCACAATCGCAATCTATCATGTGGATACAGACCGAATTCACCCTTAAGCCGCGCGGCAACGGTTTTCATCTCATAACCGGCGAGGTGCTGGCAAATCTGCCACAACTGCCCCGCACAGGGATGCTCAACCTGTTTATCAAGCACACCTCTGCGGCACTTACCATCAATGAGAACGCCGACCCGGACGTGCGCGCCGATCTGCGGTCGATTTTCGACCGTCTGGTGCGTGAAGGCGAGCCTTATTACCGGCACACCATGGAGGGTCTTGACGACATGCCGGCGCATGCCAAGGCTTCAATCATCGGGCAGTCAGTCACCATACCGGTGAGCGGCGGACGTCTCAATCTCGGCACGTGGCAAGGGATATATCTGTGTGAATTTCGAGACTGCGGCGGCGCGCGCAAAGTGGTAGCCACCATCGCCGGCGAGTAGTCAAACCCAACAATCTCATTATCAAACAATGGCAGACAACAGCGACGAGATATTTCCGGTGGTCGACAACGAGGGTCGTGTGACAGGATCGGCCACACGCGGCCAATGCCACAACGGCTCGCATATACTTCACCCGGTGGTGCATCTGCATCTTTTCAACAGCAAGGGAGAGCTATACCTGCAACGACGTCCCGACTGGAAGGACATACAGCCCGGGAAGTGGGACACGGCTGTAGGCGGCCATGTGGACTATGGCGAGAGCATAGCCGACGCGCTGCTTCGTGAGGCCCGCGAGGAGCTCGGCATTGCCGGATTTGAGCCGGAGCATCTCACATCATACGTGTTTCACAGCGAGATAGAGAGCGAATATGTCAGCGTCTACCGCACGGTGTATGACGGAGAGGTCGCACCTACCGCCGAGCTCGACGGAGGCCGCTTCTGGCCGCTTCAAGAGATAAAATCGTCGATTGGCAAAGGTATGTTCACGCCTAATTTCGAGCAGGAATTCATTCGCCTCGGCTTCTGAAGCCGCAACGAAGGGGTGGGGTGTGTTTTACGTCTGTCTTTTAGCGCGTTTTTTAGCGCAAACAATGCGTTTTCTTAGGAAAAACTTGCATACGGGCACAAAATTTTGTAACTTTGCATGTTAATTTTTCTGCCGAAAAGATATGGCTGTTTAAGTCAGGATTTTTCCGCATCTGAGAATCTTAAATCATTTCCTTTTTTGCACGATTAATTCTCATTTTTTTGCCAACAGTTTTTTTGCGATATATCACCGCGAACGCATCCGCGTGCGGGGTATGCGCATCAACCCGTTTGGCGAACAACGGCAATATCAACAGTTTAACCAATTCATACCATGACAAAAACATTTCGCTTTATCATCTTACTTATTGCAACAATCATTGCATTGCCGGCCATGCATGCGGCCGACACTCTTGACAACGAGGGATATCCGGTGATGTATGTGCGCGGGTATAGCACAAACATGTGGAGCGCTCTTGACGAGTATAAGTTCAGCCGCACCGGCGACGTATATACCATACATCTCGACGCGCTTGACGGAGAGTTTAAAATCTCCGGCGACGACTGGCAATACAACCTCGGAGGCTACGAGAAAACCGATATCACCCGGTCGGTCAGAATACAGGGCATCCCAGACGGCAGAAACTTCAACGCAACCAATCTGCGCGACCTGACGATATCGTTCAAGCTGTTGCGCGAGAACGGTGTTGCGGTTAATTCAGACATAACGTTTACCGTCGGCGGAGAAGAAATCGCCGGCATCTCGGGCACGCTGCCTGTGCTGTATATTGATGTCTACCGCTATGACAGCGCCACCGGCGAGCCGATACTTGACGAAGCAGGCAACAGGATATATGACAACGAGGTAATCGACAAAGACCTGAGTCACAAGAATTATTTCCCCGGAGAATACCGGCTTGACGTGAACGGCTGCCAATGGCTGATTGACCTGGGCGCCGCATCAATAGGCTCGGAAGAAGCGCCACTGCCGCTTGAAATCAAAGCCCGCGGAAATTTCACCCGCAGAGCGTTTGCAAAGAAGCCGTTCAAACTGAAATTGGGCAAGAAACAAAACCTCCTCAACATGAATGTCAACGGCAAAAGCTCCAAGCACTGGGCGATACTTGCCCATGCCGATGACACAAAGGGATATCTTCGCAACTTCACCGGCTTCGCACTCGGCGAACGCATCGGACTGCCCTGGACCCCGCGTCAGCAACCTATCGAGGTGGTAATCAACGGCGACTACCGCGGTCTTTATTTCCTCACGGAGTCAATCCGCGTTGGCGACGGCCGAGTGCCTGTTGAGGAACTCGACGACAACGAAGAGAACCGCACGCTGATTTCCGGCGGATATATAGTGGAACTTGACAATTATGACGAGGACGAGAACTCGCAGATACAGATGGAGGAAAAGGGCAAGTCTGACCAGTTCAAAGACATGCTCCGCATCACGTTTGACACCCCTGAGGAATATTCAGCGCTGCAACGCCGCTTCATCAGCGATCAGTTCACCGCAATCAACGACCATATCGGAGATGACTCCGACGACATGTGGCGCTACCTGGATCTTGATGACGCCGCCCGCTATTACATAGTTGAAGAAATCATCTCGCACACAGAGTCATATCACGGGTCGACCTATCTCTTCCGCGACCGCGGCGAGGGAGAGAAGTGGCATTTCTCACCGCTCTGGGACTGCGGCAACGGATTCAACGGCTACACCGACGCCTATTTCTATGACTGCGACCCCTACGGCAACACGTGGATACCGTCGCTTCGAATGAACGCCACATTCAACGCCAAGGTGAAGGAGACGTGGCAATGGTTCATGGGCAAGCAGGGAGGCTTTGACGGCCTTATGGAAGATATCGATGCTTATTGCGCGCATATCGCAGAGGCGGCCAAGGCTGACGCCAGACGCTGGAAAGGCCAGCCCGTGCCGGCCGACGGCCTGGAGGTGACCGACAACAGCGACATGGAGTCATGCCGCAACACAGTGAAGCGTCATCTTAACGCCAAAATCAACTGGCTGGCCCAGCAGAGTGATTTCGGACCTGTGGGAGGCGATTATACCGAACCCGCCCGCGACACTACTCCCGCACAGCCACTCCCCTACTACGCCAAGGAGCCGGAGCAGACCGTCACCGTATATTTCATCGATGACAGCGCCACACCGTGGAGCGATGTATATGCCTACGTGTATGGCCCGGCAGCAGACGGCTCGACCGAAAACTATGAAGCACTCGGCCAATGGCCCGGCAGCCGTATGACGGCAGCCGAAGTGGCCGGAGTGAATGGGATGGCGCTTACATTCGAACCTGAACACCCGCTGAGCGCTGACGCCAAAATCATAATCAACGGCGGCGACGAGCACAACAAGACCATCGACTTTCCGCTCGTCGACGGTAACATATATTACCGCTCGGGAGATTTCACCGGAGTCGAAACTATAGTAGAGAACCAGGCTAATGCAGAAGCGGAATATTACGACACGTCAGGACGCCGCATAGCAGGCGCCACACCCCGCGGCATCTATATCGTGCGCCGCGGATCAAGCGCAAGCAAAGAGGCATCGCGCTGACAATCAAGCCATGATGGCTCCGAAAACAAAAAAATCAAACCAAATCTACACAATATCAACTTTTTATGAGAAAAATTTTCCTGCTATTATGCTGCTGGCTGAGTATCATCGGTATCTCAGCCCAGACTTACGATTCCGACGGATATATAGAGATATATCTCCGTGGAAGCATGACCAACAGTTTCGCAGCTCTCGACAGCTACAAATTCAACCGCACCGGCGATACGTATTCACTCACGCTTGACACGCTTGACGGCAGCTTCAAGATTGCCGACGGCGGATGGAGCGTTGTAAACCATACATACACAGCAAATACAATATCAACCGACGGCACATATACATTCACATCCGGTCAGAATAACGCAAGCGCCTCAGAACTTAAGAACGTCACAATCAGTTTTACTTTTAACAAGAACAACCCCAATGCCAGCCTCAACGTCACCTTCAAGCAATCAAACGGTGAAGGCAGCGAAGGAGAAGGCGGCGAAGGAGAAGGCGGCGGCAACGAAGGTGGCGAGCAGCAACCGGCGGGATATCATGTATATTTCGACAACACATCGGGCTGGACACCATACGTGTGGGCATGGAATGCTACCGAAAACTGTACTGCCGCAGGAAAATGGCCAGGCGACCCGATGACCCAGAAAGATGGCAAATATTACTGGGAAGCTCCGGCGGGAAAAGCTCCCACACATATCATATTCAACAACAATGGCGGCGCACAGACCGACGACCTTGCATTTGTCAACGGAGCCACGTTCAAACCCGACGGCAGCCATACGGGGGGCAGCGAAGTTGTGATTCCGCCTGTTTCGGATCTGGCTCCGACCGGCACACTTCCGGTGTTATATATAAATGTATATACAGACGCCACACATTCCGACCTTCAGAACGAGATTATCGACAAAGACCTGTCGCACAAGAATTATTTCAGCGATGCAGAATACTGGCTTGATGTGAACGGCTGCCAATGGATGGAAGAACTCGGCGCCGCATCGATAGGTTCGAAGGAAGCACCTCTGCCACTTGAAATCAAGGCACGCGGCAACTTCACCCGCAAAGGCTACTCCAAAAAGCCCTACAAGCTGAAACTCGGCAAGAAGCAGAATCTGCTGAATATGAACGCCAACGGCTCCACATCAAAGCATTGGGCGATACTGGCGCATGCTGACGATGAATTCGGCTACATGCGCAACTTCGTCGGGTTCCGTCTGGGCGAGATGATAGGACTGCCCTGGACCCCGCGCCAGCAACCGATAGAGGTGGTAATCAACGGCGACTACCGCGGCATATACTTCCTTACGGAATCGATACGCATCGGCGACGGCCGTCTGCCCATCACGGAGCTTGATGACAACGTTAGCGACCCCGCACTGATATCAGGCGGCTATCTTGTGGAGCTCGACAACTATATCGACGACTGCACATTCGCATTGGCCGACGCATCAAACAGCAACCAGTATCCTATTGAAGGAACCAACAATAAATACAGCGACCTGATGGTGACTGCCGATACGCCAGAGCTGCTTTCCGACCTTCAGCTGAGGTTTCTCAAAGACCAGTTCACAAAGATGAACGACCTTGTGAACTCAAATGACGACAGCGAGCTCTGGAGTTATATGGATCTTGATGACGCCGCACGTTACTACGTTGTGGAGGAGCTAATCTCCCACTACGAGGCATATCACGGGTCGACCTATCTGTTCCGCGACCACGGAGAGGGACAGAAATGGCACTTCTCGCCGCTGTGGGACTGCGGACACGCATTCGACGGCAGCACGTCGGGATTTTTTGCCGATGACGCCCAATATGGCAACAACTGGATCGGCAACTATGGAAACTCAAAGGGACTCCGCAGCAAGGAGAAATTCATGAACAAGGTCAAGGATACGTTCCAATGGTTTGTCAACAAGGAAGTAGACGGAAGCGCCAGCCCGTATGAACGTCTGCTTGTTGAAATCGACGACTACGTGGCTCATATCAAGGCAGCCGCGCTGCAGGATGCCAAACGCTGGAAAGGAGTTGCAAAGCCCGTGCAGGTGGGCAACGACGTGCCCCGCGATGTCATCGACAACAGCGACATCGAGGATGACAAGACGAAAGTCAAGAATCATCTTGACGAAAAGATCAACTGGCTGAAAGGACAATGGGGAAGCGCCGCGCTCGAAGAGCCGGAACGCGACAAAACGCCAGCCGCCGAACTGCCCGAATATGCCCAAGCCGGCTACGAGCCCAAAACATTTAATATATATGTAATCGACGATGCCAAATGGGGCAATGTCAATATGTACCTCTACCTCAAAGGCGGCAGCAATTATGCCACCTGGCCCGGAGAGGAACTTGAATTCGACGAAAACCTTAAGGTCAACGGCATACAGGGAGTATATACCATTGAGCTCACCGAAGAGTGGGCCAACGGTCTTGTTATATTCAGCAACGCAGGAAACAACCAGTATCCCGGCGCAAATCAGGACGGACTTGCAATCGGAGGCAAAAACATGGTGTTCTACACAAGCGACAAAGACAATCGTTGGGCAGAACCGGAGTCGGTCGAGTATCCTTGGTCGGCAACGCTTCCGCTTGTACGCATCACAACGGCAAACGGCGCGGAAATCGGCTATGGAGACGAAGGAGCGGCATCAGGCTCGACATTCGAACTTGACGCACTCGGACTTCAGGGCGTGACGGCTATCGACGCAGCGGCCGCCGGCTCCGTGACAATCAAAGGTCGCGGAAAGAGCTACTGGGACAATTATGAAAAGAAATCATACAAGCTGAAATTCAAGAATAAAGTGGCAGTGCTCGACATGCCCAAAAGCAAACACTGGGTGCTGATGCCTTACGCCAACGACGCGGCCAACGGCCTTCTCTCCAACTATGCCGGGCACGAACTTTCGCGCCTTATCGGCATGGAGTGGACAGCCTCGATGAAGCCTGTGGAGGTAGTCATCAATGACGAATATATGGGACTTTACTTCATAGCCGAGAATGTACGCGCCGCGGCCGAGCGAGTGCAGATTGCAGACTACGGCGACGCCACATATTCCGAAGCCGATGACTTCCTGCTCGAATTCGGCTCAGATCTCACTGACGACGGCACGGAGCTTTTCTACTCGTGGAACTCGGCAAACGGATATGAAAACAAGCTTGTGACCGCAACGCCGAGCAAGGAGGATATAGCCACAGCTGAAGAATCGACACGCATCATGGAGTATCTTGAAGGACATATCAACGAGCTTGAAGCCACGGTGTCGAAAGCCAAAGCCAACCCGATGTGGATGGGCTGGACCGATGTAATCGACCATGAGGAGGCCGCCAAATATTATATTGTGCAGGAAATCATGGACGATACGCGGTCGTTTGCCGACAATTTCTATATGCACCACACGACAGGCAGCCGCTGGCTGATGGGTCCGGTGTGGGATTTCGGCAACGCATTCCCCAACAACGGCGCAAAGGGGAGTCTTATCCATGAGGCAGAAGGTTATGAAGGCTCGTTTATCAAGGAGCTTTACACCAACCGCAACTTCGTGTGGTTTGTGGGATACACGTTCGTACAGTTTGTCAACGGCGAGAGCCCGCGTCGCAGCATGCCCCGCGCATACGCCAACGGATCTCTCCAAGACACATACGCACCGACGATGAACGGCAAATTTGAGGATGCGCTCAACTCAATCGACGAAATGGTGAGCAGCATAGAGGAAGCCGTTGACAAAGATGCCGTAAGATGGCCTGTATATGCCGCGACCTCAGAAGGGAACTCGCTGGCACAGCGTGCGGAGACCGTGAAGGCAAATCTCAATCAGAACAAACAGTTCCTGTCGACATCGACCTCTGACGGAGGTGCAGGCTGGAATTGGACTGAGATCACAACGGGAGTAGACGATGTGGCCATCGACAACAACAACGCAGAGAAAGAGTATTTCGATGTGACGGGCCGCCGTGTAATCAATCCGCAGGCAGGCAGTGTATATATAGTGCGCCAAGGCGACAAAGTGAGCAAGACGCTGATGAAATAACAGCCACGAGATAATGCAGACAGGCTGCGCCGGAGAAATCCGTGCGCAGCCTGTCTTTGTTTTTACGAGACTTCTTTTTTACGAGACCGTGAGCTATGGGTCAGAAGTAAAAGTTCATCGATTTGGGGTAGAACAGCATGCCTGAACCGATCTGCTGGGCGATGTTCTCACCCATAGAGTTGGCGACGATTGCGAGAGCGAAACGCATTGCCGAGGCCGGACCGTTGCCGGTGACAAGGGTGTCGAGGGCAATGACGGGAGCATCGCGCCAGATAGCCTTGTCGACAGAGGCCTGAGTGCCTGGATATCCGGTGCATTCGCGTCCGTCGAGAAGTCCGAGCGAGCCGAGCACGAACGCCGGCGCAGCACAGATAGCCGCTATCTTACCGCCGTTTGCCGCATGCTCCTTGAGGAGAGTGCAGAGGGGGGCATACTCGGCGAGATTGCTTGAACCGGGAAGTCCGCCGGGCACGATAAGCCATTCGATATTGTCAAATTCAGTTTCGGAGAATAGAGCGTCAGCCTTTACGGTGACGCCATGCGCACCGGTGACCATAAGGTCGGGGATTATGGAGACCGTCTTGACATCCATGCCGGCGCGACGCATCACGTCGACCACAGTCAGAGCTTCGATCTCTTCAAAACCCGGTGCTAAAAATAAAAACGAGCGATTCATGATAGATAGGGTTATAATGATATTAAAAATGTGGAGTTACTACTATTATTAAATATCGGCAACCGCGAAAGGTTTTACATGTTTTATACACTGTCGGTATTGTGTTAAAACAAAGATATATAATTTTTGTTTGAAAAAAAATATTTAATTTTGAAAAAAAGAATTTTATGCTGAAAATCATATCGCATCTGACAGCGGCAGTTGTCGCGGCAATAATATTGACAGGCTGCTCCGGCGGAAAAAGCGCGGAGAGATATACTTCTCTTGAGGGAAGCGTGTGGCACACCACGATGCATATCACCTACGGCTCGGAACGAGATTTGTCGGAGGAGGTGACGGATGTGACGAAGCGTGTGGAGGAGTCGTTGTCGCCGTTTCTGCCCGACTCGCGGATATCGAGAATAAACAACAATTCGGACATGGCGACAGACGGATATATCGAGCAGGTGCTGGCGGAGTCGCAGCGCGTCAACCGACTGTCGGGAGGTGCGTTTGACCCGACGGTAGCACCGTTGGTCAACCTGTGGGGATTCGGCTACAGCTGTGACGGCGGAGAGCCTTCGCAGGAGCAGATTGACAGCTGCCGGAGCCTTGTCGGCATCGCCGACTGCCGTATTGAGGATGGCATGATGATAAAGAAATCTCCCGGCACACAATTCAACTTCTCGGCCATCACCAAGGGGTTCGGGATAGACTGTATCGCCGGAATGCTCAGAGGCGAGGGTATCGCAAACTACATGATAGAAATCGGCGGGGAGGTAGCACTAAGCGGTGTGAACGGCCGCGGAGAGAAATGGCATATACAGATTGACTCACCGGCTTCCGATGCCGCCGGACACGAACGTCTGTCGGTAATTGAGGTAACAGACTGCTGCATAGCCACATCGGGCAATTACCGCAACTACCGCGACACATCACACGGGCGCATAGGCCACACGATATCACCGTCAGACGGGATGCCTTACGCCGGCAATGTATTGTCGGCCACAGTCATAGCTCCGTCGACAATGACAGCTGACGCGCTTGCCACGGCTCTTATGGCGATGGACTCCGAGGCCGGAATGTCGATGATCGAGGGTATTGACGATGTGGAGGCACTGCTTGTAGTGGCCGACGGCGATGGCTTCCGGCTGATGAAGTCGTCGGGATTTCCGGAGATGAAGCAGTAGCGGGAGAGCCCGAAATAAATCAGGTATATATAAAAGAAAAACCGGCTGTCATCGCGACATCCGATAAATCTTTAACCTTAAATCTAATACCATGAAAAACACAGTGCAAATATAGTAATTATGACATTATAACGCGGAGGCCGGGCTATAGTTCGGAGAAACGGGCGATTTAACTTATATTAACGCATGTAATTGCAGGAAATTTGCTATCTTCGTGAAAAACAACGGAAAATACCATTTGAATTATGCGCGTAAAAATATTAGTGGTTGACGATGAAGAGTCAATCTGTGAGATACTCAAATATAATCTTGAAAAAGAGGGCTATGAGGTGACGACAGCCAACAGTGCCGAAGAGGCTTTGGGTCTCGACCTGCCGGCCTACTCGCTCATGATAGTAGATATCATGATGGAGCGGCTCAGCGGTTTCGACTTCGCCAAGCGGCTTCAGAACAGTTCGTCGACCGAACATATCCCCATCATCTTCTGCTCGGCGCTCAACGGCGAGGATGACACCGTGATGGGTCTGAACATCGGAGCTGACGACTACATCACCAAACCGTTTGCCGTAGGCGAGGTGATAGCCCGCGTCAGGGCGGTGCTCCGGCGCAGCAATGTGTCGCAGCAGCTCAACTACAATCTGTCGAAAAGCATCTACGAGCCCGACATCACATTTCACGGGCTGCGCATCGACCGCAACGAGAAGTTGTGTTACATCGACGGCGAGGCGCTTGACCTGACCCCCACGGAGTTCGGCCTGATACTTTACTTTCTGACACACCGCAACCGCATCTATTCGCGCGAAGAGATCATACGCCAGGTGTGGGAGGGGCAGGAGGTGACGACGCGTACGGTAGACACCAATATGGCGCGCCTGCGCAAGAAACTCGGAATATACGGCAACCACATACGCACACGCCCCGGTTTTGGATATGGATTTAAAGAAGAAGAGGACTAACTATCAGCTGAAGCTGTTCCTGCCCATAGTGGGGCTGCTCTGGGTGATAATCATAGCCGTGGAGATAGCGCAGTATAAGCGCGAGAAGGAATATCGCGCAGAGATGATACGTGCGCGCATCGAATTCATGAACAAACGTCTGCTCAACCTCGTAGAGGAGGGGGAAGATCCGTCGGCATTCCTTCACTTCATCGACAAATATTATGAGGCATCGGTGCTCGACAACCTGTCGATGACACTCTATGACGCAGACACGGGCGATGAGAAGATCCGCATAGGCTTCCCGTCGCCACCCCCCGAACTGCTCAGCACGCGAGGAAAAATCGCGGGCGCCGATATCGCTGCCAACAACAACGACGACTCGACTTATATCCAGCCCGACAAGGCATTCTACTACAGCGTGACCAAGTCGGCCGACGGACGCTACATAGCCCAGACATTCCTGCCGCTCAATGCCAAGATAGCCACTGAGATAAAGGGAAATCCGTGGCTGCGGTTCTTTGTGCTTTTCGGCTGCGCCGGCATCACCATACTGACCTATATCGCCACCAGGCATCTGACGAAAAACATACGCCTGCTGCGCGAGTTTGTGTCGAAAGCGTCAAACGACCATGACTTCGTGGCGCTTGACCAGTTTGCCAATGATGACCTGGGCGAAATATCCCGACAGGTTGTCAACATGTATAACATGCGCAAGGCCGCCCTCGCCTCGCGCGAGCTTGAACACCGCGTGGCGCTCAAGGCCACCGAAGAGCGCTCAAACCTCAAGCGCCAGCTCACCAACAACATCAACCACGAGCTAAAGACACCGGCCGGCATCATCAAAGGCTATGTCGACACCATCATTGAGAACCCCGGCATGGACGAGGACTCACGCAACCACTTCCTGCTCAAGACCCAGGAACACATACAGCGCCTGTGCGACATCCTCAACGACCTGTCGACCATGACAAGACTCGAGGACGGAGCCCAGAATATCTCGCTCGAACGGATAGACTTCAAGGAGTTTGTCGACAATCTCGCATGCGATATCGACGAGAGCGGCATCATAGGCGACATGACATTCAACATCAGCATCCCCGACAACTGCTTTGTCAAGGGGAACAACACGCTGCTTACCGGCGCGATAATGAATCTTGTCAAGAACGCAGCCGCCTATTCAAAAGGCACGGAGATGAGTCTGCGGCTTCTTACGGAGAACCAGCGATTCTATACGTTTGTGTTCAGCGACAACGGACAGGGCGTGCCCGAGGAGTCGATACCGATGCTTTTCGAGCGCTTCTACCGCGTGGACAAAGGGCGATCGCGCAAAGCAGGCGGCACCGGTCTCGGGCTCCCCATCGTGCGCAGCTCGCTCAACACCATAGGGGGCTCCATATCGGTCAACAACGGCGAGCACGGAGGCCTCGAGTTCATATTCACGTTACAGAAATGGCGCACAAAACAAGCAGAACAGCACAACGATGAAAAGAAAGCTTAACGAGGATTTCACGGCGGCTGTCGACGCCCTCTGCCGGCTTCCCGGCGGGGAAGCGCTGCGTCATCTCACCGAGTCGCTCGAAAACGACGAGCCGTCTGTAGCCATAAGGATAAATCCGTTGAAAGAGAAGAGCATACCGGAAGGAATGCGCAGAGTGGCGTGGGCTGTCGACGGAGTGTATGTCGACGGTTTGCGTCCGCGCTTCACCTTTGACCCCGCGATGCATCAGGGAAGATATTATGTGCAGGACGCGTCATCGATGGTCATAGGCGCAATAGCCGGCGAGCTTGCAGGCGACAAGCCGGTCATATATATCGACTCATGCGCCGCGCCGGGCGGCAAGACCACAGCCGCGATAAGCGCTCTGCCCGAAGGCTCGCTCGTGATCGCCAACGAATATGACCGACGTCGCGCGGAAGCCTTGTGCGAGAATATAATAAAGTGGGGCTATCCCGACGTCGCAGTGACGTCGGGCGATACTGCCGGCTACACCCGCCTCGGCCCAATCGCCGATATTGTAGCCGCCGACGTGCCATGCTCCGGCGAGGGGATGATGCGCAAGGAGGCTGCGGCGGTGGAACAATGGTCGCCCGCGCTTGTAGAGCAGTGCGCGGCGCTGCAACGCTCGATTATCGACAATATGTGGAAGGCCCTGAAGCCCGGCGGCTATTTCATATACTCGACATGCACGTTCAACCGCGCCGAGAATGAGGAAAACGTGGCTTATATCGCCGAAGCGCTCGGAGGGATACCTGTCGACATGCATCTCAGCGATAGGTTTGCGGCGATTGCCCCGGGGATAGACACGCCATATCCCGTGGCTCGGTTCATACCCGGACGCACCGAGGGAGAAGGGTTGTTTGTGGCCGTGATGCGCAAACCGGAAGATGATGCCGCTTCACAACGTCACGACCGACGCAAAGAAAGCCGGCAGAAAGAGAAGCATAGTTCCGGCGCCGCCACCGCAGAAGCCTGGATAGATGGCGACGGATATGAACTGACTACAGACGGCGACAGGATAACGGCTCTCCCCAAGAGGTGGCTGACAACTATCAATCTTCTGAAAAAAAGCGTCAATGTCATTTACGCAGGCACGGAAATAGCCACTGTCAAAGGTCGCGATGCGATACCGTCGCAGGCGCTTGCGTCAAGCCGGCTGCTGAGGCGAGAGGCGTTTGCCGAGGCCGAGGTGGATTACAGCACAGCGCTTCAGTTTCTGTCGCGTCAGGCCGTAACGCTTGATGACGCCCCGAAAGGAATTATATTGCTAACGTATGACGGCCATCCGCTCGGTTTTGTAAAAAATCTTGGAAACAGAGCCAACAATCTATATCCGCAGGGATGGGCGATACGGTCGACACACCTGCCTGACGAACGACCTGATGTGCTTAAGAGGATGAAGCCATGAGCAGCCCACGCAACACCGGAATAGACACACTGCGCGGTTTAGGCGTGCTTGTCGTGGTCATGGTGCATGCAGGAATTTCGGGCACACTGCTGCGCGGAGCGCTCGTCATAGCCGTGCCTCTGTTTTATCTGGCGGCCGGATATACCTATAAAGACGCTGTTACGCTCAGAGGTCTCGTGGCCGGCAAACTGCGGAGACTGATTGTGCCGTTCATATTTTATGCCGCGGCCGGTCTGGCGATTTATGTGGCGGGGAATTGCCTGCTGTTGCACAAGCCGATGCAATGGCATCTGTTCAATATATTGTCGGTCGACCGGACCTATCTGCCCTACCCCGCCGCGCTATGGTTCTTCCTGAGCATATTCTGGTGCTACTTGCTGTATGGCGCGATAAGCCGCATAGCCCGCAGCGAGACACAGCGTGCGGCGCTATGCCTGAGTGCAGGCGCGGCAGGGTGGATACTCAGCCGATACGCATCGCTCCCGCTGAGCTTTGACACGTCGCTGAGCTGGCTTCCGTTTTTCTATATCGGCAACATGCTCGCGCGACACGGGTTCTGCCGCGACAGGCTTACGCCGGGATACACAGCGGCAGGGGCGACAGTCGCCATCGCATGCTGCGCTGTGTATATCGCGGCGGGATATAATGCCGGATATTGCTACAACATCTTTGTCGGCAATATTCCGCTTATAATGTTGCTGACTCTTGGAGCCACGCTCGGCGCACTATGCGCATGCTCCGGCATCGGAAATGTTCCGGCCGTCACTTACCTCGGGAGAAATTCGCTGGTCGTATTCGCGGGGCATCAGCATTTCATGATTATCATAAGACAGAGCCTCGAACAGATGCACGTAGCAACAGACAGCGCATTATTCGGATATCTTTTAGCCGTCGCATCGATTGCAGCAAGCATTCTGACCGCGACAATCGTGCGGAAAATCGCCCCGGAACTGATCGGAGAACAAAAATTGCTCCGCGACAGAACCACAAACAGCATCGCGGTCGGCAAATAAAATCGGAGGGAAGAGGCAAAAACGGCTGTTTCAGCCCCGTTTTTCACGGGAATAAAGCCCAATAATTCGCATTTATTTCCACAAAAACAAGAAAAATGCATTTTTTCGCAAAAAAGTTGCAAAAATATTTGCACAACTCGGAAACCTGTATTACCTTTGCAAACGCAAACGGCAAGGAAGTCAAACGAAACGACAGACAAGCCAAAGCAAAGAGATCTTTAAATACGGTGTGGTAGTTCAGCTGGTTAGAATACCTGCCTGTCACGCAGGGGGTCGCGGGTTCGAGTCCCGTCCATACCGCCGGAGAGAGAGGAGAATGAGTGATACTTACCTTTTGGTAATGTCGCTCATTCTTTTTTTTGTATATACCCTACCCCACCGCTTCTAATTCCGGGTCAGTCTTGAGGGTGTTTTGGGGTCAGATGCAAAACCCGGTTGAATTGTTAAAAATTACGGGTCAGTTGAAATGTTAAAAACTACGCGAGTGTAGATTTATTTTTAGGCGCATAGCTTGGATAGTCTGAAGAGGAAGAAGGGAATGTCGG
>CAMWIJ010000016.1 GCA_947174275.1 uncultured Muribaculaceae bacterium
CCTCTTAAATGCACCGCCCCCCCCCGCGATCTACACTCGCCTCGGCGGCGGCAGCGTCCCCTGTCTCTAAGTTAGCTGAAGAGGGGGGTGGGGTATTCGCCTGAGGCATGGAGCGCGGCGAATTTTTCCACTACACCGGGACGGTCGGCTGCGTAGGTGACACCGAACCAGCGGGAGTCGGTGTCAAGAACTTTGACCGTAGCCTCGCCTGAGTTGATGAGCGTGTCGATGCAGAGGGGGATGAAAAATTCGGCTTTGGGTGTGTCGATATCCTTGTCGAGGAATTTTTTAAATTCGCGGTCGGAGTAATCGAAGTAGTCGGGAGTGAAGCCCCAGAGGTTCATAGACACGGGAGTGTTGGGCTCGAGGGTCTGCTGCACGCCGTTTTCATCGGTGAACACGATGTTGTGGTCATTGTCGTAGGATATTGCAGTGCGCTCTACGACTGAGGTGAGGAGACCGGCATCGCTTGTTGAGCATACGCCGCGTGCCACTGAGCCGTTTTCGGTCATTGTGTTGCCTACTCGGAAGCCGACCATGCAGTAGTCGCCTTTGCGGTCGCGCGGACGCATGAGTTCTTTTGCTATTACGGCGAAGGCGTCACGGCCGTAGAAGTCGTCGGCGTTGATTACGGCGAACGGCTCGTTGATTACCTCCTTGCCCATGAGCACGGCGTGGTTGGTGCCCCAGGGTTTTGTGCGGTCGGCGGGGCAGGTGTATCCTTCGGGGAGTTTGTCGATTGACTGGAACACCACTTCCACCGGTACGTGTCCTTCATATTTGGCGAGGACTTTTTCGCGGAAATCCTGCTCGAAGTCTTTACGGATTACGAAAACTATTTTTCCGAAACCGGCGCGGATGGCGTCGTAGATAGAGTAGTCCATGATTGTTTCACCGTTGGGACCGAGGGGATCGAGCTGTTTGAGGCCGCCGTAACGGCTGCCCATGCCTGCTGCAAGTACAAATAATGTGGGTTTCATTTTCTGTAATTATGATTGTTGTTATAATGTTGAATCAAAATCCGAAGCTATAGATAATAGTCTGCCGGTAGGTTTCGCCGGGAGTCAGAAGCTGCGACGGGAACGCGGGCTGATTAGGTGCGTCGGGAAATCCCTGGCACTCGATGGCCACGAGGTCGTAGTCGTGATATTCGGCGCCGCCTTTGCCTTTGGGCGAGCCTGTCAGCCAGTTGCCGGTGTAGACCTGTGCGCCGGGCTGAGTCGACGATATTGTGAGAGTGCGTCCGCTCACGGGGTCAGTGAGGGTTGCTACTTCCGAGAGGCGACCTTTTTCCCATCCGTCGACTACGTAGCAGTGGTCATAACCTTTGCCTATCTTGAGCGCCTCGAAGTCCTCGTTGATGTCGCGTCCGATGGCTTTGGGAGATGTGAAGTCCATCGGAGTGCCGGCTACGGGGTCGATGTTGCCGAGCGGGGCTTCAGACGGGTCGGTGGGGAGATAGCGCGAGCAGTTGAGGCGAAGGAGGTGGTTGAGCACGCTTCCTGTGTCGTGGCCGCTGAGGTTGAAGTAGGCGTGGTTGGTGAGATTGACAAATGTTGGAGCGTCGGTGACGGCTTCATAGCCGATAGTGAGCTGATTGTTGTCGTCCCATGTATATGTCACGGTTGCCTTGAGCTGTCCGGGGTAGCCCATTTCGCCGTCGGGGCTGACGCGGGTGAACACTACGCTGTCGCCGACAATACTGCTGTCCCAGATTTTGTTCTGGAAGCCTTCGGGGCCGCCGTGCAGGTGGTTGGGGCCGTTGTTGACCGGCAGGCTGTATTCCTTTCCTTCGACAGTGATGCGGCCGTGCTTGATGCGGTTGGCATAGCGTCCGGGAGTCTTGCCGGAGCAGGGGCCGTCATTGTCGTAGTCGCACGGGTTTTCGTAGCCGAGAATTACGTCGGCCATCTTGCCGTTTTTGTCAGGAACAATGATTTTGTTGATGCCTGCTCCGAGAGATGAGAGCACTACCTGTGCGCCCGAGCTGTTGGTTAAAGTATAGAGTGTAATGTCACCTTTGGGTGACATTACACTCTCTTTTGAGATATTCATATTGGACAGTTACTTATTTGTTGCTTATTCGGTTATCTTGCGGGCTCCGTCGCTGATTACCACATCGTAGATTTTGGGTTCGTGGCCATATTTTTCGTTGAAGCGTTTTGTGGCTTCTTCGATGAAGTGGTCGTATTTGTCGTCGGCGACGAGGTTGATGGTGCAACCGCCGAAGCCGCCACCCATGATGCGAGATCCGGTGACGCCGCATTCTTTGGCGATGTCGTTGAGGAAGTCGAGCTCTTCGCAGCTTACCTCATAGTCTTTCGACAGGCCGTTGTGAGTGGCATACATGAGTTGGCCTACAGTTTCGTAGTCACCGCGGTTGAGAGCGTCGCAGACGTCGAGCACGCGCTCTTTTTCTTCGATTACGAATTTGGCGCGCGAATAATCTTCAGCCGAGATATCTGATTTGGCTGCGTCGAGAGCTTCTTTGGTGGCGTCGCGCAGGGTCTCGACTCCGAGACGTTTTGCCACACGCTCGCATGACTGGCGACGTTTGTTGTAGGGAGAGTCGACGAGTTCGTGTTTTACGACAGAGTCGACGAGCACAAGTTTATAGCCTTGGGGGTTGAATGGGAAGTATTCGAATTCCATAGAGCGGCAGTCGAGACGCATGAGGTTGCCTTTCTTGCCGAATACGGATGCGAACTGATCCATGATGCCGCAGTTCACGCCGCAATAGTTGTGTTCGGTGGACTGGCCGATGCGGGCGAGTTCGAATTTATCGATTGTGTTGCCGTTGAAGAGGTCGTTGAGGGCGAAAGCGAAGCAGCTTTCGAGAGCGGCGGAAGAGCTGAGACCGGCGCCGAGGGGCACATTGCCGGCGAATACGGCGTCAAAACCTTTGACGGTGCCGCCGCGCTTGATGATTTCGCGGCAGATGCCGAATATGTAGCGGGCCCACTGCTGTTTGGGAGCATCCTCCTCGTTGAGACCGAATTCGGCGTTGTCGTCGATATCGATTGAGTAAACGCGCACTTTGTCGGTTTCGTTGGGACGTATTTCTGCCATTATCACTTTATCTATAGCTCCGGGGAACACAAATCCGCCGTTGTAGTCGGTGTGTTCGCCGATGAGGTTGATGCGTCCGGCTGATGCGTAAAGCGTGCCTTCGCCGCCAAAATGTTTTTTGAACTCTTCCTGGATTTTTTCTTTCATGATATAATGTGTTTTGTGGGTTAAGTTATCTTTGATTTCACAAAGTTAATAAAAGTATGATAACAATAACCGACAAATCTGAAGCAAAAATTAAAAAAAACAGGTAAAACCGGCGGTTGCGGCGGATTTAAGATATATATATAAGAAAAAGAGGGGCGCTCACGCGTGCCTCTCTCTCCATTCATCACATTATGCTTACAATTAAGTGCTATTCGTTCTTAGTATGAAAAAGTCAATTTATGAGTAGTTGTCCAATCAGTATCTTGATTCGACCATGTCCCAGTCGATGATGTCCCAAAGGCTTTTGAGCGCATCGGCACGGCGGTTCTGATAGTCGAGATAATATGCATGCTCCCATACATCGAATGTGAGCAATGGGGTGAGGCCTTTGCGCAGCGGATTGCCGGCATTGGGTTCCTGCGTAATGAAAAGCTTGCCGTCCTGGTCGCGGGAAAGCCAGACCCAGCCGGAACCGAACAACGAGACGCCTGCCTTTTCAAATTCTTCCTTGAACTTCTCGAACGACCCGAAGTCACGGCGGATGGCGTCGGCGAGTTCGCCCGAAGGCTCTCCGCCACCGTCGGGCGAGAATGAGAAGAAGTAGAAAATATGGTTCCATGCCTGAGCCGCGTTGTTGTAGAGCGGACCGTCGGCGCGGCGTATTACATCTTCAAGGTCCTCGTTGTCAAACTCGGTGCCCTGTATCATCTTGTTCAGATTTTCGATATATGCCTTCTCGTGCTTGCCATAGTGGAAGTCGATGGTCTCCTGTGATATCGCCGGTGCGAGTGAATCGGAGGGGTAAGGAAGCTGAGGTTGTGTATAAGTCATAAGAGTTCAGTTTTGTGGTTTGTCGGTAAAACGTCGGTCAGAGGTAAAAAGTTCGGTAATCAGGCACTGCGTATTTGCCGGATAAGTGAAAAAATATTATTTTTGTGGAAATGGAAAGAATGAACCGTATAATATCAGTATTGCTGGTGGCATTGATAGGCTGTGTGACAGTGTTTCAGTGTCATCACCATGATGCTGACGGGCATGCGTTTTTTCTGACTTACGGAGACAATGAGGTCACGTCGGGTCTGAGCCACGGTGATTGTCACAGTCATGACGACGGTGTGGCCGACAGTGACACGGAGGGAGAGTGCGGAATGCACCTTGCCGAGGCAATGACAACCGGAAGAAATACTACAGCAGATGTTTGCTTTGATGCAATTTGTTGTGTTTCAGTTGATTGCTTCTTTGATTTTTCGTCTCCGGAAATTTGCCTGAATGATTATTTATTGAAAAACGTGACTATAGGCGCAGTGACTGCGGGATATGGTCATGCAAATCTGTTGCGAGGACCGCCGAGTGTATGATTTTGACACCCGGTTGCATAAACCGATGATTAAATTTGCGGTATAAAAAATGAGATGACTGCGGAGATGTCGTGAGTGACGATGGCTCTGTGGCGAAACAGTTTTTCAATAAATTACATTACGATGAAATATTTAAGTTTTTTTATACTGTCGGCGTCGCTTGCGCTGGCAGGTTGCGGCAACAGCCACAGTCATGACATGCATGGCGACGAGCATGCAGATGAAGCAGCAGAGAAGGGTCATGAGCATCATGACGGAGAGATAGAGATACATGCACATCAGGCCGAAGAGCTGGGCATAAAGGTCAGTGAGGTTAAACCGGCAGAATTCACAGTCCCGATTGTGGCGGCGGGCGAGGTGCAGTATAATCCTTCGAGTCAGGGCGTGATTTCCGCGCCGATGTCAGGAAAGGTAAGTTTTGACAAAGGAATCTCGGCAGGAACCTCGGTGAGACGCGGTGCGCGCATCGGCCGTGTTTCGACATCGGGAATGGCCGGAGGCGACCAGTTGCAGGCGGCAAAAATCGAGCTTGAGGCGGCACAAAAGGAAGTTGAACGGCTTGCACCGCTGCGCGAGGAGGGGATTGTTACGGCCGGAGAATACAATCAGGCTGTGGCTAATCTGGAGCGGGCCCGAAACAATATGTCGGGTGGCGCAGGAAGTGTGGTGACGGCTCCGATTGACGGAGTGATATCATCGCTTGCCACCGGTGAGGGCGGCTTTGTCAATGCCGGCGATGTAATAGGAATGATAGCAGGAGACGGGGGCATGACCTTGCGGGTTGATGTGCCTGTCAGAGAGAGCGGCAATCTTAAGAATGTGTCGGCAGCCAAAGTCAAATTTCCTCATATTGACGGAACGGTAGAGGCCTCGGCAGTGTCGGGAGTCAACAGTCCGTCGCCCGCTCCGGGATACGTAAGCATGTATTTCCGGCTGCCGGTTATGGATGGTATCGTGGCCGGTGGTTATGCTGAAGTATATCTGCCGACATCGTCAGTAAAGAGTGTCATAGCGGTGCCTTTGTCCGCTGTCACCGACCGCATGGGGCAGAAGATGGTATATGTGAAGGAGCGCGGCAGCGACCACTACCGCCGTGTGCCGGTTACAATCGGAGCTACAGACGGCGAGATGGTGGAGGTGACCGGTCTCGAAGGGGGCGAGCTTGTGGTGACAGAAGGAGTCACGTTCGTGCGACTGGCAGAAAACTCCGGAGCGACACCTCCCGGTCATACCCACAACCATTAATGCCGATGCCTTATGCTTAACAGGATAATAAAATTTTCACTTGACAACCGGCTGATAGTGTTGCTGCTGTCGGCGGTGATACTTATGGGCGGTGTGTTTACGCTGCTGCGCACCGAAGTAGATATCTTTCCCGATCTCAACGCTCCGGTGGTGACTGTGATGACAGAGACTCCCGGCATGGCCGCCGAGGAGGTGGAGAAGATGGTGACATATCCGGTAGAGACGGCAGTGGCCGGCGCGCTTGGCGTCGAGAGCGTACGGTCGTCGTCGACAACCGGATTTTCGGTGGTGAACATACAGTTTTCGGGAAGCACCGAGCCGCTGACTGCGCGTCAGGCTATTGCGGAGTGCCTTGCACGGGTCGAGAGCCAATTGCCACCGATGGCGGAGACTCCTGTGATAGGTCCGCAGTCGTCGATATTGGGCGAGATACTGATCGTGGCGCTGAGTTCCGACAGTCTCGGCCTTGACAAGGTTCGCACGATAGCCGACCGGCGTCTGCGGCCGGCGTTGCAGAGCGTGTCGGGAGTGTCGTCGGTGTCGGTCATCGGCGGAATAGAGGAGGAGATGCAGATATCGCTTGATGGAGACAGAATGCGTAATCTCGGAGTCACTCTCGCTGATGTGACAGATGCGCTGCGTGATGTCAATGCCAACAGTGCAGGCGGCGTAATACAGGGCTATGGCAATGAATATGTGGTTAAAGCCGATGTGTCGACCGAGGATGCCTGCGAGCTCGGCAACACGGTGATAATTGCCGATGAAGGTAAAATCATAACCTTGAATGATATTGCCCGCATAGGCCCGGGAGGCAAGACTCCGCGCACCGGTGTGGCTTCATATCGCGGAGCTCCCGCAGTGATCATGACAGTGACTAAGCAGCCGGGCACAGGCACGATACGCCTGACAGAGCAGTTGCTTGATGTGATAGCGGAGGCGCGGAAGTCGTTGCCGGCAGAGCTGAATATCTCCACCGACATATTCGCGCAACGCGATTTTATCGACCGCTCGATATCAAATCTGACATCATCGCTGTTTGAGGGTGCCGTAATGGTGATTGTCGTGCTGTTTTTCTTCATGATGAATGTGAGAGCCACGGCGGTGTCGCTCGTGGCATTGCCTATGTCGATAATCATCACGGTGCTTATATTGCATGCTTTGGGCATCACTGTCAATACGATGACTCTCGGCGGAATAGCGATAGCGATCGGTTCGCTTGTCGACGACGCCATAGTCGATGTTGAGAATGTGAGCCGACGTCTGCGTGAGAACAGCCGGTTGCCAGAAGCAGAGCGTAAAAGTATGGTAAAAGTGGTGTTTGACGCGTCGAAAGAGGTGAGAATGCCTATATTCAACTCGTCGCTGATAATCATTGCAGGCTTTATGCCTCTGTTTTTTCTGTCGGGGGTTGAGGGGAGGATGCTTGTGCCTCTCGGTGTGGCGTTTATCATAGCGCTTGCCGCGTCGACGCTTGTGGCGCTGACGGTGACACCGGTTGTGTGCAGCTATCTTCTCGGCACCAAAGGCTCGCAGGCGGCGCTGACGCGCGAACCGGCCACGATGCGCAGTCTGAAGCGGGTTTATGGCCGCGGCCTGGGTCTGGCTCTCAGGCATAAGGCTGTGTTGCTTGCGGTGACCGGAGTGTTGTTTGCGGCCGCCGTGGTTATGTTCGCCAATATGGGCCGTGGCTTCCTTCCGCCGTTTAACGAGGGGTCGTTTACAATAAATATAAGCGCGCTTCCCGGCATTTCGCTTGACGAGAGTGACCGAATAGGGCGTCTGGCAGAGAAAATCATACTTGAAGTGCCTGAAATAGAGACCGTAGCCCGCAAGACCGGACGAGCTGAGCTTGACGAGCACTCGCTGGGCACGAATGTGTCGGAGATAGAGGCCCCCTATACGCTCGGCGACCGGAGCCGCGGAGAGATTGCCGATGATTTGCGCCGACGCCTTGCGGTGATACCCGGAGTCAATATTGAAATCGGTCAGCCCATATCGCACCGCATAGACGCGATGCTGTCGGGGTCGGAGTCGCCGATTGTGTTTAAAATCTACGGTGATGATTTCGAAGAGCTTAACCGTGCGGCAAGTCAGCTCAAAGAGATAATGGAGGGCACGGACGGACTGCGTGATGTGGCGATTGAACAGCAGATGGGTCGTCCGGAACTGTCGGTGACTCCACGTCGTCATCTCATGGCCCGTTACGGGGTGACTCCGGCGATGCTCAATGACGCGCTGAGAGCAGCCATGTCGGGCATCGTGGTGTCGCAGGTGTATTCCGACGGTTATCCGCGTGATATCACACTGAGATATGATATTCCGCAGGAGTCGCTTGTCGACAGGCTTGGGGATGTGGCGATTGACACTCCGCGCGGTAAGGTTACGCTCGGCGATATAGCCGAAGTAAGGTATACCGAGAGCCAGAATACGGTGAACCGCGAGAACAGCCGTCGCCGGATTATCGTATCGGCAAATATCGAGGGGCGCGACGTGACGACTGCCGTTGAGGAAATAAAAGGAAAGGTCTCCGAGAGCATAAGTCTCCGGGAAGGTTACACGATAGAGGATGCCGGACAGTCGGCCAAGGCTAAAGAGGCGTCGATGCGTCTGTTATATGCGTCGGCTCTGGCGCTGCTTGCGATATTGGCTCTGTTGTATTTCGAATTCAAGAATATCGGCCAGTCGCTTATCATTCTTGTAAATATACCTCTGGCTATGATAGGCGGAGTGTTTATATTGCAGTTGACGGGCGGCAATCTCGACATTCCCGCGATAATCGGGTTCATCGCACTGCTCGGTATTGCGACGCGCAACGGAATGCTGCTGATATCGCGTTACAATGCTCTTGTCGGAGAGGGGCTACAGCTGACGGATGCTGTGAAGAGAGGGTCGCTTGACCGTCTGACGCCGATAGTGATGACAGCGTTGACTTCGGCGCTTGCACTGATACCGCTCGCGCTGCGTGGCGGAGACCCCGGCAATGAGATACAGTCGCCGCTGGCTACTGTGATACTCGGCGGGCTCGCTTCGTCGACATTTCTCAATCTGTTTATCGTTCCGATTTTATATATCGCTCACAGAAAGAAGCAACAGCGCGATGCTGTGTGTGATACAGTACGGGAGTGAGAATGTAGAATGGTTATATATGCAAAGTAGATGCCTAAATGTCGGTGTGGCTTTGTCAATACCGACATTTTGTGTAATTTTGCGGGGATTAAATCCTGTTTTAACGGCATGTAATGTGCCGTGAGATTTGTTAATTATAAAGAAATAAAACGTTTGAAAAAAAATAATACCTGCTATATTATAAGGAATATAGCGATAATATCATTTTTATGTCTTTCAGCGATGTCGGTTGCAGCTGCTGATTTCGACGATATAGTGTCGTCGTTGCTTGGCGGAGACCGGCAGCTCGAGTTGTCGCGCCGGCAGGCAGCAGCGGAGAGCGAGGCGCTGAAAGCATCGAATACGCTTTCTGACCCGGAGGCGGAATTTGAATTTCTGAGCACCGGGAAAGGGGATCGTAAATATGAGTTTTCGGTTTCGCAGTCGTTTGACTGGCCGGGTGTGTATGGCACTCGCAGCCGTCAGATCAGACTTGAACAAGACGGATTGCGAATAGACAGTGAACTGGCAGTCAATGAGCAGCGGATGAAACTGCGCGGACTGCTTGTTGACATAATAGCTGCCAATAAGGTGATCGCGCAGTTGTCGACCGCAGCTGACGGTTGGAGCGAATTGCTTGAAACGCTTGAGACGGCTTACCGTCGCGGAGATGTCACAGTCATTGATGTGAACAAGATGCGGATAGAGGCAGCTGATTTCAAAATGAAACTTTCAGGGGCTAAAAGATTGAAAGAAGAGCTGATTTCTGAGTTGCTTCTGATGTCAGAAAACGCCGGAGAACAGGCAGAGCGTTGCGGCTCTATAGCCGATTTTCCATTGATTGAATTTGAAAGTCTTGAGCAATATATGGCTAAAGCCAAGGCTGCCGACGCGTCGCTGTATCTGGCGAGAAACCGGGCACTTGTGGCGAAAGCCCGGCGTGAGGTGGCCACGAAGAGCACTCTGCCCGGTTTCAGCGCAGGATATCGTCTTTCGCATGAGGATGGTGAACTTTTCAACGGATTTGCTGTTGGAATAAGCGTGCCTCTGTGGCGAGCCTCTAAAGAACGTAGGGCCGCGGCCACGGAAGAGGTTGCAGCAATATTCGGCGAGCGAGTCGAGGAGATAAAGATTGAGAAAAGAGTGGATGCATCATATCGCAAGGCGACTGCTCTGAAAGATGCGATTGCAGAGTATGGCAAGGCATTGGCGGCAAGCGATAACGCAGGATTGCTGCGTCGGGCTTATGATGCCGGCGCAATCACGCTCACTGAATTTGTTTTTGATATGAATTATTTCGTAGATGCCAATGTGCAGTATATAGAGCTTCAACGTCAATATTACAAAGTGTTGGTGGAATTGTCGCGGTATGATGAATTGACGGTGGATTGACTGTCAATTCAGATTGCACAGAGTCTGCTATGATAAAAAAATCTTAATAAAATATAATAAAGCATCAGTTGCTTACGTTAAGGAAATGATATAATCAAAGAAACAATCATGATAAAGAAAAAATTAGTCAAGATATTCTTACCGTCGCTATTATTGCTTACATCGTGCGGAATGCCGAAGAATATTGTCTATTTCCAGGATCTTGAAACTGAGAAAGTGCTTGAGATCGACCATAATAACGGCCTTGTAGCGAAGCCTGACGACGAGATTTCGATAATTGTGACAAGTCAGAATCCGGAGCTTGCGGCGATATTCAATCTTCCGCTTGTGACGACGCTTGCCGGTCGAGGAATTTCGCAGGCCTATAATCAGCAGGTGGCGACATATACGGTTGACAAAGAGGGTTATATCAATTTTCCGATATTGGGCCAGATTAAGGTCGAGGGATTGTCAAGGACAGAGATTTCCGATAAAATCAAGGCTGAACTTGTATCGCGGAAGTTGCTTGACGATCCGGTAGTGTCGGTAAGTTTCGTCAATGTGTCATATTCGGTGACCGGAGAGGTTGCCAAACCGGGGCGTTTCCCGCTTGACAGAGACAGATTGACGGTGCTTGACGCGCTTGCCAATGCCGGAGACCTGACGATTTACGGTGACCGTGTAGGTGTAAAGGTGCTTCGTCGAGAGGATGGCATACTCAAGACCTACAATATAGATCTGACTGATGCGGAGAAGGTGTCGAAATCGCCTGCATATATCATACAGCAGGATGATGTTATTTATGTAACTCCCAATCCGGCGCGCGGGCGTATGTCGACCGTCAATGGCAATAACTTGATTTCCACTTCGTTCTGGATTTCTATTGCCTCGGTGCTGACCTCAATCGCGGTGCTGATATTTAAATAAGTGACCGATATCAAGCTTATCTCTCCCCAACAGATTTAAAAAAAAGACGTAGATATTCAACGATAAAAAACATGTCACAAATTACCGATACGGACCAGAAGGATAAGAAGTCGAAAGGAATACCTTTCGAAGAAATGTTAAGAATATGCCTTTCGCATTGGAAGTGGTATGCGATTTCTCTGCTTATAATCATGGGTTTCGCCGTGTATAAGCTGATCAGCACGGAGCCGACCTACCTGCGCACCGCTTCAGTCCTGATCAAGGAGGAGAGCAAGGGAGGGCAGTTCGGCAATATGGCGGCAGCATTGAGCGATCTTGGCGGAGTCACGCCCATGTCAAGTGTCGACAACGAACTCGAAGCTATGAAGTCGCCCGCCGTGATGCTTGAGGTTATAGAGAGACTTGGTCTTAACACCGACTATAAGCAGACCGGAGGATTACGCGACAAGACTCTCTATGGCAGCAACCAGCCATTCGTGCTGACATTCTCAAATCCGGATGAGAGGTATTCGTATTCGGTAACCGGAGATCTCGGTGTTGACAATAAATTTGTGATTAACAAGATTGAAAGCAAGGGCAATGGCGAGAAATTTAAATATTCGGATACATTTACTCTCGATCTGAACAAGGGAGTGGATTCGGTGGCTACCCCGGCGGGAACACTGGTGATATCGCCCAATCCGGAGTATAAAGCGAAAGAGTTGAAAGAACCGATGCGCATAAACATCTATCATACGCCGGTGGAATGGCGCGTGCAGGGGTATACGAGCCGACTCAACGCAGTGCTTGCCAACCGTAAGGCTTCGGTTATAAATCTTTCGTTTGCCGATCATTCGCGTCAGCGTGCGTCGGATATCATCAATGCAGTCATTGATGTGTATAATGAGAAATGGATTGATGACAAGAACCGGATGACTGATGCCACTGCGGAATTTATCGACCAGCGTATCGACATAATCAAGAATGAGCTTCTTGATGTCGACCGGTCTATTTCAAATTACAAATCAAAAAATTCGCTGCCTGACCTGCAGGCGATAGTGTCGGTTGACCTCGCAAAGCAATCGGAGGCGGAGAAGAAGATACTTGAGCTTCAGAGCCAATATACGATGGCAAAGCATCTTCAGGAGTTCATATCCAATCCTGACAATTATGACAAGGTGCTTCCGAGCATGTCGATAACCGGACTTGCCAACAGCGGTTCGGCCAATTCTGAAATATTGGAGTATAACACGACTCTTATGGAGCGTAACCGTCTGGTTTCAGACAATTCGACGAGCAATCCGCTGGTGAAGGATTTTGACCGTCGTCTTGACGGGATGCGCAAGGCGATTGTTCAGTCGGTGAGCACGCAGACCGAGCAGTTGAAAACGGCACTCAATGACATGGTGGCAGAACGCAACCGTACATCGGGACGTATAGCCAACAGTCCGACACAGGCCAATGACCTGCTTGGAGTGGAGCGTCAGCAGAAGGTTAAGGAAGCGCTCTATCTGTATCTTTTGGAAAAGAAGGAGGCCAATGACCTGTCAAAGACATTCACGGCCTATAATACCCGCGTCATCACTCCGCCTATGGGTGACAGCAAGCCGGTGGCTCCGCGGGGAATGAAAACACTTCTGTTTGCTTTCTTTTTTGCAATGGCAGTGCCCACAGGGCTGATTTTCGTGCAATATAACATGGATACGATGGTGCGCACGAAGGCTGATATAGATAATCGTTTCAAAGCTCCATTCCTGGGCAGTGTGCCATTGTATGGCAAGAAACCGTCGAGACTGAAACGTCTGTTTAAGAAAAAGGGAGGCGAGGACAAGCCGAGCGATATTGTTGTCAAGCATGGCAACGGGTCGGCAATCAATGAGGCGTTCCGCATGATACGCTCCAATCTTGAGCTCATGAACTCACGCATAGCGGCCGGCCGCGATGACAAGAGCATAGTCACTATGGTGACTTCGGCGATACCGGGTTCAGGAAAGACATTTGTGTCGCTCAACCTTGCGGCGGCATACGCATTGAAAAAGATAAAAGTGGCGGTGGTCGATGTCGACTTGCGCAAGGCGACACTTTCGAAGAGTTTCGGCGCTCCGCACCGTGGTGTTACCTCTTATCTTTCGGGTACAGCCACACTTGATGATATCACAATCAAAAATGCATCGGGCATGGAGTATCTTGATGTTGTTCCGGCCGGTGTGATACCTCCGGATCCGGCCGAGCTGATTGACAGCCCTCGTTTCGCAGAGCTCATCTCCGAGTTGAAAAGTCGTTATGACGTGGTGCTTCTTGACTGTCCGCCGACAGAGCCTGTAACCGACTCGTCGGTAATAACTCGAGTGGTAGACCGCACGGTCTATGTAGTTAGGGTAGGAAATCTTAAACGCGATTTCCTTGATACCCTGCAGGAATATTACGAGCACAAGCGATATACGAACATGACCACAGTGCTTAATGCCGTTGAGGGAGGCTCAGGCAAGGCATCGTACGGCTACGGCTATGGCTACGGCTATGGTTACGGGAACAAAGACAAATGATCAACCTGATATTGAAAAATAGCAGGTCGGGCTGCAAAGGCGTTGCCAACTGACGGCAACGTCCTGACAGCCGGATTGCAGTTGAATACACCCTGTGATGCATCGGTATGTCAAGAGCGTAAAAGGTTTTCTCCTATGACATATAGCGCCCGGTATGTTGGTTTTCAGCATCGATTGATAGAGCTTCTCCCGATAAAAAACTGTTTAGATGATACTGTGTAAGGAAATAGTGCTTGAAAGTGTCTCGACCTTCTGGGGGTTGCGACTGTTGCTTCTTGCCGTGCTGATGTTCTGCGGCTGGGGCATCGCATATAAAAACAATAACAACAATTATTTCTGGTATTACGCAATTCCGATAATAATATTGTATACTTTGATACAAGGATTGCGTTTCGATCGCGGCGTAGATTATCCGCATTATGCTCAGGAATTGCAATATGACTTGTATGCCGGAACCGGAATAACACGAGAATTTCTTTATGATTTTTTTGTGTTGTTCATGCGTAATTTCAATATTCCGTTTTATTTCGGATTTCTATTTTACAGTTGGTTGTTTATTACAGGCTTTATGCTTGTAGTGAAGCATTTCCAGAAATACGCGTTTTGGATAATCCCGATATTTTATCTGTTGACACTCGATGCGTCGGAAAATTTTATTCGACAGTTTATAGCAATCTCTTTCCTGTTTTTTGCATACAACAGTTATCTTCAGAATAAAATCAAGAAGATGTATGTGATGCTTATTCTAATTCCGCTTATACACCTCAGCGGATTATTTGCGGTAGGAGTATTTCTGTTGTGTGTCTACGTTAATTTTACCAAGTATATTAAGTCGGCATTGCCCTTATTGGGATTTTACATCATACTTACTGTGGTTTGGAATGTTGCCAATATGGATATTTTTGCCGATATGCTGCAGGCATCGGCAGATTCTTTTGAGGATACGAATTTTGAAGTTTATGCAGACAACAGTGAGAGATGGTTTACTTCGGATGGTGACCTTGACGCGGCGATGGGTATTGAAAACAGTATAGTCAGGGAGATTACCGGCTTCTTGTGTAATTGTGCGATAATATGGTTCGGATTTGCGGTATGCAGGCGAGACCCACGCTTTGGAATTGCTTATTATTCTACTTATCTTGCTATTATAATAGGTGCAGTCGGCGGCAATATCGAACTGGTCAACCGCATGGCATGGTGGTTATGGCCTTTCGCTCCAATAATAATAGGCGGAGTGCTTCAACCCGATAAGAAATATACAGTGACGAGTTGGGTGCTTATCGGTCTCTTTATCGTGACGTATTATGTTAAATTTTTCATGCAGGTAGGCAAACCCGGACTGTTTGGAAGTGCATTTGTATGGGATATAGTGCAATAACATGTCGGTTTTATGGAAGAAAATAAATTGTTGAGCGTGATTGTTCCGGTATACAATGTAGAGAATTATCTCGACCGTTGTATGGAGAGCATCGTAAATCAGACTTATAAAAATCTTGAAATCATACTTGTGGATGACGGCTCGCCTGACCGGTGTCCGGAAAAATGTGAGGAGTGGGCTAAACGCGACTCCCGAATAAAAGTCGTGCATAAGAAAAACGCAGGCCTTGGGTTAGCGCGCAACTCCGGACTTGAGGTTGCTACCGGCGAATATGTGGCTTTTGTTGATTCTGACGACTGGCTTGAGCCCGATATGTATAAGGAGCTGATGCATGAAGCGATAGAACAAGATTTGGATTGTGTATATTGTGGTTTCAGGCAGCAACTGCCGTCACAGAATTTTGTGGATTACGTAGACATGAGCGGAGTGACATTCCGTGATGGTGAAGTGTCAGAATTGTCCCGACGTTTTGTTTTGGATTTCAGTCATGAACCGCTTCATTTCAGCGTGTGGCATGGGGTGTACAGACTCAAGCTGATTGATTTTAAATTTGTCAGCGAACGTGAATACATGTCGGAAGACCTTCCGTTCACACTTATGTTTCTGCAAAGATGTCGCAGCTTTTCATATTTACCCAAGGCGCTATATAACTATGTATATAATGCCAAGAGTTTGTCACGCACATATAATGAGAGCACCTTTAAAAGAGCACTGTCCACCGCCGGTTTGGTAAATGAAATATACAGAGGAACAGAGCATGAGGGAGCGGGGAATGCCTATGCATTTTGTCAAGTGTACTTCCTGATGCGTTTTCCAATAATGAAATCAAAAATCTCTCTTCGAAGGAAATATCAAATTTTCAAAAAAATCATTCAGGACGAGGCCTACGGTGAATTTCTTTCGAATTCTAAAAATTTTGTTTTCAGAAAAGGAATTAAATATCGATTGCTAAAGTCAATATATAATATGCACCGTAAAAAGAGGGTGTTGTTGAACTTTCTGACGATAGTGGCTGTAAGTATGAAGAAGGGTTAATCAAAAAGACAACAGAATGATACCGGTAGTATTTTCGTCTGATCATAATTTTATAATGCCCACCTATGTGGCTATTTCGTCGATGCTTGCCAAAGCTTCGCGTGCGTGTGGTATATATCTGCTTGTCGCTGATGATGTGACCGATGAAGACAAGCGTATACTTAAGGAGCTGGCTGAGAAATATGGCAGTGCCATTGAATTTATACCAGTCGGAAATGTGTTTGACGATACGTTTTGCGTGAGAGGCATTACAAAAGCCACATATTTCAGGTTGCTTATCCCCTGGTTGTTGCCGCAACACGACAAGGTGATATATCTTGACGGGGATATCGTGGTGACCGGTGATATTGCCGAGTTATATGATATTTCTTTAGGTGAAGGTAATCTGATTGGCGGTATTCGTACTCCGGGTTTTTCGACAAATAGAAAAATAAGGAAGGAAATTGAGAATAATGGCTTGAATTATCGTGAATATATAAATGCCGGAATATTGATATTTAATAATGATTTATTGCGGAAAGAAAATTTTAAGCCGATATTTTTGAGCCATATCGATAAAAAGTATAGTTTTCAAGACCAGGATATTCTTAATATAACGTGTAAAGGACGTATATGTTTTCTGCCGCTTAAATTCAATTACACAGGCACGATAAAACCGGAAATCATCGATATGTTCATATCAATGGGCCTGGCAACACAAGAGGAGATTACTGATGCTGTGACATCTCCGGTCATAATACATTATGCCGGTGCCAAGCCTTGGCGGGAATTTACGTCAAGATGGTGTGATTGGGTTAATCATTACCGGTCAACACCGTTTTATAGCCAGAAATTAATCGACGGAATTTCTTCAAAAGTTTTATATCCGGCCTTTAGTCTGAAGAAAACTATTAAAATGTTGATAAAGAGATATTGATTATAAAGAATATGAAAAGACGTACTAAGCAGCTGGCTCTTGATAAAAGTATTGTGGGCAGAATAAAATATTTCCTGAGTGACCCTTTCTGGTTGTTTGGGGTTGTACTTAGACGGAAATTGTCAAAACATATCAATAATGATGCCCGTTACCTCAGATGGGAGTATTTTTTCGGGATGAAAAAACGTCTTAATTTAAAGAATCCGCGCACTTACAATGAGAAACTCCAATGGATGAAGCTATATGACAGAAATCCATTGTATACCCGTCTTGTCGACAAAGCGTCCGTCAAGGACTATATTGCTGAGGTGATGGGCAATGACGATATTATCATTCCTACTCTTGGAGTGTGGGACAGTTTCGACGATATTGATTTTGACTCACTCCCGCAGCAGTTTGTTCTCAAGACGACTCATGATAGCGGTGGCGTGGTGATATGTCATGACAAATCGTCTCTCGATTTGAAAGAAACGCGTAATAAGCTGGAAAAGAGTATGGCCAACAATTACTATCTTGAACACCGGGAATGGCCATACAAGGATGTAAAGCCGCGTATAATAGCTGAAAAATATATGGTCGACGAGAGCGGGACGGAACTTAAGGATTATAAATTTTTCTGTTTCGATGGTGAGCCCAAGATGCTGTTTATTGCGACAGACCGTCCGCATGACACCCGCTTTGACTTCTTTGATATTGATTTTAACCATTTGCCATTTACACAAGGTCATCCCAACGCCGAAAAATCTATCTCGAAGCCTAATAATTTTGACGAGATGATTGAGATAGCGCGTAAGTTGTCGAAAGGCCTAAGTCAGGTGAGGGTAGACCTGTATAATGTCAACGGAAAGATTTATTTCGGAGAACTGACATTTGCACATTTCTCAGGCAATGTTCCTTTCAAACCATCAAAATGGGATGAAATCATAGGAGAATGGTGGTCGCTTGAGAAAAAATAAGCAGGTTGTCGTTTTACCTTTGTGATTGGCGCTTATATTTACCAAGAAACTGCATCATATAATTTAAACAGTTTCATAAAGCATTGCGATTTTGCCGATTTTTTCTCCTAAACCTGCAATAGAAAAATCAGATAAGGCACGTTTGCGGTTGTGGTCTGACATTGTTTCATACATATTGTTGTCGTTCAAGAGCTTTTCAATACCTTCGCGCCATAATTCAACATTATTCGGTAAAATGATTGCATCTACATTGTTTTCAAGATAGCTACGTGTGGAGCCGCTGTCAGAGATGATGATCGGTTTACCGAACTGCATTGCCTGTATGAAGACAAGCTGTCCCGACGAGACATTAAGGTCTTTCAAAGGGATAGCTACCGCTTTGCAGTTGTAAAGATATCGTTTCATGTCGTTTTTGAAACAGTTGTCAAGCACTTCGATATTCTCCTGCCCGGTATTGGGTATGTTGGGGCAAGCAATCTTTAGCTTTGCTTTTATGCCTGAAAAAACATCGATCAGGAAATTGTAGTCGCGGTTGCTCACGCCTGTTGCGAAAAAATAATCATTAGACGCCAGTTCGGGGTCATAATAATTGCAGTTGTCGACCGGTATGCCTAATTTGACAAAGTGGAACTTGCCTTTGGCTTTCGGGAAAATGCGCTCATAGTGCTCCACCTCGTTGCGCGCGAATACGATTATGCTTTTGACATATTTCGAACTTATGGCGCTATTTACCATTTTATAATACAGTTTCCCCGCCAGTCCGTTTTTGGGTTGGTAGATGAACGTCATTATCGTAATCGAGAGATTTCGACGGTGAAATATGTAGCGGTTGAAAAATGCTGCCAGAATTCCGAAAAACTGCTGCCATGCTATCACGTTGCGTGCGTTGGGGTGCTTCAGCATGAAAAAAAGAGGAGTCAGATAGAAGCCGAGCACTCGCCGTATTTTTGCTTTTGACATCGGCACTATGCGCTCTATCACATTCCATGGCTGGTGCGTAACGCTCTCGATTGATGCGGTAAAGTCAGCGGGTGTATCTGCATCGGAAAGGATATAGTTGTCGCTGTTGCGTTTCTGTTCCATAATTTATTGATTCAATCAGTTTGCGACCGGGTGTCCATTACCATTCTGACATGTGTCAGGAATTCGTCAAATCCGTTGAATGGTGCCTTATGAATTCCAAGCCATGTATCAAACTGGGATTTTTCAGGAAACTGTCTGCTATAATTGAAATTGTAATCCTTGTAGTTGCGAGCATCGACAAAGGCAGGATAGTCATCATAAAAGTCTTCCGCCACAGGCTCCCGGCCGGTGGCAAAAATTGCGATAGCGCAACGGATGGTTTCATTGACGTATTGGGCTTTTCGCTTCTCGTAATACTCATCAAGAGTCATTATGACTTTGGCTGGAGAACCGACAGCAACACTATTGTCAGGTATGTCTTTAGTGACAACCGCCCCAAAACCCACCAATACATTATTGCCAATTGTAACACCTTTTAGAATTGTCACATCTCGGCCTAACCAAATGTTTGAGCCGAGAGTTACCTTATCATGAGCAGGAATAAAATCGCCATATCGTTTTACAAACAAATATGACGCCCAATCATGAGATATAATCTGTACTCCTTTGTGGAGAAATACATTTTCGCCAATTTCTATCAATTCAGGCCTACTGATATCTATTGAAATATCTTTTGGGTCAAAAACAACAGTTCCTTTACCAATTTTAATTCCTTTGGATTTCAAGTATCTTATATAGTCTTCGCCGGAGCGCTCGTTGCGATATTTCTTTATTTTATTAATAATCCGTTTAATCATGATGAGAAAATTTCATTTATCGAGAAATAATGTCTGCAAAAATACTAAAAAAATTTTATAGACTGCTTTCTTTTGCCTTTTGAAGTTTGAGTTGTATGGTTTATTTGTCCGCTGAACAGTTATTTGCTGATGAGTACTGATTGGTTTGAACAAATTGGGGGGTGTCGCGTTATATAGTCAAAGTTCAATCAATAAATAGTTTTAACTATGTCAACCAAAAAAGATATTCGCGGCACTAAGACCGAACGTTGCCTTGTGGCGGCGTATGTGAGTGAGTCAACAGCTTATACACGATATATGTTTTACGCGCAGCAGGCCGACAAGGAGAATTATTTCCCGATAGGACAGATATTCCGCGAGACGGCCGACAATGAGTTGCGTCATGCCAAGGTTTTCTTCAAGATGCTGCAGGGTGGCTCGGTCAACGTAGAGCTTGATGTGGATTCGGGCATCATAGGCGATACGGCCACCAATCTCGCCATTGCTTCTGAAGAAGAGCGTGTGGAAGGTGTCGAGCAATATATGGCTTCGGCCAAGATTGCAGATGAAGAGGGCTTCCCGGAGATTGCCGAGCATTTTCGCGCGATTGCCAAAGTGGAGGAGTCACACCGTCGCCGCTTTGACATCTATCTCAAGCAGGTGAAAGAAGGTACAGTGTGGAAACGCGATAAGCCTGTGAAATGGAAATGCCTTGTCTGCGGCTATATATACGAAGGCACTACGCCTCCGGAGACTTGCCCCGCGTGCGACCATCCCTATCAGCACTATATGGCACTTGACGTAGCTCTCGACTGAGCCACTGCATATAACGGATATACAACGGCCGCGATTGGTGATTGCTTCCAATCGCGGCCGTTATGTTATCCGTTATTGCTCGATATCAGAGAGTAGTTTTACAGCACTATCAGGGTGAGTCCCATCAGTGCCATTCCCGTGATGACTCCGGCAAGGGCGAGGTGATGATGTCCGTAGCGTTCGGAGCCCGGGAGGAGTTCGTCGAATGAGATGTATATCATGATGCCGGCGACTGTGGCGAGGCATACGGCATTGACCAGCGGTGACCAGAATGGGAGAAGCACCGCCATTCCCACTATGGCGCCGATCGGTTCGGCGAGCCCGGTGAGCAGAGAGTAGCGGAAAGCTTTGCTACGGTTGCCCGTTGCCTGATAAATAGGCACTGACACGGCGATGCCCTCGGGTATGTTGTGAATGGCGATTGCAATGACGATGGGCAACGCCACATCGAGGCCGTCAAGGGCGGATATGAATGTAGCCATCCCTTCGGGGAAGTTGTGTATGCCGATGGCTATGGCGAGCATGGTGCCTGTGCGGCGAAGCCGTGCGTGATGGTTGTCGGGGCGTGACAGTTCGCTCATGGTGTGCATCTCATGCGGGTTTTCGTCCTCCGGGATGAATTTGTCGATGACGGCTATTATAGCGATTCCGGCGAAAAAAGCCACGAGCGTCCACCACATAGCTGTGCGTTCGCCATAAAGTCCGGAGAGCGCCTCGCGGGCCTGGGGCAGCATTTCCATGAACGAGATGTAGACCATTACGCCGGCCGACAGTCCCATTGCAGCGGAGAGTATTTTGGTGTTGTCGCGCTTTGTGAAAAATGACAATATAGCTCCTATGCCGGTGCAACCTCCGGCAAACAGTGTCAGCAGCAGTGCTATTATGATGTTTTCTGAATTGAGAGCCTGCATGTTGTATATGTTTTGAACAGTTACTTATATACAAATATAACGCAAAAATCACGGTTTTGTCGTGATTTTTGCGTTAATAATGACGTGGAGCGGTTTTATGCCGTTATGAGTCGGCGATATCAGCCGCAATGGAAGTGCTCATGAATGAGCTGTTTCATCAGCGCTGTGTCGCCGGCGGCGCGTGCCGACAGGGTCTTGTCGTCGAATGCTTTCAGCTGTGAGATGCAGCGGTCGATGAGATTGGCGGGGAAGATGCCGTCTGCTTCATAAATGCTGCGTTGCGCTTCGAGAGCTTCGGCGCTTTCCACGCACGATGCGGGCAGTGTGTTGAGGCGGGCAAGACGGTCGGCATTCTCCGGGGCGTGGATATTAACGTCGACGTAGGTTTCGGCGGCTATGTCGAGCGCGTTGTCGGTTTCGAAACCGTGACGGGCCGCCACGGCAAGCGCTGCCAGAAGGTAATATACGTTGGCGGAGCAGTCGGCGCTGCGTATCTCGACGGTCTGTTTCTGCGAGGCGTCGCAGTCAGATGCCGGAGTGGCGGGGTTGACGACGGAGCACATGTCGGTGCGTGAGTTCCAGCCGAGCGGCACCCGCACGAGAACCGAACGGTTGCGGTCGCCCCAGCAGATGTTGGTCGGGGCTTCCTGATGCGGCACAAGGCGGAAGTAGGAGGTAGGATTTGTGTTGCCGAATGCCGTTATGGATGGCGCCAGTGTCATCAGTCCGGCAATCATGCGTCGGGCGTAGTCGCTCAGCTGCATGTTGTCGTCGAGCATGACGTTTTTGTCGCCGCTCATCAGTTTCATGTGGATATGGAGTCCGGAGCCGGCTTTGCCGGTTGTGATCTTTGGTGCGAAAGTCACATTGAGTCCGTTTCGGTAGGCAAGATTGCGTATGACCCATTTCGCCAGCATAAGCTGGTCGGCGGCTTCGGGTGCGGGCACGGGCAGGAATTCGATTTCATTCTGTTCGTAGTTGTAGCCGTCGAGCACGAAATTACCCACTTCCGAGTGGCCGTATTTGATGCTGGCGCCTGTCCGGGCTATGTAGCTCATGCACAGAGTGCGGAAATCATTGAGTTTGGCGAATGGCGCCGACTCGTGATATCCGCGTTGGTCGCGGGCAGGGAAGTCATGCTGTTCGGGGGTGATTACGTAATATTCCAGTTCGCCCATCGCGTGAAATTCAAGACCTGTCGTCTCGGTGAATTTTCGGCATGCATTGCCCAGAGTCATCTCCGGTGCGCTTGCCAGCGGTTTTCCGTCTTTGTCGAAAAAGGAGCATAGCATCGTCAGAGTCGGTATCTCGGCAAAGGGGCCTCTGAATGCGGTGCTGTAGCGCGGTATGACGTAAAGGTCGCTGCTCCCGGCCTCGATGAACGGAAAAAGGCTTGAGCCGTCGACACGCTCTCCGCTCGACAGAATGGTGCGGAGATAGTCTTTGTCATTGATGATGAAATTAAGTGTTTTCAGTCGTCCGTCGGCGGCCGGATACATGAAATTTATCATCTCTATACCGTTGCATTCGACATATCTCATGATGTCGCCGCGGGTGAATTGCCGGGGGTCTTTTTTTAGAAATCGGACCACCTCGTTTTTGTGAAGAGAAAAATCCGTGTTCATGGTAGAATATATGTTTAAGGTAAGTTTTTCTTGTTACGGCGGCATTCACGCAATCGAAGTCGAGGTTGTGCGCCCGAAGTTCATTCAAGAATGATGTCTCCAAACGATTGTGGCGCGTGAAATTCGGGGTGGAGCGTGCCCACCGGGTTCCATGTAAGGAAGTGTGGCTGCGATGTGCCGGTGGCGCATTTGCAGAAATTGCCTTTCATCAGCAGGGGAGTGCCGGCATATTCCACATCGATAAGCGACAGTGGTATGCGTACGGCCACATTCCAGGCAAACAGTCCTTCGACCTCGCGGAAAGGCTGGTAGCCGCATGATGCATAACGCTCGATTGATTTGATCTGCGCGTCGGTCAGTCGCTCTACGGGTCGACGCGTGGTGCGTCGGGCGGCGTTGACGGCTCCGATGCAGTTGACATCGAAGTTCCAGTAATCGCCGTCGGGCAACGGACGTATGAAGAACGACACCGAAGAGTCCTCCCATACGGGAGTATTGTTTTCGGAGTTGACCGCTCTGAGATAATTGCATCTCACAAAGAAGTCAAGAAATATCGCTTTGTCGGAATGCGCCGCATTGACAACTGTCAGCGGGTGGTAGGGATACTCGTTAGGCCAGTTGAGCGAGTCAATTGAGCATCGGGCTCCACGTTCTTCGATGATGGGCATCGCCTCGTCGAGAGTGATGTTGTCAAGCTCCTTGATGTAGGGTATGAGTAGTGATTTGTTCATTGCTGTCTGATTTTTTGATGTATCCGCTTATGCCTTTGTAAATGCCGACTACTGCCATTACTATGAGAATGGTGCCGATAATGCGGTTGAGCAGCCACATTGAGCGCACGTTGAAGTGGGCGCGTATCTTGTTGATGGAAAATGTTATAAGATACCACCACACGAGTGCTCCGACAAATATCGCGCAGTAGCCTGCCGAATAGTGGTAATACTGATATTCCGGCATCAAGAAATTGAATCGTCCGAAAAGACCGATTATGAAAAACAGTATCAGTGGGTTGGAGAATGTGAACAGAAAGCCTGTGCCGATATCCTTGAAAAAAGTGGTTTTGTTTTCCGTGCGTTTGCGCAGAGCGCGCGCCGGGTTTTTCTGAAAGAGATAGAATGCGAAGCCTATGAGCACCACCGAGCCGAATATCTGCAGCAGAAATTCGTGAGCCTCGATAAAGTCGGTGATAAACGCCAGGCCGAGACCGGTGAGCAGACAGTAGAACACGTCGGACAGCGCGGCGCCTACGCCGGTGAAGAATGCCGCCCAGCGCCCTTTGTTGAGCGTGCGCTGGATTATGAGCATACCTACCGGACCCATCGGTGCCGATACGAGCACACCGATGAGAAAGCCGCTTAATATGATCTGTCCGAACGATTCCATAACTCGATTCCTTATTGTGGGGCAGTTATATCGCCGCCGCGACAATTATAAATACAAAGATAACAAATCATGTTGATTGAACGTATCGCCAATCGTGCTTTTTTTGATGTATAACAGTTTTTTTATCAAAAAAACAGCATTGAGCCGGCTCTGAATAATAGTAAAAGCCCGGAAGCGTGTTTGCCTCCGGGCTTTGATGCTGTCGGGCGCTTTGTCCCGTTTGCAATTGAATTATTTTACAAGTACTTTGGTTACCTGACCGTCGACGTTGACGATGTAGAGGCCTGAAGCCACATTGAGCGAGGGCATCATCATGCCTGACATGTTGTAGACGGCTACATTGTTGTATTCGCCTTCGATGATGATTTCACCCATGCCGCCGTAAACCTTACAGCCGGTGTTGCCGATTTCGTCGGTAATCACATCATCTACACCTGCAACAGCTTTGGTTGCATACACGCAGTAGCTGTTGGCGGGCACAGATACCGATACCGATGTGCCGGTGCCGTTGAGCGTGGGAGTGAAGTTGCGGGAGGCGCTCAGGAGATTGTTGTTGGCTGCTGTCAGTCTTGTCGCTGAGACGGTGACTGTAGCGGTTGATGAGCCCGGATTAATGAATGCGATGATTTCTTTTTCGCCTTTTGTCAAGCGGATGCTGCGCGCACTTGTGCTTTGGTTGAAATCGGTGTAGACGGGAGTCACATCTTTGTCAAACATTTCAGGATTGCTGCGGCGCATCCAGTTGAGGTCGGTATAGTTCTGCTTTAATCCTTTGCGGTCATTGCTGTTGTACCATCCTGCCGGGGGCATGATTTTGGGGTCGGTGCGGTTTGCCTCGGTCAGGGGATAATCATAGCCGAGTTCATCGAATTGCCACATCATTTTCGGTCCGGGCGACATCATCAGTTGTGCGGCAATAGAGCCGAGTCGCTTCATCTTGGTGCTTGTAGCCGCACCTGATTTATTGCCTACCCAGGGTTCGTCGTGGCTCTGTGCGTAGTCCACGGTCGAGCATACCGGACGGCCGCATTCCATAGCATTGAAATAACGGAGGTTGGCTGCTTTTCCCTGAGAGAAGTTGATGGCATTGCCGTTCTGGTTGTTCCATTGATACTGGCCGTCGTTGCCCAGGGGGATTTCCTCTTCAGCGCTTGCCAGAAGCTCGTTGATGTGAACCACATTGGGGTTGACTTTCTTCATTGCGGCGTGCAGGCGTATCATACGGTCGATACGCGTCTGGTTGTAAGCCTCGGTGCCTTTGCCGTAGCTGTTGCTGTCACCAAGACCTTTGACGAGGTCAAAACGGAAGCCGTCGACCTTGTAGTTGGTGAGCCAGTGGGTGAGGACATCTACCCAGTGCTGCTCTACGAGGGGATATTCCTGACGGATATCTTCATACACGCTGTAGTCGTGGGGCGCGGTCTTGTTGTAGAAGGGGCTTGTGCCTGCATCATACATGGCATACCAGGGGTGCAGACCCGGGGTGTGGTTGAACACTATGTCAAGGAAAACGGCAATGCCTGCTTTGTGACATTTGTCGATAAATTCCTTGAGGTCGTCGGGCGAGCCGTAGGCCTTGTCGAGAGCCATGTATGAGTTTGTGTTGTAGCCCCACGAGTTGTTGCCGTCAAATTCCATGACAGGCATAAGCTCAATGGCTGAAACTCCGAGTTCGTTAAGATATGGTATCTGATCGATAGCCTGACGGATAGTGCCGTCGGCAGTGCTTGATGTTCCCGTGAAGTCGCGGAGCAGAAGCTCATAAATGACGAGTGAGTTGGGGTTTGTCACCTTGAAGTCTTTGACCTGCCATTTGTATGTGTCGTGGAGGTCGCCTTTGTAGACGGCGAGCATTGTGTCGTCAAACTGGCTGTAGGGGTAGCGGGGACGATCGGCGAATACATCTTCCTCAAGCCATTTGTCGCTGAGGTGGTCGAGCACAAGATGTGCATAGGGGTCGCTCACTTTATATTTTCCGTCCACGAGGTAGTAGTAGGGGTAGTAGGTTGAGTTGTCAAGACCTTTCACTGTGTGCCAGAAATAGCGGAAGCCGTTATAGTCCTGATATTTCATTGTGTTGGAGCTAAGAGCCTGATAGTTGTCCCATGAGCCTACGATAATCACAGATGACTTGCCGGGGGCGGCGATACAGAATGTCACGCTTCCATCGGCATTCTTCACTGCGCCCTGCTTGGGTGTGCCGCCGGGATAGTTCTGTTGCTCCGATGCTTTTACGTAAAGCACGGGAACGGTTACTTCCTTGGTGCCGTTGCTGTTTGAAGCCACGGCTTTTACGTTGTTCTGAACGCCGGGGGTGGCAAAATTTTGGGTGTAGGTAAGTGATGTGGCGTTGCTTGCTGATTTCACTTCCTTGTCGTCGACATAGATTTTGAGATTGGCCGACTGTGTCGCCGAAGCAGTGAAGGTGATTTCCGTGGCTTTGGTGATGGTGGTGTTGGCCGGAGTTGTGGTCAGAGACACATAAAGACCTTCGGGATACACATCGACAAACTGGTCGGATGTCTGTGTGTCGCCGGCTGAATTGCGGGCTATGATGCAAATCTTGTTGACATGTTCGTTGGCATTGGTGATTCCGAAATATGTGCGGATATCGCCGATGTTGATCTGATACTTGTTGTTGCCGATATTCGTCAACTTGTATTTGGCTGTATTGTCTCCCCATTTAGAGGCGTATGCCCATGCATCGGGCGAGAGATTGGTGAGCACACCGATATGTGCGTAGAGGTCGGTGCTGAGACCCTGCAGGCCTGCAACTCCTGATTCCATTGCATCGAATGTCAGAACCACATTTTTACTCGACTCCTGCAGAGGCTGAGGAGTAGGAGTGAACATGGCAGCCTTAACACTCAAAGTCGACATCATAATCAATGCCGCTAACGTAGTTAAGATTCTTTTCATGATTAAAGTTGTTGTGATTTTATGGTTATATATGAATTTTTAAGTTGGTTTCGTTATATTCAGGTAGTTATTGGGTTAAATGAAATGCTGACGGTTACAAAAGAATATGGTTGCAGAGCCATGGCAAAGAAATGTAAGGTGTCTGATAATATTCAATTTTCAGGTAAAAAAATCAAGTCTCCACAAATCCTTATTTACAATATAATCCTTACAAAGATATATAATAAATTTATAGAATGCAATTTTGTTGCTTTTTTTAACAAAATCACATCTGACAATACATTTGATACATTCCTTCCGGTTAATAATTGCGGAACTCCTTGCGTGAGGCGTCGATGCGCAACATTATGAAAAGAAGCACGGTAAATCCCCACAGCGACGATCCGCCGTAGCTGAAGAAGGGGAGCGGTATGCCGATGACCGGACACAGTCCGATTACCATGCCGATGTTGATGCAGAGATGGAATATCAGATAGCTGGCGACGCAATAGGAGTAGACGCGACCGAATGGCGTTGGCTGTCGTTCGGCAATTGCAAGCACACGCAGTATCAGTATGAGAAAGAGGATAATAGTGATCGTCGAGCCGATAAATCCTTCTTCTTCGCCGATTGTGCAGAATATGAAGTCGGTGTGCTGTTCAGGCACATATTTTAGTTTTGTCTGGGTGCCGTTGAGAAATCCTTTGCCACTCAAACCTCCCGAACCGATTGCGATTTTCGCCTGATTGACATTGTAACCCGCTTTGAGGGGGTCGTCCTCGATGCCGAGCGACACCTTGATGCGGGTCTGCTGGTGGGGTTGCAGCGCCTTGTTGAACACATAGTTGACTGACAGCATGAATGCCATTGACGCCCCGGCCACGATTATCGGCATGATAAGCCTCGGACAATGGCTCTTTATTATCTCATAGACGCAATAGAGCATGGCGACCGCCGTCACTCCTGCCATCGTAGCGAAGCCGGGAAGCTCGATGCCGACAATCTCGGCAAGGGCTGTAATCACAATTCCCGCCAGTATGAACCACAGGGAAAGGACTCGCGCTGCAAAAAAACTCTTGCTGAAGAATGCGGCAATAGCCACCATCGCCAGATCTATAAGCAGAAACACGACAAACTCGCCCGTGGGCAGGCCGAGCACTGCTGACGTCGTGTATTTCACCGTAACGACAAAAATGACTATCGCAAAAACAAATGCAAAAAGCACCAGACCGCTCATGCCCTCGCGGTAAAGCACAAACATCAGCGACAGATACACCAGTGCGGAACCGGTTTCGTTCTGCGCCAGAATGAGCACGATAGGGAGTCCGATTATGGCTATCGCCTTTATGTAGTTTGTTTTCTTGGAGTTGAGACTGAAGTTGTAGCCGCTGAAAAGCTTTGCCAGCGCCAGTGCCGTTGCAAACTTTCCGAATTCTGCCGGCTGCAGGCTCATCGATCCCATCACCAGCCACGAATGAGATCCCTTTATATTCGGCGCTATGGCTATCGTCACCATCAGCAGCACGACTACCGCGAAATATATCGGATAAGCGTATGTCTCATACATGCGCTTGTCGATAAGCAATAGCACAAATCCCAGAACAAATGAAAATCCAATCCATCTTATCTGTTTGCCCGAGAACTCGTCAAACGAGAATATGTTGGCATTGTCAAAGTCATAGCTTGCGGCATATATGCTTATGGCTCCGCCAATGACAAGGAGGAGATACAAAAGTATCACCACCCAGTCTACCGAACGAAATATTGATGTTCTGTCAGTGCTTCTTGACTCCACTGCTGATTATTGTATTTGATGTTAACATTCTGTCCTCAAGATATTTTCGCTGTGGAGAAATCTGACCTTTGAGATATTTCTCCATCACGAGCGACCCGATCGGCACACCGTAGGTGGCACCGAAGCCGGCATTCTCGACATACACGCATATCGCTATTTGGGGGTCATGATAGGGCGCGAACCCGATGAACGCCGAGTGGTCCTTGCCGTGGGGGTTCTGTGCCGTGCCGGTCTTGCCGCATACCTCTATGTCGGGGAGCGCTGCCAGACGGCATGTTCCACCCGTTACAGCCATGCGCATGCCTTCGGCCACCGATTCGTAATGCTCTCTGTCAATTGTCGGAAAGCGTTTTTCAAGATACTGGCTTTCAAGCACGGTGTCTTGTATCTCCTTTACCACATGCGGGGTTATGAACCAGCCGCGGTTGGCGACAGTGGCGCACAGATTGGCTATCTGAAGCGGGGTGGCAAGGATTTCTCCCTGGCCGATGGCTATCGATATGATAGTGTTTGCACTCCAGTGGTTTTCGCCATATATCTTGTTGTAAAACTGAGCGTTGGGTATGAATCCGCGGCTTTCGCTCGGCAAGTCGACTCCCAGTTTGTAGCCGTATCCCATGCTGACGAGATGCTTTTTCCATGTCTCGAACGCGTTGGCAACCGAACCGTATTTCGAACGGCGGTTGTCAAGCATGTTCTTAAGTCCCCAGCAGAAATATCCGTTGCATGAGGTTTGCAATGCCGGCTTCAGCGGCAGCGGCGACGGGTGTCCGTGACAGCCTACCTTCAGTCCGCCGTTGATATATCCGTGATAGCACGGATAAGTGGTCTGGAGATTGATTATCCCCTCCTGAAGCAGTATCAGACCCTGCGTAGGCTTGAATGTGGAGCCGGGTGGATAGGCCGCCATGAGCGCGCGGTCAAACAGCGGTTTATATTTGTCGTTGTTGAGCTTGGCGTAGTTCTCTCCGCGCTGACGGCCGATCAGTATGGTCGGGTCGTAGGTCGGGCTTGACACCATGCACAGTATCTCGCCTGTCGACGGTTCGATTGCAACAACCGCTCCGATTTTGTTTACCATCAGACTCTCGGCATATTGCTGCAGATTGATGTCGAGACTTAGCTTGAGATTGCGTCCGGCAATGCCGGGGATATCCTCCTCGCCGTCGCGGTAGCGTCCCTGTATGCGGCCGTGGGCGTCGCGTATGAGTATCTCCTTTCCTTTGAAGCCTCGCAGGTGGTGGTCGTAGCTTTTCTCTACGCCGAGGTCACCGCAGTAGTCACCGCGCTCGTAATAAGGGTCGCGCTTTATGTCGTTGGGGTTGACTTCGCGTATGTTGCCGAGCACGTTGGCTGCCGACTTGTGGTTGTATTGGCGCAGTATTCGTTTCTGAATGAAAAATCCGGGGAAACGGTAGAGCTTTTCCTGCAGGCGTCCGTAGTCCTGTGCCGATAGTTGGGTAATGAATGTCTGGGGCGTATATGTCGAATATCCTGTCGATTTGCGCATGTCGACGAGGCGTTTGTCAAACTGTTCGCGCGTGATGTTGAGCGTATTGCAGAAGTCAAGCGTGTCAAACGGCTGCACATCGCGCGGTATCATCATCACGTCGTAGGCCGGTTGGTTGTACACAATCAGTTCTCCGTTGCGGTCATAAATCAGTCCGCGCGAAGGATAGACTGTTTTTTTCAGAAACGCGTTGTTGTCGGCCGAATCCTTATATTTGTCATCGTCGAGCTGCAGCGCATACAGCCTTACGATATAGATGATTGAAATCAATATTATGAATGACGCGACAACGTATTTGCGCTTTTCAAGCTTATAATCTTTTCTCACGTCGGCGGGTTGTTAAAGAGTCAATAGCGATTATTATGATAAAAGTCAGCAATGAGCTTGAGGCAATCTTGATAAACAGTCTCAGCGGATTGAACAATGATAATGTCTCTATGAAAAAGAACAGAGCGCAATATATAAGCGATATCGAAAACACATACTTTAGATATACCGACACCCCGAGTGAGCGGAACGACGGCTGCGGCGTTGACATTTCGTCCTCGCGTGGAAAATACAGCCGCAATATCGGCTTGCGCGACAGACCGAGTATTGTGCACGCCAGAGCATTCATGCCCTGGGTGTCGGAAAATATGTCAATCGTCAGTCCGAGCAGAAACGATATCGTCAGCACCCAGTTGACATGCATCGTCACCGGAAGCTTCAATATGACATATATAAACACAAGAGGCACGGCATAGCCGAACAGGCAGATGTGGTTGAACACTATCACCTGCGCCAGCACCATAAGCACGTATAATATCACAAATTGCAGAACTGTCTTTGCCATTGTGTCTTACTGTTTGTTTTGTTGCTTGCTTTCGTTAGTGTCGGTCTCGACCTGCCTGATGGAGTCTGCGATATCGCTTGCTATCACTCTCACTGTCGACAAGCGTGAGAAGTCAGTCAGCAGATTTACGCGCAAGGTGAAGAAGTTGTCGTCGATGGTCTTTTCGCTTCCGGCCACTATGCCGACAGGAATTCCTTCGGGAAACATGGCCGAGTATCCGCTGGTGACTACGGTGTCGCCTGTCGTATAGATAGTGTGGCGTGGCAACTCTTCGAGCAGTGCGACTCCCGGATCTTTGCCGTCCCACACAAGCGAGCCGAACGCGTCGTTTCCCTTGACCTTGCATGAGAGACGGAAATTCGGATTTAGCAGCGATATCAGACGCGAATAGTTGTCTCCTACGATGTTCACTACACCGACAATGCCGTTTTGGTCGACAACTCCCATCTCCGGGCGTATGCCGTCGCGGCTTCCTTTGTTGATAGTGATGTAATTGTAGGGTTTGTGGATGCTGTTGTTGATGACCGACGCAATGATAAACCGGTAGGGGCGCAACGTTTCCGATACAGTCATCGTGTCGGCATAATATCTCTCCTGATACAGTTGCAATGTGGCTTTCATGCCAAGCAGCTCCTCCTCAAGCCGGGCGTTCTGCACCTGAAGCTCCTCATTGGTCTCGCGCAGGTTGAAATATGATGTGATGTTATGCGACAAATCATATACCCCTGCAGTCAGTTTCCCCGCCGATGTCATATAGACATGATGCTGGTAGGGGTTTTTGTCAAACAGGAATATACAACTCACTATCACATAAAATGCAAACACAAACCATGTGCTGTGTTTGACCAGAAAATCAATTAGATTGCGCACCTGACAGCTTGTTATTGACCGGGTTGAAGTTGTGTATGATATATGTCGAAAGAGGGTGTTGCATAACTTCATGCTGTAGGGACGCACGGCTCGTGCGTCCGAAGTTAACAGCTAAAAATCAGGATATTGGCGGACGCACGAGTCGTGCGTCCCTACATTTTGATCCCGTTTTTCCGGGTTATGCAACACCCGCTTTCGGGGTAATGCGGAGTTTATCGTATGAGGAACGAGAAGTGGTCGATGTTCTTAAGCGCCACACCTGTGCCCTTGGCTACCGCGAGAAGTGGCTCGTCGGCCACGTGGAACTGTATGCCGATTTTGTCGGTGAGACGCTTGTCGAGACCGCGGAGCAAGGCGCCGCCGCCGGCAAGCCATATACCGTTGTGCACGATATCGGCGTAAAGTTCGGGCGGGGTTTGCTCAAGAGCGCTCAACACGGCGGCCTCTATCTTCGAAATCGATTTCTCGATGCAATGAGAGATTTCCTGATATGACACCGGGATTTCCATTGGAAGCGCTGTCATCTGGTTGGGACCGTGCACGATATAGTCTTCCGGCGGATTTTCGAGTTCGGTCAGCGCCGAACCTACATGCATCTTGATCTGCTCGGCGGTGCGTACACCCACCTTGACATTGTGCGCGCGGCGCATGTGACCCTGAATGTCATCTGTAAGGTCGTCGCCGGCAATCTGGATACTCTTGTTCGACACGATGCCGCCGAGTGATATCACCGCGATTTCAGTGGTGCCGCCGCCTATGTCGACAATCATGTTTCCTTCTGCCGCAGCTACGTCAAGACCGATGCCGAGAGCCGCTGCCATCGGTTCGTATATCATGTATACGTCACGTCCGTTGGCGTGCTCCGACGAGTCGCGCACCGCACGTATCTCCACTTCGGTCGAGCCTGAAGGGATACCTACGACCATGCGCAGCGAGGGGGAGAACCAGTTGTTTTTCGAGCTTGCCTTCTTCACAAGGCCGCGTATCATGAGCTCGGCGGCGTTGAAGTCGGCGATCACACCTTTGCGCAGAGGGCGCACGGTGCGGATATTGTCAGGCTCCTTGCCTTCCATCAGCTGGGCTTCCTTGCCCACGGCGATGAGTTTGTCGGTGCGCCGGTCGAGAGCAACGATGGAGGGCTCGTCAATAACGATTTTATCGTTGTGTATGATGATTGTATTGGCCGTACCGAGGTCAATGGCAATCTCTTTTGTGAGGCTGAATAATCTCATTTTGTATGTCAGTCAATTTTGGAGTTATAATGATAAGTGCTGACCTCCTGATCAGTGTTTGAAGTGGCGTATGCCGGTTGTCACCATCGCCATGCCGTGGGCGTCGCAATATTCAACGGAGTCGTTGTCGCGTATCGAGCCTCCGGGATGTATGACGGCTGTTATTCCGGCCTGGTCGGCTATCTCAACACAGTCGGCGAAGGGGAAGAATGCGTCGGAAGCCATGACCGCGCCGTTGAGGTCGAAACCGAATGACTGTGCCTTTGCGATGGCCTGACGGAGAGCGTCGACGCGTGATGTCTGGCCGATGCCGCTTGCGTAGAGCTGTCCGTTTTTGGCAAGTACGATTGCGTTGCTTTTTGACTGCTTGACGATTTTGTTGGCGAAAAGCAGGTCGGCAATCTGGCCTTCGGTCGGCGCGACCTTGGTTACGGTGGTGAGCATGTCGGGAGTTTCGGTTGCGGTGTCGCGGTCCTGTACGAGGGCGCCGTTGAGCACCGAACGGAACTGGCGGCTACGGGGAGCTGCCTGCTTCTGGACGAGTATGATGCGGTTTTTCTTCTGCTCGAGCACTTTGAGCGCGCCTTCGGTGTAAGATGGTGCGATAATTACCTCGAAGAAGATTTTGTTGATCTCTTCGGCTACAGCCTCGTCAATCTCGGTGTTGGAGATGAGCACTCCGCCGAATGCCGATACGGGGTCGCCTGCGAGTGCGTCGGTCCACGCCTGGAGTATGGTCGGACGTGTGGCGACTCCGCATGCGTTGTTGTGCTTGAGTATGGCGAATGTGGGCTCTGTGCCGAATTCGGCCATCAGCTGGGTGGCTGCGTCAATGTCAAGAAGGTTGTTGTAGGAAATCTCTTTGCCGTGGAGCTGGTCGAACATCGCGTTGAGGTCGCCGTAGAAAAATCCTTTCTGATGGGGGTTCTCCCCGTAGCGCATGGCGCGCTGGCCGTTGAGCACGATGCGGAGGTCGTCGGCATCTTCGCCTGCAAAATAATTGTATATGGCTGAGTCATAGCCTGATGAAACGGCGAATGCCTCTTTTGCAAACCAGCGACGCTGCTGAAGGGTTGAGCTGGCGCCCGATGTGCGGAGCATTTCGGCAAGCGGGGCATACTGCTGCTTCGATGCCACGATCACGACGTCATTATAGTTTTTGGCTGCGCCTCTGATGAGTGAAATGCCGCCTATGTCTATTTTCTCGATGATATCTTCGTCTGATGCTCCTGAAGCCACTGTGGCCTCGAAAGGATACAGGTCAACTATCACGAGGTCGATTTCAGGTATCTCGTACTGTGATATCTGCTGACGGTCGCCTTCGTTGTCGCGACGGTTGAGTATGCCGCCAAACACTTTGGGATGCAATGTCTTGACACGGCCTCCGAGTATCGAGGGGTAGCCGGTCAGATCCTCTACGGCCTGACAGCTGTAGCCCAGGCTCTCGATAAATGATTTCGTGCCGCCGGTTGAGAGAAATTTTACTCCATCGGCGTTGAGCATACTTAGTATTTCATCCAATCCATCTTTGTGAAATACCGAAACAAGCGCGGTTTTGATCTTTTTTACGTCAGACATATTGACTCTTTTGAAGTTGTTCTTAGAATTTAGAGTGCAAATTTAAAAATTTTTTTTTACACAAATGCGCTTTTTTCATCTTTTGCTAAACAGATTTTGCCGATAAATGTTAAATGTATATACTTTTAACTGATTTGTCATGAAAAAGATTGGAATTTTCTACGGATCTTCTACGGGTACGACTGAGGCAGTCGCGCATAAACTTGCAAAAATGCTTGATGTGGCCGAGGCCGATGTGCATGATATAGCTTCGGTGGCTCCTTCGGCTTTTGCCGGCTATGACGTGCTGGTGCTCGGCACTTCGACATGGGGCGTGGGCGACCTGCAGGATGACTGGTATGATTTTGTCGACGGTGCGGGAGCTCTCGACCTCAGCGGCAAGACGATGGCTCTGTTCGGCTGTGGCGACGAAACGATGTCTGATTCGTTCTGCTCGGCTGTCGGTAAACTTTATGAAAGGTTTTCGACGACTGGCGTGAAAATGATCGGCGCTTTCAATGCCGACGGGTATAGCTTCAATCATTCAGGAGCATTGATTGACGGTGTTTATGTAGGGTTGCTTCTTGACGAGGTCAATCATCCGGAACTCACCGACTTGCGTATGCGTCAATGGGTCTCGGAAATAAAGCCCGAGATGTAGATTCGGTATCAGCGGCACGAACCTGTCAGCGGTTCGTTGCCGGCTTCCATTTCAAGCATGAATTTCTTTGCTTCAAGACCGCCGCTGTAGCCTGTCAGACGGCGGTCGCTTCCTATTATTCTGTGGCAAGGGATAAAGATTGTGAGTGGGTTTATGGCTATGGCCGATGCGGTGGCGCGCACTGCCAGCGGATTGCCTGCACGCAGGGCAAGTTCTTTGTATGATGCTGTCGCGCCGTATGGAATTTCTGTCAGAGCGCGCCAGACGGTGCGCTGGAATGCTGTGCCGATAAGCGACAGCGGGATGTCAAATGTTGTGCGCTGTCGGTCAAAGTATTCGTCAAGCTGTGAGGCGGCATGTCGGATTACGTCGGACGTGCCATTTATATATTGTAAGTCATTGTCGGAGAGATGGCGGCGCAGATGTCGGTCGATTGCGGCTTGAAGCTTGTCTCCGCATTTGTAGCAGAGACAGAGCCGGTTGTCGCATGAGCCGATGAGCAGATCGCCAATGGGTGACTTGTGCCGTGCGGTTATTATTGTTGTCATATATCTGTTATGGCTGTCGGGATAATATCTGCGTGTAAAGATACTCGTTTTGTCGCTGACCGCAAAATTATTTCCGGGATTCCGGTTTTGCATCGCATTTTGCTAAAAACGGTTAATTGCTTTGCGGTGAAACCTATTTGTTTTATCTTTGTGGATTGAAACAAATTGAATTAAAGATATGCTCAGTCGTTTGGTTGACGAAAATAATATAAAAGAACTGCGCAGGCTGCTTGAGACTTGTGAAAATGTAGTGATCACATGCCATATAGCTCCTGACGGCGACGCAATGGGCAGTTCGCTCGGTTTTGCCAATGTGTTGAATGCTATTGGTAAGACTGTCAAGGTGATAACGCCCGATATGCCGCCGCGCAATCTGATGTTTTTGCCCGGAGCGAAAGATATTGTAGTCTATTCGAAATATCAGGACTTTGCCACGCGGCTTCTGCGTGATGCGGATTTGATTTTCGCGCTTGACTACAATGATATCAAGCGGATTGACAAGGTGGGCGACGCGTTGCTTGCGTCGAAAGCGCCGAAGGTCATGATTGACCATCACTTGTTTCCCGGCGATTTTGTCGATGTCAGGATTTCGCATCCCGAAGTGTCGTCGACATCTATGCTTGTGTTCAGAGTGCTGTGTCGTCTTGAGCTGTTTCCCTATATTGACAAGGATGCGGCGACATGCATTTACACCGGCATGATGACCGACACCGGCAATTTCTCCTATAACTCCAACGACCCGGATCTTTATATCGTCATAAGCGAGCTTCTGAAAAAAGGAATAAACAAAGATGCCATATATTCGAAGGTGTATAATTCGAATACGCCTGACCGTCTGCGTCTCAACGGTTATGCCGTGGAGCAGAAGATGAAGATATATGACGACTGTCACGGGGCGCTCATTACCCTGACTCGTGATGAACTCAACAGGTATCACTATCAGAAAGGCGATACGGAGAGTCTTGTCAATGTGCCGTTGAGTGTTCCCGATATTGTGTTTTCGTTTTTCCTCCGCGAAGAGACCGGATACATCAAGGTGTCGGCGCGCTCAAAAGGTGAATTTCCCGTCAATAAGATATGTGAGAAACATTTCAACGGTGGAGGACACAAAAATGCAGCCGGTGGAGAGTTCTACGGCACACTGGAAGAAGCTGTGACCCGGTTTGAAGAGCTTGTGCCGGAGTTTGAGCAACTTATTGAAACAAGTCGGTCGAATGACTGAAAATAATCTCTGATAATAATAAATATACAATAATAATGAAATTATCTCATTTTTGCCTGTTGGCCGCCGCGGGAATGGCATCGGTTGTGTCATTCACAGGCTGTGACAGCGGAAAAAGTTATGCCGATCTTCTTACAGAGGAAACCCATGCAGTGAACTACTATCTTGCCAACCACCGGGTGGTGAATGAAATTCCTGCCGACACTGTTTTTGAATGTGGAGAGGATGCTCCGTATTACCGTATCAACGAGGACAGCAACCTGTATATGCAGGTCATCAATCCCGGAACGCCTGACAATAAGGTTGAGGATGATGAACTGATATATTTCCGTTACACCAGATATAATCTTAAATATTATTTTGACACTGATCAGATGGTGGGTAGCGGCAACTCCGACAATCTCAATGTGCAGGCCACATCGTTCCGTTTCGGCAACACAATGCTGTCATCGGCCTCGGCCTACGGCATGGGAATACAGGAGCCGTTGAAGTATCTCGGTGTTGACTGTGAGGTAAATCTTGTGGTCAAGTCGCAGCTTGGCCCCACTGATGATATCGCGGCTGTTGTGCCTTATATGTACAATCTCCGCTATTTCCGCCAGCCATATTGATTGGCTGGTGGCAGGCATCGTGAATATTCAGGTTTAACAATATCACTATGACTTTTCGAAAACACTCCGAAAAGTTGATTAACGCTTACAAATCAGAAAGAAACAATGTCGCTTATCAAATCAATCTCAGGAATTCGCGGCACCATCGGTGGCCGTGAAGGTGACGGTCTTTCGCCCGTCGATATCGTGAAATTTACAGCTGCTTATGCTGCGTTTATCCGCAAATCAGCTACTGTCGGTACAAATAAAATAGTTGTTGGTCGCGACGCCCGCATCTCAGGTCCGATGGTCAGCGATATAGTGTGTGCCACTCTCACCTCAATGGGTTTCGATGTTGTGAACATCGGCCTGGCGTCAACTCCGACCACAGAGATAGCTGTAGTTGAGGAGCAGGCCTGTGGCGGTATTATCATAACCGCCTCTCACAATCCAAAGCAGTGGAATGCGCTTAAGCTACTCAATGAAAAAGGCGAATTTCTTAATGACGCGCAGGGCAAGGAGGTGCTCGCCATAGCTCAGAGCGGCGAACTGGAATTTGCCGGTGTCGACAGTCTCGGACATATTTACATCAACAATACTTACGACGACAAACACATACGTAAAGTGCTGGCACTTTCGTTGGTTGATGTCGAGGCTATACGTAAAGCCGACTTTACGGTAGCTGTCGATGCTGTCAATTCAGTAGGCGGCATTATCATACCACGTCTGCTTGAAGCGCTCGGTGTGAAAAATATAATAAAACTCAACTGTGAGGCTACAGGACATTTTGCCCATACTCCCGAGCCTATCCCGGAAAATCTTACCGATATCTCAGAGCTGATGCGTAAGTCGAAGGCTGATGTCGGATTTGTCGTTGATCCGGATGTCGACCGCCTCGCCATCGTGATGGAAAATGGTGAGATGTTTGTCGAGGAATATACGCTTGTGGCTGTCGCCGACTATATACTCGGTCATACCCCCGGAGCTACCGTCTCCAATCTCAGTTCCTCGCGTGCACTGCGCGATGTGACACGTCGTCACGGATGCAGCTATTCGGCCGCAGCCGTAGGTGAGGTCAATGTCGTCACTAAAATGAAAGAGACCGGTGCTGTCATCGGAGGTGAGGGCAACGGCGGTGTCATATATCCCGAAGCTCACTATGGCCGCGACGCATTGGTCGGTGTGGCTATATTCCTGACGCTGCTTGCAAAGAGCGGAAAAAAGGTGAGTGAGCTCAAAGCCACCTATCCTCAATATGAGATAGTCAAGAATAAGATTGAGCTGACTCCCGACATCGATGTAGACGCAATTCTCGCATCTGTCAAGGAGCAATTCGGCAACGAACAGATTACAGATATCGACGGAGTGAAAATAGATTTCGCTGACTCGTGGGTGCACCTGCGCAAGTCAAATACCGAACCGATAATTCGTATCTATGCCGAGGCTGCCGACGCAGAGCGAGCAAACACTCTCGTGGGGCAGATCAAGGAGGTAATCAACCGCATTACCGGTAAATAAAGGCTCTGATTGCGGCGGCGCAAAACCACCTCGCAACAAGTGTCATCAACATTGAGGGTGTTGCAGAACTTCATATTGTAAGAGCATTTTCTGAGTTCTGCAACACCCTCGATGCAAAGATATTATTGAACGTCATAATATAATATACTGAAAATGAAAATCCGACGATTTCTTATAACCGCAGCTTTGTTTGCCGTGGCGCTGTCATCAGTCGTTGCGACTGACCGTTATGCTCTGGTCGATATTTCCACCGCATACGTGCGGTCGTGCCCGTCGCACTCAGGTGAGCTTGTCACTCAGCAGCTTATGGGGTTTCCGGTTAAAATTCTTGCCGTGGAGGGCGAATGGTATCGGATAGAGACAATCGACGGTTATAAAGGGTATATTATTGGCAATACGTTGCATCCTGTTTCGGCTGAGGAATATAACGAGTGGAAAAACTCCGAGCGGGTCATAGTCAATACCAACAAGGAGTTGGCAATTGTCGATGACGACGGCAAGCAGATTTCCGACATAGTGCCGGGTGCAATTCTCGAATATGATGGAGTTTGTCCCGGAGACTCATTGACGGCTCGTGTCATTCTTCCCGACGGACGGGAGGGGACACTTCCTGCCGATGTGCTGATGTCTCTGACGGAATGGAGCCGACAGCCTTTGTCAGTCGACAGAGTTATCGCCTACGGCATGGACAATCTCGGAGCACCATATCTGTGGGGCGGAATGTCACCCAAAGGGATGGATTGCTCCGGTCTGACATGGACTGCTTATTGGCTCAATGGACGGTTGTTGCAGCGTGATGCCTCCAAACAGGCGCTGATGGGTGAAAAAATCACCGATTGGCGCAAGCTGAAAGCCGGCGATCTCGCTTTCTTCGGAAATCCGTCGACTCAGCGCATCACGCATGTGGCGTTGCTGCGTGACGGACAGGGTAACATTGTGCACAGCAGCGGTGGCCGTGTACGTCTGAATTCGCTTGACCCGCAATCGCCCGACCATATTAATGCCACTTTTCTATGGGGTATATCGTCAGATAACTTTCAGCCTGTAAAAAATGACCCCGGACGCACCATACTCTTTGACTCTGAGAGTCTATTTTTGCCTGGAATGAAATAAAATTTGGATTTTAGGAAATATTTTCATAAATTTGCACTCCGAATTGTGAACAAACAAATTAAACAGATAAATAAAGATGAAACGTACATTTCAACCTTCTAACCGTAAAAGAGTTAACAAACACGGTTTCCGTGAAAGAATGTCGACCCCCGATGGTCGCAAAGTGCTTGCACGTCGTCGCGCAAAAGGCCGCGCACGTCTGACTGTCTCTGACAGCATCTCTGGCAAGTAATAGCCGTGTATTGGTCGCGGTGTGAGTTAACCGTGACAATATGCATTGACTCTTAAAAATTTAAAAGCCGAAGTCGACTGATCACCGACTTCGGCTTTTTTATTGAGTCAAAAGCAACACGATTTTTTATAATGGGGGTGTTGCAGAACTCATTATTTTCAGTCCGCAGTTAATTATCGCGTAAAGTTTGTTTTGCAACACTCTCATTCCCAATATTATTGCAATTCTTTTGAAAACTTCTGTAAAATTTCAGAAGCTCTCATAAATTGTTCGGGTGTCATGCGATTTTTCGCACCGTGCATTTCCTCGGTCAGTCGATTGAATTCCTGAAGAACTTTTGCATAATCGGCGTATGCACTCTGGTCGCCATTCTTTACTTTCTTATAGTATTTGGTAAGTTTATTGAAATAAGCTTCGTAATGGTCAAGCCATTTGTCATAGTCTACGGTCTTGACCTCTGCTGCCGTTTCTTCAACGACACCAGTCTCGTTGGCAAGTTCGTTGAGACGGTGTTCCTCGGTTATGGCATCATAATCCTCGGCTTCTTCAAAATCTTCTTCTACCTGGGCCGACTTCACAGGTTTCTCTCCTGCCTCGAAGCCATCGTCAATTATTTCAAATGTTGTCGCTTCATTGAAAATTCTTGAGCTCAGATCTTTGTCCTGCCCCAGATATTGCCAGGTAAAAGCTACCGACTTGGTGTCACCGGCTTTCCCGTCGGCAAGAAGGTCTTTGACCTTGTCAAACTCTTTACGCTCTGCCTCGAAACCATAGACACCTGTGTCGAATATTTCCCCGCTCTCAGCTACAGCGTTAATTCTTATTTTGGGGAAAGCCGTTTCGTGGTAGGCTTCTGTCGGCTGTTCCTTAAGTCTCAGTTTCACAGTTATATGGCCCTCTTTGCCATCGGTCGTGAACTTGTATGATCCATCGACAACTTCAATGTAGTTTTTGATGAACCCTGACACCTCTACGTCGGAGGCATTGACTGCCCGCTCTTTGGGCAGTTTGGAACATGATATCATGAACATCGATATCATGGTCAATAGCAGCATTTTTCTCATTGTTGTGCTGTTTTGTCTTTCCGCAGTCTCATCGGAAAAGTTCTAATTAAAACGGAGGCGTGAGACTGTTAGACTTATATCAAGCGCAGGTTCTGGACTACCTCTGTATTGGATACAAGAATAAAGCTCACGCCTCGGAAAGTATATAGTCATGGCTATACACAACCAAGGGGAGCGTCATGCAAGTCTCTCAATACAGTATGAATTGTCCAGATTCACGCTTGAGAAAAGCACTAAACGCTTCCGATAAAACATTTTGTCACTCTTGACATGCAAATTTACTATTTTTTTTGGGTAAATCCGAAATTCCGGTGCATAAATGATACCAATTTGTATAGATGCTCTCTGGAGCATCCGCTAAAATATTGAAAGTAATAGTAGAAGCGGATGCTTCAGGAAACATCCCTACATATTTATGCAGTGTAAAAAAGTCTGGCGTATTTTTTGTAATTTAGGCTGCTTTACAAATAAAAAAATCTCCCAATTCTTTTTTTGAGAGATATGAGACCGTTTGCAATACCGGTTTTATTGTTTGCTGTCTGTCATAAGTTAAGGCCGATAATCGCGACTGCTATCCCGACCATCTGAGCAATGAAAAAATAGAAACGTTTTTTGCGGTATTACGTTTTCCATTCTTCCAGACATAGTGGCATATCCTTTACCAATTGTCGCTGGTGAGATTGTCTGATACTGAAAAACAACAGTACAAGTGTCGTGACTGCGACTATGATAATTCCAGTATAAAACAGCGTGTCTCCCATAAGTTCCCATTTTTTTTCTACCAATGTAACACGGCCGAAGGTTTTGCTATAAGACCGGATTGTCTGTCAGATGGAATGGAGCAGTGCGGGGAGCTCGTCGAGCGATTTTATTTTGTATTGGGGGCGGTAGTCATTTGACGGAAGGGATACTTGCTGGGAGTGGACGTTGCGCCCGTCATCGATAAGCTGTATTGTAACCCAGCCGAGGCGGTTGGGCCAGAGAAAATCTTTCATCGGATTGTCGCCTACGTATACGAAACGGTCAATGACGGCATTCTGTTTCATCATGCGCTCGAAAGCGACAGGTGTGTATTTTTCGCCGCCGACAAGTTCAGATATTGAGATATTGTCAGGCGCGATAATGCGGTCGAGGCCGAGCGCCTTTATCTTGTTGGTCTGCGTGATGGCGCGTCCGTCAGTTATCAGGCCTATGCGGTAGCCTTCATCTTTAAGATTTTGGATGACATCTAAAGCGTCGTCAGCCTTTATGTCGGGATAATGGTTGCGGTAGGTGGCTACCATGTGCGGAATATCATAGTCGACTGTTATGGATTGCTGTATCGAGCGGTTGAGCAGATATTCCTTAAGCGAGTCGAACGGATTCAGAGGGGCGTTAGCCATGACGTGCACCATCTCGTCGTAGTTGAACGCGCTGTCGATGGATGCTATTTCCCGGGCCACCGCGCGGTAGCCCGATATAACGAAGTCTCGCTCCTTATATATTGTATCGTCGAGGTCGAAAGCTACAAGTGTCGGCATCATACAGCGGTATATTTGTTGATTAACTCGGCTACATGTCGAATCTGTTCGTCGGAAAGGGTAGTGGAGCTCGGCAGACACAACCCGTGGTCAAACAGACGCTCCGACACTCCGTTGAGATATGCCGGCGCATCGCTGTAAACCGGTTGCATGTGCATCGGACGCCATAGCAGACGTGTCTCGATATTGTGTGAGGCAAGAGTCAGGCGCAGTTGGTCAGCAGTGACGGGAGATGAGTCGGAGAGCAGGATTGTCGACAGCCAGTAGTTGGAATTGAACTCCGCACCCGGATTGGAGTGGACCAAGACGTTGGCATTGCCGCGCAACATATCGGCATAAATGCCGTGGATGGCACGACGGCGGTTTACCCGCCAGTCAAGTTCTTCCATCTGCGCGCAACCGATGGCGGCGCTGACATTGCTCAGACGATAGTTGTAGCCGATAGTCTCGTGATAGTAATACGGACGGTTCTCGCGGGCTTGGGTTGCGAGAAACAATGCGCGTCGCGCGCTTTCCTCGTCGGGACATATCAGCGCGCCGCCTCCCGATGTGGTAATCATCTTGTTGCCGTTGAAACTCAGAATGCCGAAGCGGCCGATTGTGCCGCACTTGTGTCCGTTATATTCCGAGCCGATAGCCTCGGCGGCGTCCTCTACGACCGGAATGTCAAACTCGGCTGCGATCTTCATTATCTCGTCGATTTTTGCCGGCATGCCGTAGAGATAAACAGCTATGATGGCTTTGGGCTTTCTTGAGGTGGCTTTGATGCGTTGCTCTATGGCATGACGCAGAAGCTGCGGATCGATATTCCAGGTGTCAGGCTCGCTGTCGACAAACACCGGTGTGGCGCCAAGATATACAATGGGATTGGCCGAAGCTGAAAATGTCATCGACTGACATATAACCTCGTCACCCTTGCCGACTCCGAGCAGGTCAAGCGCAAGATGTATGGCCGCAGTGCCTGCACTGAGAGCGACCACGTTTTTAACTCCGAGATAATCGTCAAGCAGAGCCTCGAAGCGGTTGACGTAAGGACCGAGCGGAGTAATCCACGTCGAATCGATAGCGTCTTTCACATATTTGTTTTCGTTGCCGGCGAGATGCGGCAATGACAGTTTTATTTGTTCTTCCATAGTACAAAATTACTCATTTTATCATTCGCACATATAATTTTGCATGTTTTTTATCGTTATTTTATCAGGATAAAAACGGTCCGGTCCAACATATATCTAATTATTGAGATGAATCCACATAAATTCTGCATATCGGCAGTTCTTGTCATGGTCTGCGCAATTGTCGGCTATTCCCAGGTAAGACTTCACGGGAAGATCGTTGACAACGAGGATAAAGACCTCGAATTCGTATCGGTGCGCATAGCAGGTACGGCTCTCGGTGCCACTTCAGGTCTCGACGGCACATATACACTCACGGTGCCGCAGCGCGATACGATAAACGTTGTGTTCACCTGCATCGGCTACAAGGAGGTGAACCGCAGGCTTATCGATGCCGCAGGCGATGTGACGTTGAATGTCAAGATGATGCCCGCCACCTACGAAATCGGAGAGATAGAGGTCACCGACATAAAGAAGCAGACCTCGCAGATGCAGACTATCGATGCCTCCAATGTCAGAATTTCTCCTGATGCCACCGGAGGCAGTGTCGAGGCTATGCTCGCCACGCTTGCCGGCGTCAACTCCAACAACGAGATGTCGTCGCAATATTCGGTGCGCGGTGGCACCTACGACGAAAATTCAGTGTATATCAATGGCACGGAAGTGTATCGTCCGCAGCTTATATCATCGGGACAGCAGGAAGGATTGAGCATCATAAATCCGGATATGGTGGGTGCCATCGGTTTCTCTACCGGAGGGTTCGGCGCTGAATATGCCGACAAGATGTCGTCGGTGCTTGATATCACTTATCGTGAACCTGAGGCCTTCGAGGGCTCACTGTCGGCAAGTCTGATGGGCGGAAGCCTGACTCTCGGCCAGAATTCCCGCCATTTCTCGCAGCTCCACGGACTCCGCTACAAGCGCAATTCGTCGCTTCTGAGCTCTATGGATACAAAAGGGGAGTACAATCCCAACTTCCTTGACTATCAGACCAACATGGTGCTGAAGATGAACAGCCGGTGGCAGCTGTCTTTCCTTGGCAATATCGCAGTCAACAACTATAACTTCACACCGACAAGCCGGCAGACAAACTTCGGCACCTCGGAAGATGCCAAACAGTTTAAAGTTTATTTTGACGGAAAAGAGAAAGACCGGTTCGAGACTTATTTCGGAGCGCTGAATCTGTCATACCGTCCGTCTGACGCAACGAAGTTCACTCTCCTCGCATCCGGATATCTCACAAATGAGCTTGTAAGCTATGATATCTCCGGAGAATATTGGCTCGACCAGGCAGGAACTACCGGCGGCGGAGACTCCGGCAACGCCGTAGGCGGCGAACTCGGTGTAGGGCGCTATCACGAGCATGCGCGCAACCGCCTTAAAATGTCGGTGATGTCGCTCGGACTTAAAGGTGTCACCGGCATCAGGCATCACAACCTGTCGTATGGCATTGACTTCAAGCATGAGACTATCCATGAGCGTTCGCGCGAATGGGAACTGCGTGACTCTGCCGGATTTACGCTTCCCACCGACCCCGACGCTATCAAGATGATTTACAACATGTCGTCGCGCCACAACATTTCGTCAAACCGCGTGGCATTTTATGTGCAGGATTCCTATCGCGTCAATTCGTCGTCGGGCTATTTTGCCATCAATGGCGGATTGCGTTTCAGCTACTGGGATTTCAATAAGGAGTTCCTTGTGAGCCCGCGCGCGTCAGTTGCATTCGTGCCCGAACGCAACAGCAATCTGACCATGCGCGCTGCTGCAGGTCTGTATTATCAGTCGCCGTTCTATAAGGAATACCGCATGCCGGTCGCCGACGGTCTCGGCAATACTGTCATTGCGCTCAACAATGAGATTAAATCCCAGCGCTCGATACATTTCATACTCGGCACCGATTATACGTTCCGCGCTTTCAACCGGCCGTTCAAACTTTCCGGCGAATTGTACTACAAGAATTTAGGCAACCTGATACCCTATGAAATAGACAATCTCAAAATAGTGTATTCGGGCAAGAATGAGACATCGGGCTATACAGCCGGCCTTGACATGAAACTTTTCGGACAGTTTGTGCCGGGCACGGATTCATGGATTAGCTTCTCCCTGATGAAGACAAATGAAAAACTTAACGGGGTCAATGTGCCGCGTCCGACCGACCAGCGCTATTCGTTTGCAATCTTCTTTACCGACTATTTCCCGAAATTTCCCAAGCTGAAGTTCTCGTTGCGCGGTATTCTGTCCGACGGACTGCCGACTACAGCTCCCCACGGCTCGCGTGACAAGGGATATTTCCGGGCTCCGGCCTACAAACGCGTGGATGTCGGGCTGTCATACGCGTTGCTTTCGCCTCTTGGCGAAGGCGAAAATCGGTCGGGCATGCATCGGTATTTCAAATCGATGTGGCTCGGTTTCGACGTGTTCAACCTCCTCGACATCTCCAACGTAAGCTCATACTACTGGGTGACCGACGTCAACAATATCCAGTACGCCGTACCCAACTACCTCACCCGCCGCCAGTTTAACGTCCGCCTGACGATAGACTTCTGATATTTAAATTTGCGTAAGTACACGTAAATTTGGTACTATGTGGAGGGAGTTCTGCAACTCCCTCTTAACTTGTTGGGAAAAACAATTTTTTTTGGTTCATTTATTTTGAACCATTGTACATTTCAAAAACTTTCTTTAATTTTGCAAATGCAGGCCGTTTCGCAGAAGCCCCGGCCAAGGGCAACGCGGGAGGGTCGGCAGATATTTTGAAAAGCGTTTACTCGGCGCTCTTTCTTGGCTTGTAGAAACTTCGCAACTTTCAATCGTAGTCAAGAATGCAGCAAACAGTAGATGCCTTGTGGATATGTATATTTCGCCAGCAGCGAGCGTGTGAGCGTTAGCGGTTGGCATATTTACACATATTCTGCGTGAGGCTTCTGCAGGTTTGCTCGTTCTACTACGATGGGCAATGCGAAGGCCTCTACAAGCGGAACGGGCAACAAGTACGGCTCTCACGTATTCTATGTTAATTTCCAAATAAATTTGGAGATTTTTTTGT
>CAMWIJ010000017.1 GCA_947174275.1 uncultured Muribaculaceae bacterium
ATCGGCTTGTCAATTTATAAGCTCTCTCTTTCTTAAGTTAGTGACATTGCACGGCCCGTGCGTCCGAATGTCTCGCCTGATAATCAGGGTGTTGGCGGACGCACGAGCCGTGCGTCCCTACAATTCGAGGCATTCATCTGAGTCTTGAAACACGCCCACGGCAATACTGAACTGAGCCTGTAATATGCAGTGCAATTCAGGTTTGAGCCGGGTTATATCTTGCCGATGAATTTGAGCACCTGTTCGGTGATGTTTTGTACGGTGAAACCGAATTTCTCGTCGAGCACTTTGTAGGGGGCCGATGCGCCGAAGCGTGTCATGCCGTAGACTTTTCCTTTGGAGCCTACGATGCTCTGCAGCGTTGCGGGCAGTCCGGCGGTCAGGCCGAAGCGGGGCACGTTGCGCGGAAGCACACTGTCTTTGTATTCCTGACTCTGGTCTTCGAATAGGCCTGTCGAGGGGACTGAGACAACGCGGCAAGGCACACCTCCCGCCTCGAGCTCAACAGCGACTTCGCAGAGTAACGACACCTCAGATCCGTTGGCGATAAGCACTACCTGGGGATAGGGGGTGTCCATCACTACATATCCGCCGCGACGAGTGCCCTGAGCTTCCTCATAACGGCTTGTGGCGACTGCGGGCAGGTCTTTGATGTCCTGACGCGAAAGGATGAGGGCTGTGGGGCTGTCGTTGTTTTCCATCGCCATTTCCCATGCCACGGTAGTCTCGGCAGAGTCGGCGGGGCGCAGCACGAGCATCGAAGGTTTGCCCGAGAAGTTGCGGATCTGCTCCATGAGGCGTATCTGCGCTTCCTGTTCGATGGGTTCGTGGGTGGGACCGTCCTCTCCGACACGGAATGCATCGTGAGTCCAGATATATTTCACGGGGAGCTCCATCAGTGCCGACATGCGCACTGCCGGCTTCATGTAGTCGGAGAATACGAAGAATGTTCCGCAGGCTTCATGCATGCCGCCGTGGAGGGCAATACCGTTCATTACGGCTGCCATGGTGAGTTCGGCAACTCCGGCGTGTAGGAACCCGCCCGAGAAATCGCCGGAGATGAGTGCTCCGGTTTTCTTGAGGAATGCGTCGGTCTTGTCGGAGTTGGCCAGGTCGGCGCTTGATACAATCATGTTGTGCACTTTCTCGGCGAGGGCTGCGAGCACGTTGGCCGAAGCGGTGCGTGTGGCCTGGTCAGCTTTGTGCACGATTGCAGAGTAGTCGATTTCGGGGAGTTTGCCGGCGATGAAACCGGCGAGCACTTCTGCGCGGTCGGGATTGCCGGCTGCCCATTCATGCTCCTGTTCGCGGCGTTCGGCCACGATTTTGCGGAGCTCCTGATTGCGGGCTTCGTAGAGCGCTTTCGATGCTTCCCATATCTCGAACGGGTGCTCGGGATTGCCGCCGAGGTGACGCACGGTGGCTTCATAGTCGCCTCCGGCCGATTTGCTGATAGGGTTGCCGTGGGTGGAGCACTGTCCTTCGAAACTTGAGCCGTCGGCCTTTACGATGCCTTTGCCCATGATGGTGTGGCCGATGATGAGGGTCGGCTTTTCGGTTTCGGCGATTGCGGTTTCGAGAGCCTTGGATATCTCGTCGGCATCGTTGCCGTCAATTTCGATGACGCTCCATCCCCATGCGCGGTATTTTGCGGCGTAGTCCTCGCGGGTCACGGCATCGACGTTGGTCGAGAGCTGCACGTCGTTGCAGTCGTAGAACATTATCAGGTTATGGAGTCCGAGGTAACCGGCCAGACGTCCGGCACCCTGAGATATTTCTTCCTGTATGCCACCGTCGGAGATGAAGGCGTAGGTCTTGTGTTCAACGACCTTTCCGAAACGGGCGGCGAGGAAGCGCTCTGCGATGGCGCAGCCTACGGCCATCGTGTGTCCCTGTCCGAGGGGACCGGAGGTGTTCTCCACTCCTCGTTCGGGATCTACTTCGGGGTGACCGGGAGTGACGCTGCCCCACTGGCGGAACTGCTCAAGCTCGGCTATGGTGTATTTTCCGGTAAGGGCAAGAGTGGCGTAAAGCATTGTCGACATGTGACCCGGATCAAGGAAGAAGCGGTCGCGGGCAAACCATGTCGGGTCGTCGGGGTCGGTGACGAGATACTTCGAGTAAAGTACGTTGATAAAGTCGGCACCACCCATGGCGCCTCCGGGGTGACCCGATTTTGCTTTCTCTACCATCGATGCGCATAGCACACGGATATTGTCGGCAACGCTCTCAAGAGTTTTCTTATCGGAATTCATTATTAAACAGTGTTTTGTGATTGTTTTGATATTTGTGGTGCGAAAGCGCTTAACCCTTTCACACCACAAATATAGCTATTTTTTTTAACAATCGGGGTCACATAGAGTTCAATTCGCATTTCAATTGTCGAAACCGTGGCGCCGGGGGATGTCGTTGCGGTTTCACTGCGGTGAAAACGCAACGAGAGCCGCGGCAACACAACCGCGGCTCTCGTCGTGAAGTTTATGTGTCGGTTTTAGTCGACGGGAATGTTTTTGTTGACGTTCTTGCAGCCGATTACTGCATAGTAGAACAGATAGAGCAGCATCGCTATCACGAGCCAGTAGCTGCCCATGTAGCCTACCGACGGAGCGAGCACGCTGTGCTGCACCAGAGGCATGATGCCGCCGCCGACAACGAGCATCATGAAGATGCCGGAAGCCTGTTCGGTGTATTTGCCGAGGCCTTCGACTGCGAGGTTGAAAATGCCGCCCCACATGAGCGAGGTGCAGAGACCGCAGATGATGAGGAATATCGCGCTGAGGGGAATTGTGGGAGTCTCAAGCATTTTGGCAGCATCGTCGGCCTTTACGTTGGCCTGCTTGTAGAGCTCTTCCTTGAGGTTGATTTCCTTTTTAGTCTCGGGATGGATGTATTTTTCGCTCCATTCGAAGGCGGCCGGGTCATTTTTAAATTCTTCGATTGCCGAAGTCGGCAGACCTACGTTTGTAAGGATGTATTCGGTCTTGGCGTCGGGGTCATAGATGAATTTGGGCACATCGATGCGGCTTGTCTTGGGTATCATGATGGCGATGAGCACAAGGAGAGCGCCCAGGCTCGACACGACGAGGAGCTGTGCGCGGGTTGAAATCACGCCCGAGATGGCTCCCGAGGCGATACGGCCCACGAGCATGAGCAGCCAGTAGACCATCACGATTGCACCGCCGATTGCGGCTCCGTTGACGAGGATGCCTGCGCCTGCTTCAGCTGAGTCGGAGAGATAGAAATTGAGTTCGGCGGGAATGCCGATCTCTATGCCGACATAGAAGAATATGCCGATGGCTCCGAGCACGAAGTGGCGGAACGACCATGCTGAATGACGGTTGGGCTGTGCGGTTTTGCCTGCGGCAGCCTCGGCGCGTGCGCGTTCGAGTGCGGGCTCGGGGATGCGTGCAAGCGATATGATGAGGTAAGAGAGTGCGAAGATAGCCATGCCGATGAAGAGCAGGGGAGCCACGTCGCTCATTGATGTGCGCGAGGTGACGGTGCCGATGAGGGCGCCTACGAGCATCGGGGTGAGCGAGCCGGCCAGTGAGTTGAGCGACGAACCGGTCTGGAGCAGCTGGTTGCCTTTCTTGCCGCCGCCGCCGAGTATGTTGAGCATCGGGTTGACAACGGTGTTGAGCATACATACGCAGAAGCCGCAGATGAATGCGCCGAGCAGGTAGATGAAGAGGTTGAGGGTGACAGGCATTTCCTTGACAATGCTTTCGCCGAGATAGTTTTCTTCAGTCACAGCGGTGGTGAACACGGCGATGTCGCCGCCGAACACGCTGCTGAGATACTGCACTCCGAGGCCGAAGAAGCCGAGCACGAGAGCCAGCAGAGCGGTTTTTTTGTAGCCGACGCGTGCGAGCATCTTGCCGGCGGGTATGCCCATGAAGAGATAGGCTGCGAAGTTCATAAGGTTGCCGAGCATGCCGGCCCAGGGGTACTGGTTGCCCCAGATGTTACCGAACGGCGCCGCCATGTTGGTAACGAACGAAATCATGGCAAAGAGAAACATCATCGTGATGATAGGCACGAGATTGCTTTTGCCTGTGGCTGTGTTTGATGACATTAGTGAATTAGTTTTATGGATTAGTTATTAGTGAATTTAGTTCAGGTAAGTTTCATGGATGACAGTTTTCCGATGGCTTCATGAGTCTGATATCGAGCTATGCGATGCAGGCGGAAATTACTTATTCAATGCAAAGATAGATTTTTTTGGCGTGAATAAGTAATAAAATTGTATCAAATTTTGAAAAAATCCTTTAAAACGGGCATTGCAGGCGAAATCAGTATTCGCGGGCTCCGAAAATGGCTGTCCCCACACGCACAAGGTTTGAGCCTTGGGCGATGGCTATGTCGCGGTCGTCGCTCATGCCCATGCTGAGGGTGTCGAAGCCGCGCAGTCCGAGCGATGCGTCGTTTCTGATTTTGTTGAAGCATGCGGCTATAGCGGCGAAGTCGTCGGTGATGCGGCGGGTGTCGTCGGTGTTCGACGCCATGCCCATCAGCCCGCATATATGCGTGGCCTGCAGTGACTCGAATTTCCTTTCCGTGAAATATGCCTCGAGTTCGTCAACCGAAAAGCCGAATTTGGTCTCCTCCTTTGCCACATGGAGCTGGAGCAGCACGCGTGTCACGACACCGGCTCTGGCCGACTCGCTGTCGATGAGGCCGAGCAGACGCTCGGTGTCGACACTCTCTATCAGGGCAGTCTTGCCGATGAGCTGGCGCACCTTGTTGGTTTGCAGATGGCCTATGAAATGCCATTCGACATCGGCGGGCATCTGCGGTATTTTGGCAAGGAGTTCCTGCACGCGGCTTTCGCCGAAGCGGCGCTGACCGGCGTCGTAGGCAGCCCGCAACGCCTCCACGGGATGGAATTTTGAAACAGCGACGAGGCCGACGCCTGCGGGAATCGAGCGTCTGACCTCGTCGAGTTGTTCTGCTACACGGGTATACATTGTCGCGTCAGTATCAGTCGTTTTTCGCTGAAGAGCTGTCGCCCTGCACCTTCACCTTGTATACGTCGAGAATGGGAGTCTCGGTGATAGATACGATTTCGTAGTCGGCCATCGTGGTTTTCATCTCGTCGATGAAGTGCTCGAGGGCGCCTTTGAAGTCGCTTGCCGCCACGAGTATGAGTGAAGTGGATTTCTTTTCCTGTGCTGTTTTCTCATCGATAGTGATGAACGCCACCTTTGTCAGATACCAGCGGTCGGCAGAGTCGTCCCAGAATATTTCCGCTATCTTGGTGCGCTTGACGGCCGACACCGAAAATTCGCCGGATATGAAGGGGGTTATCTCCTCGATGATGCGAGACTCAGCTTCGGTAAAAGTCAGCGCGTCGACCAGAAAGGTGTCATTGACTTTTTTCTCGATGCCGTTTTCCATTATTTTGCGGTAAGCTACCTTACATTCAAACCAGTTTGCCATAGTTGTTGTCTGTTTATATTTTTTTTAGCTTGGCAAAGGTAGTGAGATTTCACGATACGACAAAGCATGCCTGATGTGAAAAAACTTTTTTTAACCCGACGCCGCGCATGTTTTTTTAGAGGAATGTAACATTTTCGCGCAAAAGTTTGTTTTCATTAATATATTTTTGCAAATTGCGATGCGACGCCATCGGTGGTGTTGTGCGTCATTAAATGATAGTATATGTCAGCAGTCAGTTATATGTTACGATGGCCACGCCGTGTAGTGCGGTTTTATACCGACGGATTCCGGTCGATGACGGTAGGCCGCAAGCTGTGGGTCATAATAATCATAAAGCTGATTGTGATATTCGGGGTATTGAAACTTTTTTTCTTTCCGGATTTTCTCGGCAGCCGCTACGACAGCGATGCCGACCGGGCCGGGGCGGTGCGTGAGTCGCTGACCTCTGTCGATAGCAACTGTTTTTAATCAGAATATAACCATGGATGAACTTATCAATGTCGTAGACTGGTCGAGATGGCAATTCGCTCTGACGGCGATTGTGCACTGGCTGTTTGTGCCTCTGACTATAGGCCTTTCGCTTATAATAGGCATAATGGAGACGGTCTATTACCGTACACGCAATGAGAAATGGCTTCGTATCACGAAGTTCTGGATGACACTGTTCGGCATCAACTTCGCCTGCGGAGTAGCCACCGGCCTTATCCTTGAATTTGAGTTCGGCACCAACTGGTCGAACTATTCATGGTTTGTCGGCGACATATTCGGCGCGCCGCTTGCCATCGAGGGCATCGTGGCGTTTTTTCTTGAGTCGACATTTATTGCCGTCATGTTTTTCGGATGGAAGCGGGTCAGTCCGCGTTTCCACCTTGCGGCGACATGGCTTACGGCAATAGGTGTGGCGCTGTCGGCGTTATGGATACTTGTGGCCAACGCCTGGATGCAATATCCGGCCGGCATGGAATTTGATCCGGAGCAGATGCGCAATGTCATGGTGAGTTTTAAGGATGTGGTGCTGTCGCCGGTGGCGGTCAACAAATTCTTCCACACGGTGTTGAGCGGCTGGGTGCTCGGGTCGGTCTTTGTGGTTGGAGTGAGCTGCTGGCTTCTGATAAAGCGCAATAACCGCGACTTCGCCCTGCGGTCAATAAAGGTGGCCGGCGCAGTCGGTCTTGCCGGCATAGTGCTTACGATGTGGACCGGCGACGGTTCTGCAGTCGAGGTGTCGAAATACCAGCCCATGAAACTGGCGGCGATGGAAGGTCTGTATTCCGGAAGCGAGGGGCAAGGGCTTGTGGCATTCGGTTTTGTCAATACCGACAAGCGGCCTTTCGACGGACAGAAAGCCATCCATGCAGAGGTCAGCATACCCAAAGGGCTGTCGATACTCGCCCGTCATGATGCCGACGCGTTTGTGCCCGGCATCGAAGACCTTATACGCGGATATGCTGTCAATGAGTCAGGCGACACCGTATATAAGGATGTGTCGTATGCGCGGCGCATAGAGATGGGCAAGACGGCCCGGCAGGCTCTCCGCGACTATGATGCGGCGATGAAGCGCGGCGACGCGGCGGCTATGGCTTCGGCAAAGCGGATCATCGACGACAATTTCAGATATTTCGGCTACGGCTATCTCAACGCGCCTGAAGATGCAGTTCCGCCGGTAGCGGTGTCGTTTTATTCGTTCCGCGTGATGGTGATGGCCGGAGGCTATCTGCTGCTGTTCTTCATTGTTGTGGCGTGGGCTTCGTGGCGACGCAAGGTCAACCTGCTTCAAAACAGATGGTTCTGTATCTTAGGACTGCTGACGATACCGGTGGTGTGGATATGCAGCGAGGCCGGCTGGGTGCTGGCCGAAGTGGGGCGTCAGCCGTGGACCATCGAGGGGCTGCTCCCTGTCAATGCCGCTGTTTCGGCTATTTCATCCGGCTCCGTGCAGACCACATTCTGGCTCTTTGTGGCACTCTTCACTGTGCTTCTCGTGGCGGAAGTCAGCATTATGGTGCGCCACATCAGACGCAAGGCCGAGACCGACATGTTTTACGAGCCTGAAAAATAAGTATAAATCTAAGAGTAAGTTTACTTTTAAACCAAATTAAATATTTGAGTATGTTCGATTAATTTTTGATTTCATCACAAAGGATCTTTTGGGCTCTTTTTTAAAGATTTCATCAGTCACGATGCCCGCATCGCTCCCTCTTCAACTTTAAAAAAGCCCTCCAAAATCTCTCTTTGTGCTAAAATCATTTAAAAGTAAACATACTCTAAAAAACATCTGACGTATGGAAGCGCTTCAATCATATTGGTGGTTTCTGATATCACTTCTCGGAGCATTGCTCGTGTTTCTGCTTTTCGTGCAGGGAGGGCAGACGATGCTTTTCTGCTCGCATTCGAGCATGACACGTAATCTCAAAGTCAATTCACTCGGCCGCAAATGGGAACTGACATATACGACACTCGTAGTGTTCGGCGGCGCGTTTTTCGCATCATTCCCGCTGTTCTATTCAACATGTTTCGGCGGCGCCTACTGGCTGTGGATGCTCATATTGCTCAGCTTCATATTGCAGGCTGTGAGCTATGAGTTCCGCCGTAAGCCCGGCAATCTGCTGGGCACCCGCGTTTATGACGCGTTTCTCTTCTTCAACGGCTGTGCCGGCTGCATACTTCTCGGCGTGGCGGTGGGCATGATGATATTCGGCGCCGATTTCACGGTGACGAAGGGGAATATTCTTGACGGAGGCCAACCTGTGATATCGGTGTGGAACCCCTCGCACGGCCTTGAGGCAATCTTCAACTGGCGCAATCTGCTTGTCGGATTTACAGTGCTGTTTCTCGCCCGCACCAACGCAGCGCTCTATTTTATCAACAGCATCGAGGAGGGCACAGCGTTTCGTGCCCGTCAGCGCAGGGCGGCGTTGGTCAACGGAGCAGTGTTCGTCGTGCTGTTTCTGGCGCTTGTGGCCGTGATATTCACCTCCGACGGCTACGGATATGATGCCGACGGAGTTATCAGCGAAGTGCCTTATAAATATGCCGACAATCTGATGTCGCTCTGGTGGCTCGGATTTATATTCGTAGTCGGCGTGGTGATGGTGCTCTACGGCCTGGGCAAGACAGCAGTGCGGCGGGTCTACAATCACGGCATAGTATGGACAGGCGCCGGCACCGTTCTCGCAATCCTCGCCCTGATGTGTCTGCTGGGGTATAACGACACAGCATTTCTTCCGTCGGTCACTGACCCGCAGAGCTCGCTGACCATACGCAACAGTTCATCGTCATATTTTACACTGAAAGTGATGACATGGGTATCCGTGCTGTCGCCCATAGTGATAGCATATATCGCAGTGGTGTGGCGCAAACTGTCAAAACCGCCGTTGACCCCGACAGAGCTCGAGCACGAACACGACGCCTACTGAATGTAAGTAGAGATATGTAGTGGTGGCTTGAAATGGCTGATACCATCAATAAGGGCGTTTTACAAACGCCCTTATTGATGGTATCGACTATTTCTGAAACCTTTAACTTAACAGCATTGGGTTAGCTATATCACCGCCATACAGGATATTGGTATTCCCGTTTCAGCCTTTCTGCGACCCATCAGTCTTCCATCTCGATGCATTCTATGAAGAACGGTGTGGAAAATGGGGTTTTCAACCAGAAATTTTCTGAGAAGTATCTCGACCAGGTTTTTCCTCCGACCAGATTGCTTTTAAACCAGAATATCTCATTGTCAAGGTTGTCGAGAAATTCAATTTCTACCATAGCATCGTCGGGAAGCAGTATCGGCTCCGGCAATTCATATTCAAATTTGCCGCTCGTCTTGTCGTCATCAAGGCGGTATTCAAAGAAAACGGGCTTCGTCAACACATTTATGAATTTGTTTGTCGGATCTTCCTTGACACGGCTCATGTCATAGACATTGATCCTGAAATTCATCTTTGTCATCTGCTTGTCCCCCTCGCAGAAGTAAAATCCCACTTTGTCAAGCAACAGTTTCGTATTCTTTTTTGCATGAAATTCATAGCCGTAGCTATCTCCTGCGGTCTCCCCTTTAATACATGTTTTCAACATTGACCAACCGTGCTTTTTCCCTACCTTCCTGGCCTTCCTTTTTGTCCTTGATGCGTATGAAACTATTACCTCGGGCAGAATACTTGCTGAGGGACACAATTTTATATAGTTTACTGAGTCCTGCAAAAATTGATTGGCGGTCAACTTCATTGTGCTATAGCCTAAATATGATATGGTTATAGTATCGGTCGGCTTGATCTTATCCGATTTCAGACAGAAATTGCCAATGCTGTCGCTCAAAACAGCGACATACCGTTTCTCTGCGCGTATGGTCGAATATGGCAGACATTCATCGTTTTCATCAACCACAATTCCCTTAACAGTTTCAGCGGATATTTCCAAAGATAGAAGTGAAAGTATAGTGATTAAAAATACACGACTCATGGTGCAATGAATTATAATAGTAGCTAAATGCATATTTAATAGAGGAGTTCTGTTATTTCAAAATTAGTTATCATGAAAGGGGCACACTTTATTAGACCATTCCACCAGATGTGTTTCAATCTGTTTAAATAGCTTGGTGTGCCCCATTATTTTTTATTCAAAGGTTAATATTATCTACATTGAAATCGAATCTATTTTCTCCCAAAGTTGTCGGCTTGCCGGAGCAATTGATATATTTGAAGTGAATTTTTCTTTTTCGCTTTTTTTAATCTGAGATTGGTTGATTATCGCTGTATAGCCATCTGTAAAATCTTTTATATCGTCTATCGAGTCAAAATCTTCGACAGTTCCAATATAATTTTTCAGTATTTGTAGTTCCGATTTCCGCTCGGGATATTTTGATATTAATCGGTTAAACATTATATCAGTATCATCACTATATGTGTTTTCAAAGAAACAGTCGATATCATTAACCAAAGCATCAATACTTATATTTGAAGTGTCGAACCCTAATTCTGATAATGATTTAAGAGTTGATGTTGCCAACTCTTGTGTAGTATTGAAATCCATATCGTCTTCAAGTAGAAGATTCAATATGACTGCATTATGAAACGCGCCAAAATTAGTTGAATCATTATGGTATATTTGTATGAGATCCTTAATCTGTCCTTCTATTTCACTACGTTCGTTGGTCGACAATGTATTCGCCTCATTAATTTTATCAATTGTTTCTCTTAGCTTTTCAGCCTTCCAATGTTCTCGTGACGTGCTTATAGCTAAAGCTTCATGACGTATGTTATTTGCATCGGTATAACCGAAATAATCTGCTTTTACAGATCTCCAAAATCGTTTCCAGCCCAGCGAGATTTAGATGTTGGGTGCGTATTGCTAAATTCTGATGAATAATCATTTAACGTATTAATCAATGAGATGTATTCAGAATTATAATCACCTTCTTGATAAATAGATGAGTCATCATCTGAAGAGCATGCTGTGAAAGCGAACAAAATAGCCATTGCTGCAAAATAGTGCTTTACTACATAAATAAATGGTTTCTTAAATGATTTCATTTTAATATAATTTATTGGTTAATAAATAATTAAATATCGGTATTCAGCAAAAATGAAGTTCCCGTATATACATTTCCGTTTTCAGTAATTATTTCTATGTGAAAATCTGAAATATCATAAACTTCAATCTCAACAACTAATTGAGAGGTATCAAAAGAATGGTGGTATGTATGGTTATCTTTCAAATCTGTTATACAACATGTACATTCACCTTCGGGGATTGTAAAATTAATGGTAAAGATACCTCCATTATAGATGCAATTTACATGTTGTCGATTTGGTGCATTGGGTCTTCTTTTATGATTATTGTGATTTTCTTTTTTTAATACTATAAAAGTATTTTGCGGTGAGTCTGATTGTTGATTGGGAGTTGCCTGCATTATTCCCGGTAATGTTCCACCAATTGTTAAAAATAGGGGAATCATAAATTTGGATAGTTTCATTGTAATCAAGTATTTAAAATTTTGATTGCAAAGTTAGCGGTAACAAAATATACACAATAAAAAATGAGACATGAAAAATGCCTCAAATAATTTGATATATGATTGGAAATTAGCTTATTATGACATGCGGGAAGTCTAAATAATTCCTCATGCCATATACATTACGTAATGAGTTGATATTTAGTAAATTAGCGTTTTTATAAGCTGAAAAAATGATATTGCTTTGATTTTTAGGCAATTACGAGAGTTTTTCTAAAAATATTTTTTTGTGTGGTGCTTCAGAGTCAGAAATACGTTTTGTTAGACGAGATTTTTTTAGATAAAACAGTTTGTATTTTATATCTGTAAACAAGCATACCGCTCTAACCGAGAACCCGGCAAAAACTAATGACAGAAAAGTGTAATCGGATTCTTTTAGATATGGGCATTCATTGCGTAGGCAAGACATGATTCCTCCAAGATAATTGTCTACGGCATTTTCCAATTGTTTAAGACTCTTTGGGGAACGTAGTTTCTTTAACTCGTTCTCTATATTATGAAGTATTGAATTACGTGTGTTCTCAGATTTTCCTTTTTCAAAATACTCGTTACATAACATATTGAGTGTCGACCATTTTTCTTTGAAGAGCGTCTCTATTATTTTTATATTTTCTGACTCTGTATGCTGTTTGTCTCCCAATTCTTTTTTTAGCTCTGAAACAATTTGCGTTTCTTTTGAGAGTCGGTTCCTTAAGAACTTGAGCTGTGAGTCATATCTGTCTGATTGGCTCTTCATATAAAGTAAAGAGGTCATAGCAGTTTCGAGTTCAGCATCTCGGCTCTTCAGTTTAAGTCTGTTAATCCTGATTAATAGAAATGTGATTGTGGTAGCTACAAAAATTACGACAATTATCAAAAAAGAGAGAAATTTTGATTTCTGTCGGTTTATTCGAGCTTTTTCTGAATAAAAATCACTTTGGATACCTGTTATTGACTCATTTAATAAAGCTTCTGCAATATTGCTTTGCAGTATCAATAGTGAGTCTGCTAAGAATGATGCATATTTGTAGTTGTCAGTAGCTTTGGCATGGAGATATGTCTCGTATAAAATATGGGCTTGTTGTTCTTTGCTGCTCGCTAATAAAGTCGCTTCATCTATATAGCTGCGTGAGTTGTCAAAATTGCCATCGTCTCTGGATAATTGGCTATTGATAATAAGACTTTCAATTATTTCGTCGTCAGTCGAATTTTCGGTTATAGTGGGAAATGATTCTATATCCACATATTCAGGGCGACCGGTTTTAATTTTAATGGCAATAAGGGTGTTTTTCAAATAATCATTATAATTCTCGTCTATGCCCGTTTCGGCGGTACTTGCATTATACAAACTGTCCATCAATGTAATTGCAGCTTCATCTTTATTCCCATTTAAGAATATTGTGGCTAAATCACATAAAGCGTAACGTTGGTTTAATTCTTTTCCTGCTAATTTGTAATTTCTAATAGCTTCTTTTGTGTAGGTTTCAGCTTGGGGATAATTGTACACATCGAAAAATATATCGCTTATTAATTCCGCAGACTTTGCAATCCAATAAATGTTTTCATCTTCTTTTGCAATGTCGTATGCCGTAAGTCCGTATTTCATTGCGGTCTGTAGGTCATTTCTGTTGTAGGCAACCTTTGCATTATAAAAATTTGCCCGCAAGGGGAGATCACCTGATGTATCATACTTATAGTGTCTGTATGCAAATTGTATCAGAGAATCTGAAGATACAGTAATTCCACATTTAATCTGCGCTTGAGTGTAAAGTAATGCATAATACGCAAATTCATCTGACGTTAACTGATCAGATTTTATCTCAGATAAAAGATTTAAGGCGGCGGTAGGATTTCCTTCAATGATATTGTCGGCATCATTGAGTATCTGATCATTCTTGCTATCGCCACATGATACAAGGCTATGCAAGATTATGAGAATTAAAATGTATGATAAGTTCGTATTTTTCATATTATTTTATTGTCTAATTTATGACGACTATAAAAAAGATTTGAAAAATAAAGTTGGTGGGGTCAGCATCACAGCATGCTGACGCCGTCGATGTCGCTGAGGCGGGCGGTGAGGCTGTTGTAGTCGTCGGCGCGGACAGCGAGTGTCATGCTGCAGGCGTTGTCAAACTGCTGGCTGACGATTTCCGGCTGGGTCTGTTTAACCAGCCGCATCACATCGTTCATCGAAAGATAGGGAAAGGTGAATTCTATGCGTTTCATCAGCTTTCGCTCTACAATCTCAGCCTCTTCGATCGACATGCGGGCTGCCTCACGGTAGGCCGCTATGAGTCCGGATGTGCCGAGCTTGATGCCGCCGAAATAGCGCACCACGACGATGACTACGTCGGTGAGTCCGAACGAATTTATCTGGCCGAGTATCGGCTTGCCTGCGGTGCCTGACGGCTCGCCGTTGTCGTTGCTCTGAAAGTCGTTGCGGTCAAAGCCGAGCATGTAGGCCCAGCACACGTGGCGCGCGTCGAAATATTTTTTCTGATAGGTGGCGATGACCGCTTTCGCTTCGTCGGCCGACTCGGCATGATGTGCGAAAGCGAGAAATTTGCTCATTTTCTCGCGGAACACCGCTTCTGATGGTTTCTCTATTGTGAGATATGTGTCGGCCATGCGCAGTGATTACTTGCGGTCGAAAAATGGATTTTTTGAGGTGGCGCTGACAGCGATGGCAAGCACCTGGCGGCAGCCGGGGAGCAGATTGAGACGCATGGCGCCCATTCCTGCAGAAAAGAGAGTGCGGGTGTCGACGCGGCTGTCGGCGGCAAGTGAGCACGCCGAGCCGATGGCGATGCCCACGTCGATGGAGTTGAACGCGCACGGAGCTGATGCGGGCTTGTCGGCACATGTCGGGAAGCCGCAGTGCCCGCAGTTGAGCCCCATAGGCTGGGGGCGTATGCCGACGAGCACTACGGCATCGCCCTGGAGTATGTTGGCGGCGTCGCGCTGATAGACCGGTCTCGATGTTTCGGCAAACAGTTGGAGCATGGCGTCAGACAGGCGGCGCATGTCATCGCCTTCGACAAGTATTGTCTCGATGAGGTCGTTGCCTTTTGCCTTGGGGGCGGTGCGTATGGCTGTCATCATGCGGCGCGCGGTGTCGATTACCTGCGCGTGTCGGTCGTCGCGTTGGTTGAGTATCATAGAGTCCGGTCGATATAATATTAAGTTTCTTAAATTCTTAAATAATGAGCATGGCGTCGCCGTAGGCGCCGAAGCGGTAGCCTTCTTTCACGGCTTCGTCGTAGGCTTTCATCACGAGGTTGTAGCCACCGAATGCGGCCACCATCATGAGCATGGTGGAGTAGGGGAGATGGAAGTTGGTGACGAGCGCCGTGGTGACGGTGAAGTCGTAGGGGGGAAAGATGAATTTGTTGGTCCACCCTTCATAGACTTTGAGCTTGCCTCCCATGCTGACTGCCGTAGCCATGCCGCGGAGCACTGATGTGCCGACTGCGCATACCCGGCGGCCTTCTGTCTTTGCCTTGTTGACAGTCTCTACGAGTTGGGGCGTGATGAAAATCTGCTCGGAGTCCATGCGGTGTTTGGTGAGGTCCTCGACGTCGATTTCGCGGAAGTTGCCCAATCCGCTGTGTATTGTGGCGAAAGCTTGCTCGACACCTTTGATTTCAAGGCGTTTGAGGAGCTCGCGGCTGAAGTGCATGCCTGCTGCGGGAGCCACGATGGCGCCTTCGTTTTTTGCGAAGATGGTCTGATAGTCGGTGACGTCGTTTTCGTTGGGCTCGCGCTGTATGTAGTCGGGCAGCGGAGTCTCGCCCAAAGCGTAGAGCGCGGCCTTGAACTCTTCGTGGGGGCCGTCGTAGAGGAAGCGCAGCGTGCGTCCGCGCGAGGTGGTGTTGTCGATGACTTCGGCCACCATCGACTCATCCTCACCGAAATACAGCTTGTTGCCGATGCGTATCTTGCGGGCCGGCTCCACAAGCACATCCCAGAGCTTGTGCTCCTCGTTGAGCTCTCTGAGGAGGAATACCTCGATGCGTGCGCCTGTCTTTTCCTTGTTGCCGTAGAGACGTGCGGGAAACACCATCGTGTCGTTGAACACCATCACATCTCCCTCGTCAAAATAGTTGATAATCTCTTTGAATACGTGATGGGTGATCTCGCCGGTCTTGCGGTTGACCAGCATCATGCGGCATTCGTCACGACCCGGAGCGGGTTCCTGAGCTATCAGCTCGTCGGGCAATTTGAATTTAAATTGGGAAAGCTTCATCTTCTTTTATGTTCGTTTCTTTTGTTGTTTCTTAGAGAGTGTTATCGTCGGTCTCGAGCTCCACGTTGCGCAGCATTTCAACCGCTTCGTCGAGCTGAAGACACCGGTCGATTGTGGCGTCGCCCACTCTGGTGCGACGCAGAGCGGTGAGATGTCCGCCCGAGCCGAGCGCCTCGCCGATGTCGCGGGCAAGCGCTCTGATGTAGGTGCCTTTGCTGCACACTACGCGTATGGTGATTTCCTCCTGCGAGTATTTCAGAAGTTCGATTTCATCGATTACGAGCACCTTCGGCTTCAGTTCCACCGTTTTGCCTTTGCGGGCAATGTGGTAGGCGCGTTTGCCGTCAACCTTGCATGCCGAGAATGCCGGCGGCACCTGCTCGATGCGTCCGGTGAATTTCCGGAGCGTCTCCTCTACCTGCGGCTGCGATATATGGCCGGTGGGGTAGCGGGCGTCGATCTCTGTCTCGAGATCAAACGACGGGGTGGTGGCGCCGAGCGCTATCGTGGCTATATATTCCTTGACGCCGCTCTGCAGCTGCTCAATCAGTTTTGTCGACTTGCCGCTCACTATGATCATGACTCCGGTGGCAAGCGGGTCGAGGGTGCCGGCATGGCCCACTTTCATCTTTTTGATGCCAAGACGGCGCAGCATGACCCCTCTGATGCGTTTCACCACATCAAACGATGTCCAGCCGTAAGGCTTGTCGACATATATTGTTTCTCCGGCGAGAAAATTCATTTCTTTATTGTCTCTTAGTTAAAAATTATGCAGAGCAGACCCACGATGAGGCAGTAGGCTGCAAACCACACGAGTTTACCTTTTTTGACGATATTGAGCATCCATTTGCATGCCGCGCAGCCTACCACAAAAGCGGCTATGAAACCAATGATAAGCGGCACGAAGCCGATTGTCTCGGCCGTCGCTCCGGCTTCACCGCTCCCGCTCACCATGTCCTTGATGTCAAGCAGCGCCTCTCCCAATATGGGGATTATCACCATGAAGAATGAGAACTTGGCTATCTGTTCGCGCTTGTCGCCGAGCATCAGACCGGTGGCGATTGTGGAGCCCGAACGGCTCAGCCCCGGAATAACTGCCACGGCCTGGGCCAGACCTATGACAAATGCGTCGAGAAACGTGATGTCGCGCGGACGGTAGCCTCCCTGTCGCAGAGCCGGGCTGTCGGCTGTGGTGCGGCGGAAATAATATGCGAATGTCAGCAGAAGGGCAGTGCAGCACAACGCGATGCCGACAGTGAGAAGGTTCTTGTCAAACAGTGTCTCCACCTTGTCCTTGAAAAACAGACCGACAATCATGATGGGAATGCATGACACGAGAATCTTGAACACGTAGGTGGTGTTGGCGTCGCGCTTAAACCCGAAAAACGATGTCACAAGCGGCAGAAATTCTTTCCAGAGCACTACAATCGTGCTCAGCACCGTGGCCACATGAAGCGCCACCGTATATTGCAGCGACCCTGCGCCTTCCATGTTGAGGTGGAGTATGTCCTCGCATATCTGCAGGTGTCCCGAGCTGCTTATCGGCAGATACTCCGCCAGTCCCTGCACTACACCCATTATAAGGGAATCAAACCAATCCATTTTTTACCTTTTTATGTTGTTTGTTGATGACTATTGCTTATTTGCGCGGTTTCAATATGATGGCGACGCCCATGAATACGAAGCCGAGAAACGACAGTGTCGGCCCGATGACGATGCGCCTGGTGCTGAATATGTCGGGGTTGAACTCTTCGGTAGTGGTGCCTCCTCCGAGCATCAGCAGAAATCCGAGCACGATGAGGGCGCCTGCTGCAATCATGAAAATAAAGTTTCTGCGGGCAAGCGGAAAATGCTCCGGAGCTTCTTTCTCAAGAATCTTGCCCGGGGTTGCAGGTTTCACTCCGCTCCGGGCCGCTGCTGCGCCGCCTATGTTTTTTTTACTGGGAATTGCCATAAGTTATATTTTTTATTTATTGTTGTCGTTGAGTGTCAGATGCATGCATGGGCTCAGAACATGTCGTCATATTTCTGTCGGAGATATTTGTTGGTCGCTAACCAAGAGGCTGTGCCGCATATCAGTATGCCTCCGGCTATGATGGCCGGAAACAGCAGCATCATGTCGCTCCATGGCAGGGCGAGTTCAAGATCGGGATCGATGCTGGTGGCATAGATGCGGAGCAGGCACAGCAGCAATATGGCTACGGCGGCGGCAAGGATGCCGTTGAGCATGTTGCCGATGACGATCGGTCGCCTGATAAACGCGTTGGTCGCTCCGACGAGCTTCATCGTGTGAAGCAGAAATCGTGCTGAATATATCGTAAGCCTAACGGTGTTGTTGATCAATACAAAAGAGATTATAAGCAGCGCTCCGGCCAAAGCTATCAGCACAAGCGACAGCGAGCCGATGTTGGAGTTGATTGATTCAACCATTTCAGTGTGCACTGTGATTTTTTCAACCGAATCGGTCATGCGCAGCGGAGCTGTGATTTTTTCAAGAGAGTCGACCGACGCATACTGTGCCTTTACTCTGACGCTGAACTCCGGCTGATAGGGATTGCCGCCGACGAGTTCCACGATATCGCTGCCGAGATAGGCATTTTCCTGCTCCAATATCTCCTCGGGCGACATATAGTCGTAACTCGAAACAAAATCAGATGACATCAGCCGTCTTTTCATGTCGTTGATCTGTGTCATGTCGGCATCCATACGCATCACCATGTTAAATCCCAGATTTTCACGGATATGACGTGTTATGTTGCCTGCCGCAAAGGCCGCGCATCCCACTATTCCCAATATCAGCAGCACCATGCCGACACTGACCGTCGATGTCAGATGCTTGCCGAAGCTCATCAGGCTCGTGCGTTTGTTGGATTGACTCATTGACTATATTGATGATATTTACAGAGAATTCATTTTTTTATGAAGCCATGTCCGCTTGTCACCCGAGTGGCATATACATATATTTATATGCAAGCCGGGTTATTGCGGAATTTGCGGCTCAGGTCGGCACTCCTTTCCATTATAGGCCGAAGTGCATATTATCTTGCAAATTTACAACATCAGATACCCCCTTGTCAAGTTTTTTTGTGATAAAATTGCATTATATTTCACAAAAAGCCTAAAAAAGAGGTAAGATATCGTGCGAGAATTGGTAAAACAGATACTGTCCCGTCACAAACAGTGTTGCTGGGAGTCCCCAAATTAAAAAAAATCCCGAAACCATATTTTACGCCATTTTATGCCATTTCACGCAGAAGTATAAAAAATATTAAGAAAAATAAATTCTCTTTCAAAAAAAAGTATTAACTTAGCGCGAAATTTGTAGAACCTCAGAGAAAGAATTTTTGATATTTCGTTGAATATATAGGATTACCAACAATAAACAAGAATGGCTATGGTTCAGATTACTCTGATAGCCAAATAATTAAACCTGTCGATAATATGAGCCTGCGCAAAGGCTCCTGCCGGAAGGATACTGTTCAGCGAAAATCGGGTTTCAACTATGGAATAAAAATTTAACAATTAATTAATAAACAATTAATCTTTATGAAAAAGAGTTTAATCGCTTTAGCTTGCGCCCTTTTCATGGGTCAAGGCATGGTTGCTCAAACTTCACAGGAGGTTACCTATGTCGAAGATCCCTCGCAAGGTTATCTTTTCAACCAATTTAAAGACAACTGGTTTATAACCGGTGAAGGTGGCATCAACATCTTCTTCTCTCCCAATGACTCATATCGTGACTGGAAAGACCGTTGGGAACCCACCGCTGCTCTTTACGTAGGCAAATGGTTTTCTCCGATTATCGGTCTCCGTGCCGGTGTCAACTGGCTTAAAGTTAAAGGTCTGTCTGACGTAAAAAGCATCGGTAACCTTTATGATGAACCCACCGTTGAAGGCAAGTGGAAACAGAAATTCGTTCACGTAGGTCCCGTGTTCGACGCAATGATCAACGTCACCAACTGGTGGTGCGGCTATCACCCCGGACGCAAATACAACCTTACCGTCTACGGTGGTGTGGGCTGCTACTGGACTTATGCACGTCAGTATGATGCCAACAACAACTCTACCAGCTACAAAGACGCTCATGACCGTATCCTCGCAGCCCGCGGAGGTATCATCAACAGCTTCAACGTAAGCAAGCAGGTGCAGCTCTCGCTCGACGTGCGCTTCACCGCTCTTGACAACCACCGCGACGAAAAAGGCGGCGACTGGAACAAGACTTCTTACGACCTTTCGGCCAACATCGGCGTGACTTACCTCTTCAAGAAACGCGAATGGAATGCTCCCATCATCCCCGTTTGCCCCGAACCCGAGAACTGCGACGCTCTCCGCGCACGCCTGCAGGCGGCCGATGCCCGCATCGCCGACCTCGAGGCTCAGCTCCAGGCTTGTCTTGACCGTCCCACCGAAATCGTTGAAGTAGCTCCCGCAGCTCCCCTCGCTACTATCTACTTCCCCATCAACGTGTCTAAGCTCACCAAGGAAGATGTTCGCGTAGTGCAGGCTTGCGCCGAGGTGATGAAAGCCAACCCCGACACCCGTTACGTGGTTACCGGCTGGGCTGACAACTACACCGGCAACGACCGTATCAACGTAAATCTCCGCAAGAACCGTGCCGCTTCTGTTGAAAAACAGCTCCTCAAATCAGGTGTTCCCGCAGCTCAGTTCGATACAACCATCAACAACGGCAATCTCGTTGACATGGGTGAGAAATTCGTTGCTCTCGACCGCGCTACAACTATCCAGGTCGCAGAATAATAACAACATCTCGACAATATTGCCGGTGCGCTCGGCGCTCCGGTCGAAACCAGAAGGCATGCTCCAACGGGCATGCCTTCTTGATTGATTTATTATGCAGAATTTTACTCGAAAACTGAAGCCGTGGATGCTGCCGATTGCCATGGTGGCGGGCATTCTGTTTCACAATCAGATAGGATATGTGGCCTTCCTGTCGCCATATCTGATTTTTATAATGTTGCTTATAACCTACTGCAAGGTGTCGTGGCGGCATTTCTGCATCGATGGCTCGATGTGGTGGCTGCTTGGTGTGCAGGTGATAGGCGCACTCGCAGTGTATCTTGCATTGGGATTGCTTAATTTAGCTGTAGCTCAGAGCGTTTTCATCTGCATTTTTTGTCCTACGGCCACTGCTGCTCCCGTGATTACGGGCATGTTGGGCGGCAAGGTGGAGCGGGTCGCTACATTTTCGCTGCTGAGCAATCTTGTGGTGGCGCTGACGGCTCCCGTGATACTTGCCATGATGGGAGATGGCTCCGGGGTGGAATTTTCATCCTCACTGATGCGAATAGCCACAAATGTGCTGCCCCTGATAATCGGCCCGCTCGCAGTCGCTCTGATGCTTAAAGTGACATTGCCATCTGTGAGAGAGGCAATTGCGAGTCGTCAAGGCTTGTCGTTTTATATCTGGGCGGTAGCGTTGATTATAGTCGTCGGAAATTCGGTGAGTTTCCTCATGAAGGAACCGACGTCACGCATACCCGAGATGGCGGCAATCGCCGTGCTTTCGCTGCTGGCATGTCTTGCCCAGTTCTGGCTCGGACGTAAAATCGGTGCACGTTACGGCGACCGTATTGCCGGAGCCCAGAGTCTCGGGCAGAAAAACACTGTGCTTGCCATCTGGCTTGCGCTGACTTATCTCGACCCTATAGCCTCTGTCGGTCCGGCTTGCTATATCGCATGGCATAACACGGTCAATTCCATACAGATATATCGCCGTGCCCATGCCGGAATGCTTTGATGTCAAGGTCATGGCCGAGACCTGTGGCAGGCCATCTGACTTTCAAGTAACTTTTTATTATTCCGCTTGTTATTATTAATATATTGACCTTGAGCCTGTATCCCGCTTCTGCATGCAATGCCGAGCCTGATTGCGGGATAGAAGAGAAGGTCAGTCATTAACGCCTTAAAATAGATAACAGTAATGGACCAGATGTATCAACTATTGATGGGATTGCCGCTGTTCAGCGGGGTGACCTATGAGAAAATGCTTGAGATAATTGGTAATACCAAGTTTCACTTTCTGAAATTTCTCGGAGGTGAGACTTTTATTGCCGAGGGTGAACAGTGCACGCATATAAAATTTATCATCTCAGGTAAAGTGCGTGTCAGTATCGCCAATCACGACCGCCGTTTCACTGTGTCGCAGACATTGACTGCGCCTGATGTCGTTGCTCCGGAATATATTTTCGGACGTTCTACCGTCTATCCCTGCTCTGTTGTCGCGCTTGAGCCTACCGGCGTGCTCCAGATTTCAAAGGCGGATTATATGAAAATACTCAACAGTGACCCGATTTTCCTTATAAATTATCTGAATTTGCTGTCAATGAATGCCCAGAAAGCTGTCGACGGCATTCTTTCTATTGCTACCGGAAGTCTTGAAGAGCGCATTGCCTTCTGGATTGTCGCACTGACGCAGCGAGGTGGCTCGGATATAACCATGACTTGCCGCCAGCGCGACCTCTATTCGCTTTTTGGCGTTCAGCGTTCGTCGTTTATTTCTACGCTTGATGATATGAAGGCGAGAGGTCTGATCGATTATTCTCAGACAGAAATAAGGGTGCGTAACCGCCGTGACCTGATTGATATCCTTCATTCAACGGTCGAATGATGATTTTTTAGAGTCGGTATGGGAAGGCTGACGTATGTGTAAAATGCACTTTACAAGGTTGAAAAAATGGCAAATTTGGAGTTTTCATTAGTTTATATGTCTTAAAAATCGGCTTTATAATTTATAAACACGTCTATATTCCAACTGATATTGGTGTTATTTAAATCGCTGTAATATAGCTTAGTATATTTTATATTTGCCTTTACTAATCTATATTGTTGTTTTGTCTGACGCTATAGGGTATTGACAAATGAAATATTTGCACTAACTTTGCGGTGTAAACATAAAATCACAGCGACGAAAAGTCAAAGTCGATTTTATATGGATTAGAGACAAAAATTAGGATTTGTTAAATTAGGAATTAGTTTGTGGGTTAGTATTTTTTAATTGGATTAAGTATTTGGATAATACTCTATAGGTAATAATCGTGTTTTATGTTAGGTTTGTTTGCCTCGAAATAATATCGAGGATTTATTAGGAAGCCGCTTCGTGAGAAGTGGTTTGCTATTTTATAGGGGTTCATCTTTTGGAAGTTGCCGCTACTTTTATTAAATTGCGGTGTAATTAACAAAAGTCACTTGTTATATATTTATATTATTGAGTCATGGCTAAAGATTTGTTTGAACTTCTTGGCGCGGGTTGCTGGGTTCATGGTGGTGCGAAAGATTTGCCTGAAGTGACGCGTCGGCTTCAACGGTGCGCAGATGCGTGTTTCGAGATAAACTCTCTGCGTCCGTCTGAAACAGGTCGACGGGAAGAATTGCTGAGGAAACTGCTTGGCTCTGCCGGCGAAAATCTTGTCGTCAATCCTCCCTTCAGATGCGATTTCGGTTACAATATACATATAGGAAATAATTTCATTGGAAATTTCAATCTTACAATTCTTGATGAGGCGAGGGTTGACATTGGTGATAATGTGATGATTGGACCGAATTGCGCGCTTGTGACTATAACCCACGCCATGCTCCCGGGGCAGCGCAACGACGGCATAATGCGTGCGTTGCCCATAACGATTGGTGATAATGCGTGGTTGGCGTCAAATGTTGTTGTGCTTCCCGGTGTTACGATAGGAGAGGGCGCAGTCATAGGTGCGGGCAGCGTCGTGACGAAGTCTGTGCCGCCCCATACTTTCGCCGCAGGCAATCCGTGCCGCCCGATACGCCCGGTGACTGAACATGACCGGGTTGAGCCTGTGATATGACTTTTCGAGGAGATTTTTATCGTGTCGCAATGCTTTGGTCTCTGATGCAAATCAGACATTGTGTCATTATTTTGTCGGAATGAAGTTTTTGTATACCTTTGCGGTCGCAGGCGGTTGTCGGTTGCTTAAAATCTATAGTTAAATTATGAAATCTGTAAGGAGCTTATCTTTTGTCGCTTTTTTGTCTCTCTCCGTATTCCCCCTTGTTGCCCGTGAAAATTCGATGGGTCTGAGGGCCGGGTTCAACACACGCAATTCCTCTCCGGCTGCCGGCCTTTGGTTCCAGCATGAATTCTCTCCCCACTTCCGGCTTGCGCCCAATGTCGACTACATATTCCGGCGCGATGACACCGACGCGCTCTCCATCAACTGCAACGCTCAGTTTCCGGTGCGGTTTGGCATGACAGGAGCTTTCTCATTCTATCCTCTTGCCGGTCTGAACTATACGAGCTGGAATTATCATCACAACGATGACCCTGACACCAGCGACAGCACCGCCGACGGCACCGGCGATGTCACTTCGCGCAAAAACCGTTTCGGTTTCAATGCCGGCGCCGGTCTCGAATGCCGCGTCACTCCGACGCTGAAACTTGCTCTTGAAGCGAAAGGCACGCTTGTGAAAAGCTACTCGTCGGCCACAGTGACTCTTGCGATTGGCTATATATTCTGACCTCGCTGATGGCTCTGTCAGTAGCTTGATGTCAGGCAAAATCCGTTTGTTACAGTTTTCCGCTCGCCCGCAGATAAGATATGTGGGCTGTGTAGAGTGTAAATCCGGCCTCCACGCGCTGCTGGCATGTCTTGTTCCACAACAATTGAGCTTCCAGATAGTCACTTAGCGTCTCCATGCCGTTGTCAAACATGACGCGGCTCAGACGCATGTTCTCGGCGGCTTCTTCGACCGATGTCTCTGACAGTCGGAGCGCGGCGGCCGCCTCTTCCAGATTGGAATACGCGCGGTGCAGGTCAAGCGTCAGCAATTCCTCTTTGTCACGCATTTCTGCCTGTGACTGACGCCATTGCTCACGCGAGGCTGTGACTTTTGCGCTGCGTCCTCCGAAGTGGTATATAGGGACGGTTACGTTGAGCAGCACGGCAAATGCTCCGCGGTTGAAAAGCTCGGTATGATTGAGCTCGAAGCCATAGTTGTAGGCATATCCGGCCTTGAGCGCCACCTGCGGCAGGAGTTCGCTGCGCACCACATCGATATGTGATTTCAATGCCTGTCCGTTGGCCTGCAGCGCCTGCCATTCGGGGCGGTCATAGATTACGTCGTTGTTGTCGATTGACGCCGGAAGCTCCACCTCGGGAAATTCATCGATCACATCAAAATCTGTCAGCATCGACTGTCCGGTGACGCGGCACAGGTTCATCTTGGCGAGCCTGAGGGCGTTGCGTGCGCGCAATATGCTGAGGTCGGCCTCGTTGATGCGCACATTCACCTTCATTTTGTCGTTGTTGTGGCGCAGACCGTGAGCCACGGCGCTCTCCACATTGGCCTTAAGTTCCATAACCACGCTTCGGTATTCTTTAGCCACTTCAAGCATACGGTCTGCCTTCACCACGTCGGCGTAGGCCGTAGTGACCGATACAATCACCTCGTCACGGGTCATCTCAAGCGCGGCTGCGGCCATGTCGGCCTTGTGCGACGCCATCTTCACGGAGTTTTTTATGCGTCCGCCCATATATACGGGCTGCGTAATCTCCACTCCCGCTGTAAACATCGGCCCGACCTTGTAGTCGAGTCCTATCCCGGGGAAATAGGCGAAACTTCCTGTCGGCGACGGATTTCCCGCGCCGTCTACAGTAAATACAGGCAGATTGCCTCCTTCGATGCCGTAGCTGCCGCGGGCATTGCTATAGAGCCCGGTGCCCGTAGCGTTTATGTCGGGAAAATAGTTGGCGCGCAGACTTTTTACCATCGCTACGGCCTGTCCGGTCTGATATTCCGATGCCTTTATAGCATTATTGGAAGTCAGCGCCATGTCGATGCAGTCGTCGATAGTCAGCACCGAAGCCGACGCGCCTGCCGCGGCAAGCGCCGTTATTGCGGAAATTACAGCGAGTCTCATTTCTTCTTGTTACGTATAGGAAAAAACAGTGAATACAACACGGGAATGAACACCAGCGTTATGACCGTGCCGAAGAGCAGTCCGCCCATGATTGCGGCCGCCATTGACCCGAACATCGAGTCGGAGAGCAGCGGCAACATGCCGAGTATGGTGGTAAGCGCCGCAAGCGACACGGCTCGCAGACGGTTGACCGAACTTTGTATCAACGCCTTGCTCTGTTCCATTCCTTCGCCGAGCAGACGTGCTATCTCGTCCATGAGCACGATGCCGTTCTTTATAACCATGCCTATGAGTCCGAGAGTGCCCACGATAGCCACAAAGTCAAATGTCTTGCCTGTGATTATCATGGTTATCACTATACCGACCACCACCATCGGTATGGTGCAGAAGATAATCAGAGGTTTGCGGTAGTCTTTAAACAGCATGATGAGCAGCGCGATCATCAATATCACCGCCAGCGGGAAATTCTGGAACAGATAGCGCATCGACTGGTCGGAAGCTGCTTTTTCGCCTTGCCATGACAGTGCGTAACCCACGGGCAAATCAATTGATGTCAGAGCCTCCTCTACAGCCTTGCGTGCTTTCTCTGTCTCGATGCCGGGAGCCGGAGAGGCCTGCACCCTCACTGAGCGCTGGCTGTTGTAGCGGGGTATCACGGGGTTTTCCCATTCGACGGTCACTCCGTCGGCCACCTGAGTGAGCGGTGTGGTCGACATGAGACGGTCGATAAGCATATCCTTGTCGATAACTCCGGTGGCCATGCTTGTCACGACTTCGTCGTCGACGAGCGCGCTCACGTCGGGAAGCGTGGAGAACACCGATATGTTCTCTATGTCCTCAATTGCGCCGTGGTCGGCATCGGTCTGTTTGAGGTAGATAGGTGTGGGGTGGGTGCCGTCGTTGAGTGTCGCCACTGGCACACCGCCGGTAGCTGTCAGCATCGACAGGCTCACATCCTTGCGGCTGAGACCCGACATGCGTGCCGCCGCCTGGTTGTATTCCACTTCGAGCACCGGCACTCGCGGCTCCAGGTCGCGGGTGATAAGTCTTACCTGAGGCATCCGCTCCATGATGCGCTGCGCCGAGTCGGCGAGAGCTTCAAGCACTGCCGGGTCAGGTCCGGTAAATTGTGCCTCGATAGGATATTTCTTGAACATCAGGTTGTAGCGCTTGAGCTTTGCGTATGCCTCGGGATAGTGGGTCGAGACATATTCCTGCATCTCCTCTATATGGTCGCTCAGCTCGTCGGCTGATGTGAAGTCGATGATAAGTTCGCCGTAGGCCAGGTTTGGCGTCGGTATGGAGCGAACGAGGTTATATCGTCCGGGTGCGCCGCCGATAGATGTCGTGATATTTCTGACGTAGGGCAAGGTCTTGAAGTATCCCTCTATCCCGGCGAGGTCTTTCCTGACTTTTTCAGGCGAAGTGCCATCGGGCAGTTTATATTCCATATATAGCTGGTCGTAGGCCATGTCGGGGAAAAATCCACGCTTTACAAATCCGAACCCTACGGCCGACAGCACAAGCAGCGCGGCCATAATTCCGACCGTGACATATTTGTGTCTGATGGCCGACGTGACGAGCGAGCGCAGCCATCTGTAGGCTTTGCCGTTATAAAGTTCCTTTTCTTCTGACGAGGTGGCTTTTCCTTTGAGATATCTGTCGGCCATAAGAGGCACATGTACCAGTGCCAGCGCCCAGCTCAGCAGAAGCGACACCGCCAGCACTATAAACAGGTCGCGTACGTATATACCCGCTGTGTCAGGAGAGAGGAATATAGGCAGAAAGGCGAGTATGGCTATCAGGGTGGCTCCGAGCAGAGGCATTGCAGTGCGGCCGCAAATGCATGTAAGAGCCTCGCGGCGAGGCACTCCGCGCTTGAGATCGACAAGTATGCCGTCGATGATGACTATGGCGTTGTCGACAAGCATGCCCATGGCGAGAATGAACGCACCGAGCGACACGCGCTGCATCGTTCCTCCGAAATTAAACAGGAACAGAAACGACCCCAGCACGATTGTCACCAGCGATATGCCTATCATCACACCGCTGCGCAGTCCCATCGCAAGCATGAGTATCAGCACCACTATCGCAACCGATTCCACCAGATTGACGAAGAAGGTTGAGAGCGCGTCGGTGACGCGTTCCGGCTGATTGAACACGCTGTGCACCTCTATGCCGGCCGGAAGCCGTTCCTCTTTGAGGTGTTCGAGGAGACGGTCGACCTCTTTGCCTACTTTTACGATGTCGGAGCCGTGACGCCCGGACACCAGTATGCCTATCGAGCTCACTGAGTCGCGCAACAGTATATTGCGTTGCGGAGAGGCGAGCGTGCGCTCCACATCGGCTATGTCGCGTATGCGCAGGCGGTCATCCTCATGTCCGGCGAGAAGCATGTCGCCGATGGCCTCGACTGAGTTCAGGCGGTCGGTGACATTGACACGTATGCGTTGCTCCGGTGTGTCGAAATATCCGGCGTAGGTGACATCGTTCTGGTTGTTGAGGGTAGTTATTACCTCAAGGGGCTTCACTCCAAGGTTGGCCATGCGGTCGCGGTTGAGCGATATGTTGATAGCCTCGGCGGGCACTCCGTAGAGCTGCACTTTGTCCACACCGTCAAGGTCAAGTATGGAGCGGCGTATAAGCTGCGCGTAATCCTCTGTCTCGCGTGGCGTGAAGCCTTCGGCTGTCATGGCGTAGAAGAGGCCGTAGACGTTGCTGAAATCTTCCTGCACCATCGGAGTCTGTGCGCCCGGAGGCAGGGTGGCGGCGCAGTCGCTTACCTTGCGGCGCAGCATGTCCCAGCATTGCTCCACATCCTCGTCTTTTACGGTCGACTGCAGTTCGACGTTGATGACCGACAGGTCGTTCATCGACGCGCTTTCCACCGAGTTGACATTGCTTATCGAGCGGATAGCCTTCTCGAGCGGGTCGGTGACCTCAAGTTCCACCTGATGAGCCGACGCGCCGGGATATACCGTGGCGACTACCGACAGTTTTACTTTTATCTCGGGGTCCTCGAGCTTGCTCATCGCCCAGGCGGAAAAGATGCCGCCCGCCACAAGCACTGCCACCAGAAACTGCACCAGATTTTTGTTGGCGAAAGCCCATTTGCTAAGATTGAATTTCATAATCTGCCTGTGGGTGGTTGTTACATCTGATTGCCTACATTTGTTGCCGAGGCCGGAGGTATCGGTTTTATCTTCAGCCCGTCGCGCAGGCTTCCGGCTCCGGCTGCCACTATCTCCACTCCGTCAAGCGGTGTCGCCGCAGAGATTTCAGCCTCGCCGTCGCGGGTAAACCTTATCACTTCGACTGCAGTGAGGCGGAGTGTGCTGTCGGGCGCGATAGTAAATATGTGGGTGTCTTTTCCGTTTCCGGCGAGTGCGGTCGAGGGGATGGTCCACAGGTTGCTGTCGGCAGTGTCGCCGCTGTCGGTGAGCATCGTCACTGTCGTCGACATGCCTACAGCCGGCATCGGTGTCTCCACGCCGTCAAATGCCAGCTTCACCGTGTAGAGCTGGTTGGCGTTGGCCACGCTCTGCTCGGCAAACGGACAGAGACTGAACGTGCGGCCCGGATAGGCGTCAAATGTGCAGCTGTAGCCTGTAAACTCTCCGAGGCGGCCAAATGCTGCCGCCGGTATCTTTATCTCCACCAAAGGAGTGTTGTTGTCGACAATCTCAACAACCGGCGTGCCGGCACCTACCACTTCTCCGGCGTGCCGGAGTATTTTCTTTACTTCTCCTGAAGCCGGGGCGGTCAGGCGGGTGTCGTTAAGCTGATTGCGGGCGTGCTGCAACTTGGCGGTAATCTGCTGCAGTCCGTATTCGGCCTTGTCGCGGGCCACGGGTGTAGTAGCATTCTCGTTATAGAGCGCTATCACGCGTTCAGCTTCGCTGCGTATGGAGTTGTATTCAGCCTCGGTGGCGTCAAGAGCCACGCGGTAGTCGGTATCGTCGAGACGTCCTATTGTCTGGCCGGCCTTTACTTTGTCGCCCTCCTTTACGTTGAGAGAAGCTATTCGTCCGGCCACCTTGAAGGCTGTGTAGACTTTGTCGTCGCTCACCACTTTGCCCGGAAATATGAGCTGCGAACCGCTTGCTGACGGTGTGGCGACGCAGGTCTTTACTGGACGTCCCGCCTGTTGCTCTATGTTGCCGCTGTTGCTGCATGCGCTTGCCAGAAACACTGCCGGCAGCGCTATTGTGATAAATCGGAAATTCATTTAGAAATGTGGATATATATACAAATGTTTGACACGTGCAAAGTTAGTCATTTAACAGCTATCGGCATTAATTGACGTATTCTTTAAAATTGGTCAAAATGTCGGAAATTGCAAGATTGGAGCAAAGAAAGCACAATGGCAAAAATAATATTATTTTAAAAGAAATATGCTTTAAAATTTGCGTATTAAATATCTATTTGCTTTCTTTGTCATTGAAAATATGGAATTGTGTTAGTGATTGGCGTGTTTTGCATGACAATTGCACAGTATCAAGATGAAATTCAATTCATAATTATAACAATATATTCCAATGATTACAATTAAAGGTAAAAGGGTAAAGAAAAGATGGATAATACTGTTTTCAGCCATAACGGCTGTCAGTATCATCGGATTGTTTGTGTCGCCGGCCGAGGGGTTGTATGACCTTGCCGGCGACAGTCTGTTCGCCAATATCGCCTGGATGATTACAGCCACGATTTTCGTGCTGATGATGACCCCCGGTCTGTCATTCTTCTATGGCGGCATGGTGCGTGCGAAGAATGTCATTTCCACTATGTTGCAGAGTTTCATAGTGATGGGTTTCGTGAGTGTGATATGGGTGCTGTTCGGTTTCGGTCTGGCTTTCGGCGATGACATCGGCGGCATCATAGGCAACCCGTGCGATTTCTTCCTGTTCAGCAATGTGGGAGTAGGCAACGTGACGCAAAGCAACGGAGAGGCAGTGAGCGAGATAGGCATGGCCACAACCACAATCCCGCTGGTGCTTTTCGCTCTGTTTCAGATGAAATTTGCCATCATAACGCCGTCGCTTATAACCGGCTCGTTTGCCGAGCGGGTGCGTTTTTCGGGCTACCTTGTGTTCATGATGATATGGATTGTGCTCGTCTATTGTCCGCTGGCCCACTGCACATGGCATCCCGAGGGGCTTTTCGGCAGGCTCCATGTGCATGATTTCGCCGGGGGAATTGTTGTGCATGCCGCCTCGGGCATCGCGGCTCTGACCGGAGCTGTGTTTCTCGGCCGCAGGTCGTCGACTGAAAATTCAAAGCCGGCCAACGTGCCTTTCGTGCTTCTCGGCGCCGCTCTGCTGTGGCTCGGATGGTTCGGTTTCAACGGTGGCAGTTCGCTTGCTGTCGACGGGGTGGCGCTGTCGGCGTTTCTCAACACCAACACCGCGGCCGCCACTGCTATGGTGACATGGGTGGCGTTTGACGCGCTCCGCGGGCACAAGCCGTCGGCTATGGGAGCCGCAATCGGCGCGGTTGTAGGCCTCGTAGCCATCACCCCCTGTGCCGGCTGGGTGACAATCGGAGAGTCGATATTCATCTCGTTCGTTATCACGATATGCTGCAATCTTGCCGTGACATGGAAAAAGTCAAGCAATCTTTTTGACGACGCGCTCGATGTGTTTCCCACCCACGGTCTGGGCGGCATCATCGGCACGGTGCTGACAGGCATCTTCGCCTACGATTTCTTTGCCGACGGAGGCATGGAGGATGTCTCGCGCACCACTTTCTTCTGGAACCATATACTCGTGCTCGCAGGTGTGTGCGCCTACACATTCCTTATGAGCTATGCCATCTATTGGGTCACCAACAAGATGATACCGATGCGAGTTTCGCGTCGCAGCGAGGAGATCGGACTTGACCGCTCGCAGCACGACGAAGAATATGCCGGAGAGCTCGGCACAGGCATCGCCGAGGATACACCCACCGACTACCAGTGGTTTAACTCCGCAGAATGATATTCCGTCTGTCGGTTGTTTAACCGACAGACAGCCAAAGAAATAAAGCCTCTGTAGATGTTTTGTAGACGGGGCTTGCACGGCCGACAAAATGTATGCGGCGTTGGATATGACATAAAATCACTAAATTAGCGGTATGAAAATGTCAGTCTTAACTTCGTTTGCATTGTCGGCCGTCGTCGTTGCCACGGTGATGGCCGGATGCTCCGGCGACCGGCGCGACTGCGTGGAGCCTTTCGGATGGAGTTCGGTCTCACCTCTGACCGATTCGCTTACGCTGCGGCTCGAATACGCTTTCGCCGGATCAGCGTCGACTGATTCTCTCGGCCGACTTGTCAGGGAGTTCGACTCAGCCGTGGCGGCAGAGGCCGGCGACAGTGGCACGGACGGTTGTCTGACGGGGCGTGCCATCTTCTGGAACGCACGTCTCATGCTGCGTCTCGGGCGAGGCGACGAGGCGTCATTCATGATTGAAAAAGCTGTAGCGATGACCGACTCTTCGCGCTATCCCTACGAGATACGGCGTTACCGGTGGCTTGCTGAAAACCGAGGCGACTATACTGTCGACCAATGGTATGACCATCTCAATGACGAGATTGAATTTTATCGCCGGCATCATTGCGCCTATATGCTTTGCGGGCGCTATTGCGATATGAGCTGGATGATGCTTGACGCGGGATATTCCGACCGCGCTATCGAATATATATCGATGGCCGACTCTGTGCTGTCGGGCATAAATGAGCTGTCGACAACACGCGCCGGTGTGCGCATCAATCTGGCCGACCTGCTCTGCACGGCAGGTGACTCCGCACGGGCGGGGGAGATGCTCCATCAGATGCGTGCGCTTCCGGAGATAGCGGCTGATGATTTCACCGCGACACTTGTCGATTTCAATCTGTGGGTGGCGGTGAAAGACTCGGTAGCCCTGCAGCGGGCATGGCGCAGTCTGCAATGCGACACTGTCAGATGCGGACTCCGCGGCATGGTGGCGGCTTTTATGGCGCGGCTAAGCCTCGACCGCGGTGATGTGGCGGAGGCGAAGCGCTATATTGCCGATACGCGCCGTTATCTGCCACGGGTCACCCAGGGCGACCATAAGGCGTTTATGCTGCGGACAATGGCGGAAACCGCATGCGCCGAGGGCGATGACCGTGAGTCGGTGGCATGCTTCTCACGCTATGCCGTGATGGTCGACTCGCTTGACTCAGAGCGAAGCCGCGGCGAGATTGTCAGCGCCGAAGTGTCGCGGCAGATTGTCATGGCTCAGGAGCGTGCCGAAAGAGAACGACGCATGCTCGTCATCAGATTTTCTGTCGGAATTGCGGTCATATTGCTCGTGATAGTCGCGGTGTGCGTGGCGGTGCGTCGCCGCATGTCGCGTCTGCGCCGCCGTCATCTCGAAGAGAAGGCCGTGAGACTCAGGTCGCAGAGAGCCGAACTCGCGATGTCGCTCCGCATGGCCGAAAGGGAGACATTGCTTGACCGGCTCGATGACCGGCTGACCGGACTGACGCAGAAAGAAGAGCTTTCGGCAGGTGATATCACCGCGGCTCAGGCAGGAATGCGTGCCGCAATGGCCGCCGAGGCCGAAAGCGGAAATTTCGCCGAGGTATTTGCGCGTCTGAGTCCGGATTTCACGGCCAGGCTCCACCGGCTATATCCGAAAGTGGCACGCTCGCAGGAACGGCTTGCCTGCTTCCTGGCTCTCGGCCTCGACACGCGGCATATCGCAAGGATTATGAACATCAGACCGGAGTCGGTGCGGCAGGCTCGCTGGCGATTGCGTTCGCAGATGGAGCTTCCTCCCGACCGTGACCTCGACAAGGCGCTTAAAGAACTGTTGTAGACTCATAAAATTACACAACCGCATACCTGACAGCAGGTATGCGGTTGTGTAATTTTATGGAGAGTTGCAGTTATTTGTTGGCTCCGGCCAATGACGAGATGTCGATTTTGCCGTGTATGACAACGATGTTGATTTCCTTTTCGCTGCGGTCGGAGTTGTAGATCAGTACCGCGTCAGGTTCACTGCTTCCTTCTGCCGTCACGATATATATCAGCGATTTCTCGCCATCCTCCTCGCTGTAGACAATCTCTTCGGTGTTGAGCGAACGCAACAGTTTGTCGAATTCGGAGTCGACAGTGGCATACATCTTTGCATTTTCGCATGAATAGGCCTCTATCGATTTTATTTCCTTCATCATATCCTTCAGTTCGTCGGCGTAGTCACCGCCGATGTCGCCGGCCATGCTGAGCAGGGCTGGACCGACAAACACCTTGGATATTCCGTCGCCTGTGGGAAATGAGCCGAGCAGGCGGGTCTGGCTGCATGATAATAACGGTATTATCAGCATGAACAGGGCTAAAAATTTTGATTTCATGACATTTGGGTATTTAACAGTTTTTGATTGTGGCACATAATATGTTTTCGGCAGTGTCGAAGGCGTCGGTGGCTCTGACAAATGCTTTTTCGGTCATTGCCACGGCGTTGGAATATCGCTTCTGCGCCCCGCTCAATATGCGGGCTGCTTCGTCGGGGTCGTCAATGATGGTGTATCCTTCAGCGTCGACAGCCTGAGCTATCGCTTCCTGACGACGATGGGGCTGCGGCGAGACCTGACGGCGGGGTGTCGGAGGTGTCACCGCGGGTACGGTTTCCGGCTTCGGGTCGACACTGACAGCTGTCACGGCAGTGTCGGCGGCTTGTGGCAGGGTTATGTCGGCCGATGCTACTGTTCTCGGTGTGGCAGGTGTCGCAATGCCGTCGCGTCCGCTTCTTGGCAATGCAATGAAGATGATGGCGACCGATGCGGCGACAGTCGAGGCTGCAATCAGGAAGCGACGGCGTAGCCTGTGCCGCTGTCTGCGACTTTCTGCGGCGGTTTCAGCCTCGATTTCGGCCAGAAATTCCTTGTCGGGATTTTCGGCGGAAAGTTCTCCGACAGTGCGGAATACGGTGGCTTCCTGCCTGAGATCGTCGGGGAGTGTGTCGGTGTCGGCCTCGCTGAAGAAACGGCATATCTCAGCTTCGACGCGCATGTCGGTATCGCCGTCATACCAGCTGTCGATCAGCTCTCTTATCCTGTCGTATCGTGATGTAGTGTTCATAGTCACCTCTCTTTCTCTTCGTATTTGACAATCATGTTGCGTAATTCCTTGCGGGCCCGCGACAGATGCTGCCTGACGGTGCCCTCGTTTATTTTCGTCTCCGCTGAAATTTCGGCGCCCGATTTGCCTGAAAGGCTGAGGCGGAGTATCGTGCGGCGCGGTTCGCCGAGATTTTCGATTGCTTTTGTCAGCAACTCCAGCCGGCCTGTGTCATCGGACTCCTCGTCGGCAATGTCGTCGGCCACATCTTCGACCGGAGTCGTTATCGTGGGGGAGCCGCGACGGCAGATGTCGATGCATCGGTTGCGCACGGCGCGCACGGCGTAGGCTCCCCCGTCGGTCGTGACATCAAGGCGTTGCCTGTTCTCCCAGAGCGTGCGCATGACATCCTGCACGGCATCTTTGGCGATTTCTTCGTCGCCGAGTATTCTCCTTGCCGTGGCCGCCATTGCACCGTAGGCCGGAAGTATCGTCGTCTGGAACTCTTTTGCTGTCATCGATTTCTTGGTTGTTCACTTATTTGACGAAAGTTTTCCACTTTAGTGACACCAACTGTCACAAAAAAAATACATTCCTCCTCAAATTTAGAAACTGTTTAAATTTATATGATACGGACTTTGAGATGGATTGTCGGATTGATTTTTGTTTGTGATGAGGGAGCGTAGCCGTAGCTACGTGACCGAAGAATAAACAAAAAGACACCGACAAGACTCTCAAAGGCAAAGTGATATGAATTTTAAACAGTTTCTTAGTTAAATAGTATCTAATTACGGAAATTATGTGTAATTTTGTGGACGCATAATAAAAGGCACATGATAAAAGACACATGATAAATAACTACTTTTATTTTAATAATATTTACATTCCAATTTTATACTATATTCAAAAATAATATACAGACAATGAAAAAAGTGGCATTGATTACCGGCATCACCGGACAGGACGGCAGTTACCTTGCCGAGTTTCTTATTGAAAAAGGTTATGATGTACACGGCATAATACGCCGTTCGTCATCATTCAACACCGGTCGTATCGAGCATCTTTATCTCGACGAGTGGGTGCGCGACATGAAGAAGTCTCGTCTTGTCAACCTTCACTGGGGCGACATGACCGACTCGTCGTCGCTCGTCAGAATAATACAGCTCGTGCAGCCCGACGAGATATATAATCTTGCGGCGCAGAGCCATGTGAAGGTATCGTTCGATGTGCCTGAATTTACCGCCGACGCCGATGCCATCGGTCCGTTGCGTCTGCTTGAGGCCGTGCGTATACTCGGTCTTGAGAAGAAAACAAAGATATATCAGGCTTCCACATCCGAACTCTACGGCAAGGTGCAGGAAGTGCCCCAGAAGGAGACTACTCCGTTCTATCCACGCTCGCCCTACGGTGTGGCTAAGCAATACGGTTTCTGGATTACCAAGAACTACCGCGAGAGCTACGGCATGTTTGCCGTCAACGGCATCCTCTTCAATCACGAGAGTGAGCGCCGCGGCGAAACTTTCGTGACCCGCAAGATTACCATCGCCGCCGCACGCATAGCGCAAGGTTTTCAGGATCGTCTCTATCTGGGCAATCTCGACGCGCGCCGCGACTGGGGCTATGCTAAAGATTATGTGGAGTGCATGTGGCTCATACTGCAGCATCCCGAGCCCGAAGACTTTGTTATCGCCACCGGTGAGATGCACACCGTGCGTGAGTTTGCAACGCTCGCCTTCCGTCATGTAGGCATCGAGCTTGAATGGAAGGGTGAAGGTGTCGACGAGAAAGGTATCGACAAGGCTACCGGACGAGTCATTGTAGAGGTCGATCCCAAATATTTCCGTCCGTGCGAGGTCGAACAGTTGCTCGGAGATCCGACAAAAGCCCGCAATCTTCTCAGCTGGAACCCGACAAAAACTTCGTTTGCCGATCTCGTCAGGATTATGGTGGAGCATGACATGAAATTTGTGCGCAAGCTGTATCTCCGCGACAGGCTTGACAAAACGGAAGGGGAGGACTCTGCCTTATGATGCGCCCTGACTCAAAAATATATGTGGCCGGACACCGCGGCATGGTGGGCTCGGCCATAGTGCGCGAACTGCAGCGGCAGGGCTACACCAATATCATAATCCGCACACACGCAGAGCTCGACCTGTGCCGTCAGGCCGATGTGGAGCGTTTTTTTGCCGACGAGCGACCGGAATATGTGTTTCTCGCGGCGGCAAAGGTGGGTGGCATCATTGCCAACCGCAATGCTCTCGCCGACTTCATGTATGAGAACATGATACTTGAGATGAACGTCATCAACGCCGCATGGCGCAACGGTTGCCGTAAACTCGAGTTCCTCGGTTCGTCGTGCATATATCCCCGCATGGCGCCTCAGCCCATGAAGGAGGACTGTCTGCTGACCTCGGCGCTCGAGCCCACCAACGAGGCATACGCTCTCGCAAAAATCTCAGGTCTGAAATATTGCGAATATCTCAACCGCCAGTACGGCACCGATTTCATATCCGTGATGCCAACCAACCTCTACGGCCCGAATGACAACTATCATCCGGAGCACTCCCATGTGCTCCCGGCTCTGATACGCCGTTTTCATGAGGCGAAGGTGTCAGGAGCGCAGTCGGTGACATGCTGGGGCGACGGAAGTCCGCTGCGCGAGTTCCTTTACGTCGATGACCTCGCCAACCTGTGTGTGTTTCTGATGAACAATTATTCCGGCAACGAGACCGTCAACGCCGGCACCGGAAAGGAAGTAACCATAAAACAGCTCACCGAAATGGTGGCGGAGACTGTCGGATATGAGGGCGAGATACTCTGGGACACCACACGCCCCAACGGCACGCCCCGCAAACTCCTCGACGTAAGCAAAAGCCACGCTTTAGGCTGGCATCACACCGTAGAACTCTCTGACGGAATAGCCCTCGCATACGCCGACTTCCTCTCCAACCCTATGCGCGCAGAGCGCTGACCTGTAGCAATATCGATATGAGATTTAAATATCGACAAAGCATATAATCTTAAAAAACGGCGAAAATCTTTCTTTCTAAAGAAAAATTTTCGCCGTTTTTTTCTTTAGAAAGAAAGATTTTGCTAATATTCTGAATGCGAGTGGCTTTCGGATACAAAAAATGCGGAATTAATTCCGCATTTTTTGTATTTATATGTCCGGTTTAGTCTTCGAGGAAGTAGGTCAGAGTGGTTACCACGCGTACGCTTTTGATTGAGGGGGTGTATTGGTCGCGGTCGGTTATGGAGAACTGGCCTTGGTTGGCTGTCTGTATTTTGCCGAGTTTGCTTTCGGAGTCGTCGGCAAATTTCTGTGCAGCTTCGCGGGCGTTTTTGGTGGCTTCGGCAATCATCTGCGGTTTGATGTCGTTGAGTCCGGTAAACTCATACTGTATGGGATTGCTGTAGTCGGTGCTCGATATCGCTATGCCCTCCTTGAGCAGTTCGCCCTGGCTGCGTATCAACTCATCAACTTTGTCGACCTGTGAAGAGGTGACTACGATTACTTCCGTGATGTTGTAGCGGTATTGGTAGCGGTCAGAGCCATAGTTGTTGGCGGCGCGGTCGTAGGCTTCCGGAGCGTTGATGCTGATTTCGCTTTCGGTGATGCCTGCTTTGTGGAGGAATTCAAGTATTTTGTTGTTGGTGGCATTGGTCTGGTCGTAGAGCGAGGGCAGATCGTTGCCCTGTATCTGATAGGAGATGGGCCAGGTGACTTTGTCGGCTTTGACTTCACGCTCCGACAGTCCTTTTACGCTTACAGTGCGCTGCGCCGACGACATCGAGCGGAATCCCGAACGGATGCCGAGCCCTATGGCGAGCAATCCGAGAGCGATGAGCAACGCAGGAATCAGTTTTTTTGCTGCATTCATGTCTAAATCGATTAAATTAATAATAAAATGAAAACTTCATTAATGCGAATTTACGAAATTTATTAATTAACATAATGTCTACTCAAAAGTTTTTTATATCTTTGTCAAAAATATTTCAAAAATTTTCTTATCATTAAATTAACTATCATGGCAAAACCTTACGTTGTCGGTATCGACATAGGTGGCACAAATACCGTATTCGGTATCGTCGATGCCCGAGGAGTAGTTATAGCAAGCTCTTCGATAAAGACACAGAAACACAGTAAAATCGAAGATTATATTGACGAACTTTACACTGAGCTCTCAAAGCTTATAGAAGTCAACGATGCCGATGACAAAATCCACGGTATCGGCATCGGCGCTCCCAATGCCAATTATTTCTCAGGCTGCATAGAGACAAACGTCAACCTGCCCTGGCCGGCTCCCATACCTTTGGCTCAGCTTGTAAGCGATAAGTTCGGCATCCCCGTAGCCATCACCAACGACGCCAACGCGGCTGCTATCGGCGAAATGACATACGGAGCCGCACGCGGTCTGCGTGACTTCATTATGATAACACTCGGCACCGGTGTCGGTTCGGGCATCGTGATCAACGGTCAGCTCGTCTACGGACACGACGGATTTGCCGGCGAGCTCGGCCATGTGGTGATGAAGCGCCACAACGGACGTCTCTGCGGCTGCGGTCGTACAGGCTGTCTCGAAGCCTACTGCTCGGCAAGCGGTGTGGCACGCACGGCGCGCGAATTCCTCGAAGTGCGCACCGAGCCTTCAATCCTCCGCAATATTCCCATCGACGAAATCACCTCTAAGGATGTATATGACGCAGCTATCTCAGGCGACAAGATTGCCAAGGATATCTTCGAATACACCGGTGAGATACTCGGCGAGGCACTTGCTGATTTCACCGCTTTCTCAGCTCCCGAGGCATTCATTCTCTTCGGCGGATTGTCAAAGAGCGGCGACCTTATCATGCGTCCGCTGCGCAACTCGCTCGAAAAGAATGTGATGAATCCCTGGAAAGGCAAAGTCAAGATACTTCTTTCAGAGCTTAAGGAAGCAGATGCGGCAGTGCTTGGCGCGTCAGCTCTCGGCTGGGAGGCAAAACCGATGGCAGCTCCTGCAGCAGTCCCCTCGGCAACAGCCATTTCACCCACTCCCGCCGCCCCCAAAGCATAAGGAAATTATCCCGATAAAAACACCGGGCATATTGCAGACTCACCTCGCAATATGCCCGGTGTTTTTATCAAATAAAGCGTTACTGCAAAATATCTTTCCGTAATTTTTTTACGGAATAGTGTGGTGTTTCTCCTGTAAGATTTATTTTGAAGCCGGATGAATATCGAATATTGTATTAATTTTGCCGGCCAACTTACATATTATGTGAATAAATGCGTAAATTTGCATTGGAGAATGCTCTCATGTTATGTGATTTTGAGCATGGAGCAGGATGAAATTATTTATGCAGCAGAGATTTATACAGCATACAGAGGGAGTTGAGGGGTGTCGCGGACGCCGTCTTATCCTGTTTTTTGCCGGATGGGGCATGGACGCGTCGGTTTTCGCGCAATTGTCTAAACCCGGCTATGACCTCATTGTCGTGTATGATTACCGCATTCTTGACTTCGACATGAAGGCGCTTGACGGGTATGACGAGATATGCGTGCTTGCGTGGTCGCTCGGAGTGTGGCATGCCGACAGGTTTATCTCGGATAATCCACATCTGCCTTTCACGCGCACGGTTGCTGTAAACGGCACTCTCGCGCCGATTGACGATGCTTTCGGTATACCACCGCGGGTGTATGACCTGACTTCGGCGCTTCCCGACAATAATTCATTGCTTAAATTCTACCGCCGTATATGTGGCGGGCAGGCGGCGATGTCCGTTCTGATGCCACGTATGCCACAACGGCCGCTCGATGAACTGCGCGACGAGCTGCTGGCTGTCCGTTCGCGCATTCCGGCCGATAAAACTATCGATGCCTCCAATTGGGACGAAATTTATCTCTCTGACGCTGATCTGATATTTCCGTTCGAAAATATGAAATCAGCCTGGAGGGCGGCATCGCGCCGTGTGAGAATTATGCGTGACGCGCACCATGCCATAGACTTCAGCCGTTTCATCCAGTCGGCATTTGTCGACAAGGAGCTTGTCGGCGACCGTTTTGCCTCTGCTTCTGTTACGTATGAGCGGGAGGCGGAAGTGCAGTGCAAAGTGGCGGAGATACTTGCCGGTGCGGCGGCTGACGGTATGCCTGAAATCAGCCGAAACCGGACCGTTCTGGAGATTGGAAGCGGGGTAGGAGTGCTCACAAAACTTTACATGCCGATGTTTGCCGACAGCCGTATCACCCTCTGGGATCTCGCGCCTGTGGCAGTCGGTGCCGGCAATGGAAATGAGATCAATGTCGTGGCCTGCGATGCCGAAACCGGATTACGGGCATTGCCCGACGCTTCAGTCGATACTATATTCTCCTCCTCCACATTGCAGTGGTTCAACTCACCGCGGCGCGCCGTAAGAGAGATGGTGCGCGCACTGGCTCCCGGAGGCCGTGCCTTCATCTCATGTTATATCGACGGCACGATACCTGAGCTTTCAGCGCTTGCAGGCGGAAGCGCGATGCACTATCCGCAGCTTCACGGTCTGCTCGAGTCGCTTGAGGGAGTGGAGTGTGACACTTTTGTCCGTCGCTTTGAACTTCTCTTCGACTCGGCGGCCGAAGCTCTCGCCCACATGCGGGCTACAGGCGTCAACTCCCTGTCGCGCAAGGCGATGTCAATAGCCGACACCAGAAGGCTGATGCAGTCGCTCACGGTCGACGGAAAAGCGGTGCTGACTTTCAACACTCAGTTCATAATCATTAGAAAACATGGATAAGGAAACAATATTTGTCACCGGCATTGACACTGATGCCGGTAAATCGTATGCCACCGGATTTCTGGCCAATATCATCGCCGGTAAAGGCCGTGCGGTGATGACACAGAAACTTGTGCAGACAGGCAATGAAGGCCGTTCGGAAGATATTGAGCTGCACCGCAGCATCATGCATCTCGATATATCTCACGAGGAGTATGCCCTGACTGCTCCGATGATATTCACCTATCCGTCATCGCCCCATCTCGCGGCGAGAGTCGACGGCCGCGAGGTCGACATCGAAGCCATCGATGCGGCCCGCGAAGCTCTGGAGGCGAAGTATGACACTCTGCTTGTCGAAGGCGCCGGCGGACTGATGGTGCCGCTGACCGACCGCTATCTGACAATCGACTATGTGGCCGACCGCCATCTGGATGTTGCTCTTGTCACCAATGCCAAACTCGGCTCGATATCGCATACGCTGCTCGCTCTCGAGGCAATAGAGCGCCGCGGTCTTAACCTGCGCTATCTGCTCTACAACACCCATTTCGACACCGACCCGGTCATTGCCCCGGAGACACGCAGCTATATCCGCCTGTATGTGGCGGAGCGTTTTCCCGGCGCTGAATGGATAGAAGTGCCTTCGATTGACCTGAATACCTGTCGATAATATTTGTCGGAACAAGGCTTTTTTTCTATATTTGCACAATCACTTAATGAAGCACCCCGACATTATGCTCAGCGACGAAAAAATCTACGGTCTCATCGGATATCCTCTGACCCATTCATTCTCACAGAATTATTTTAATCAGAAATTTGAGGCGGAGGGAATAAATGCCCGTTATCTCAACTTCGAACTTCCCGACATCGGCGACCTTATGGAGGTGATAAGCGAATATCCGACGCTTGCCGGACTTAACGTCACCATCCCTTACAAGGAGCAGGTGCTCCCTTATCTCGACGAGATGGATGCCGACGCTGCAAAAATCGGTGCTGTCAATGTGATAAAATTCATACGCGCCAAAAACGGCGACCTTAAGTTCAAGGGCTATAATTCCGACATCATCGGATTTTCCGATTCGATAGCGCCGTTGCTCAACGAGAGACGTGTCAAAGCTCTTGTGCTCGGCACCGGCGGTGCCTCCAAAGCAGTGGTGCGCGGACTCGAAAACCTCGGGGTGAAGCCTACGCTTGTGTCACGCACTCCCCGCGAAGGTGTCATCACCTACGATGACCTGACGCCGGAAATCATGGCCGATAATCTTATTATAGTCAACACCACTCCGCTCGGCATGTATCCGCATGTCGACGAGTGTCCCGACATCCCATACGACTGCCTTACCACGGAGCATCTCTGCTATGACCTGCTGTATAATCCTGACGTCACGATGTTCATGCGCAAGGCGGCCGAGCATGGCGCTGAAACCAAAAACGGACTTGAGATGCTTCTGCTTCAGGCTTTTGCGGCGTGGAATATATGGAATGAATAATCACGTTAAAAAGACATATCCCAAAGTTTCAACTTTAAATTTATGAGTAACGGTATCATGGAGGCAGCGCTCCCGTCGATGAGGGAAGCGCTTGCCAAATGGGTCTATGCGGCTATTGTAGTGCTGCTGCTGTTCCCCTTCGACCTCTTCGGACTGCCGGCTGCCACAGCTCCCGTGGCTTTGTTCGTCGGTCTGATTTTCGCATTTGTCTTTCCGATGCCTTTCCCGAAATTCAACAAGAAAGGCTCGAAATATCTGTTGCAGGCTTCTGTAGTGGGGCTCGGTTTCGGCATGAGTGTCACTGAGGCGCTCAAATCGGGCGGCCAGGGCATGATGTTCACCATAGTGTCGGTGATAGGCGTCATGGCCTTCGGCGTGCTTATCGGTTATTGGCTGCATCTCAACCGCAAGACGAGTTACCTTATCTCGGCCGGCACGGCGATATGCGGTGGCAGCGCAATCGCGGCTGTCGGACCGGTGCTCCGTGCCAATGACGAGGAGATGGCTGTGTCGCTCGGTGTCATTTTCATACTCAATGCGATAGCTTTGTTCATATTCCCGCCGATGGGACATTATTTCGGCATGACCGACCAGCAGTTCGGCACATGGGCAGCGATAGCCATTCACGACACATCGTCGGTGGTGGGAGCGGGCGATGCGTTCAGTCAGCAGGCCTGCGAGATTGCCACAGTGATAAAATGCACGCGAGCCTTGTGGATCATTCCTTTGGCGTTTGTCACGATGTTTCTTTTCCGCGACAAGAATTCCGCAAAGGTATCCATCCCTTGGTTCATACTGCTGTTTGTGCTGGCGATGATTGTCAATACATATCTCGGACTGCCTTCCGAACTGACCGGCGGCATCGTCTATGTAGCTAAAAAACTGCTTGTGGTGACGCTGTTTTTCATCGGGGCAAGCCTGTCGCTCTCCACTGTCAGAAGGGTGGGAGTGCGCCCGCTGCTGCTTGCAGTGCTCCTGTGGGCCATTATCGGGGCGGTCAGCTTCGTTGTCGTGAAGATGACGGTATAACCGACCGCCATGCGTCTGACACGTCCGCCATTGTCTTACATCCCCCTGCTGCCGGTGCTTTCGGGCATCGTGGCAGGGGTTTTGTGTGCACGTTTTCTTCCCGTCAGCCTGTGGCTTATGGCGGGTGTAGCTGTGGCTTCGGCTTTGGTCGGAGTGCTGCTCAGGCGGTCGGTTCTCGTTGAAATCCTGTTGTCGGCGGCGCTCGGCGTGGCAGCTGTAGCGATATCCGTGCCTGTGCGTCTCGACGAGGCTCCGGGGCGGGATACAGTGCTCGGTGGTGTCGTTACAGATGTTGTGCAATTGCCGGAACGTCAGAGGGTAACGGTCGATGTCGGCTTTGCCTGCGTCGGTGCTTGCAGGGTGCAGCTCACCTATCCGTCATTTGACCTGGTGCTGACCGCGGGCGATATAATATCATTTTCCGGCACATACTCCCTGCCGCGGCGCGACACCGATCTCCCGCTTGAGGATGATCTGTCGGAATATTATTACAATCAGGGCGTGTCGTTGCTGTGCTATGCGCCCAAGGGACGCCTTGAGGTGAAGGGGAGGAGCGGCAATCTGTTGCTTGCGATGAAGCGGTGGCGCTCACGTGTGGCCGACGCGCTGATGTCGTCGGCTCTCGACGAGCGCACGGCCATATTTGTCGCCGCGGTACTGACCGGCGACAGCAGCGCCGTCACCGATGAGTGTCGCCGGAAATATGCCGCTGCGGGTGTGGCGCACATCCTTGCGCTTAGCGGCGCGCATGTGGCGGTCATAGCGGCAACGGTGTCATTGCTGCTGTTTCCTCTTGTTATGGCCGGCCACCGCAGGGCGCGGTGGTGGCTGACGATTGCCGTGCTGTGGGGCTATGCGCTGTTCACCGGCATGTCGCCCTCGGTGTGCCGTGCGGTCATCATGGCTACCGCCGTGTTGCTGTCGCTTGTTCTCGACCGTCCTCGATCGTCGCTCAACGCTCTGTGTCTGGCGGCTGCAGTCATTCTGGTGTTCTCTCCTATGTCGCTCATGCAGGCCGGATTTCAGCTGTCGTTTGCAGCCACACTGTCAATAATATTGCTGACGCCGCGGCTTGCTCCGGCATCGTTACACAGAGTGCGCGGCTACAGGGTGTGGGTTGCCGCCGCAGCCACTCTCGCCGCCACTGCGGGCACTTTTCCGCTTATGGCGCTCCATTTTCACAGCGTGCCGGTCTATTTCTTTATCGCCAATATGGCAGCTGTGGCGGTGATGCCTGTCATGATAGCCGGCGGACTGATTTTCTCATGTTTACTACTTGTTGCCGGAGTGGAGCCGACATGGCTTGTTGCAATGCTCGACGGTGTGTATTCGCTGTTTGACACTGTGGCTGCTGCCGTGGCGCATCTGCCGGGCTCTACTGTCGACAATATCTATATCGATGCGTGGCTTGTGCTTCCGATGTATCTTGCATTGGCGTTTCTCGCTGCGTATCTTTATCTGCGGCATAGGAGCTATGCGGTGCTTGCCGTAGCCACGCTGCTCTTTACCGTTGGCGTTGCTTCTGCTACTGAGGAGCGGCATGCCGACGGCGAGGCGTATATGCTCCGCTCGACAGATGCGACATCAATAGCTTTTCACAATGGTGACACTCTGCGTGTGCTGACAACATCGCCACGCCATAATCATCGCTTCGACTCTGTGAAGTGGTGCGAGCGCTACCGCGACTATATCGCCACGCGCGGCATCCGTTTTGTCGACATACAACCGCTTGACAGCCAATCGCTGACAGCTGGCGGCACACTGCGCTTCGGGCGCAGGGTCATGCTCGTGGCGCATGCGGTCGATGACGATTCCGCAGGCTCACGTAACGCAATGACAAGAACTGACTACTGCCTGGTGACTGCGAAATGGTATGGCGATCCGGTCGAATTGGCACGACGATGCAGCTCCGACACTGTGGTGTTGTCGACAGAGATAAATTCAAGGCGTCGCAAACGCTATAAGATGGAGCTGGAGGCAGCCGGAGTGCCTGTAATCGACCTGGGCATTCGTCAGCTGAACTCTCTCTGACATGTCTACTGACGAGCGATTGATGCGCCGAGAGCATTGAGGCGCAGGTCGATATCCTCATATCCGCGCTGTATCTGCTCAATGTTTCCTATCACCGATGTGCCTTTGGCCGAGAGTGCGGCTATCAAAAGGGCGATGCCGGCGCGTATGTCGGGCGACGACATGCGGTGTGCGCGCAGCGGATAGCGGTGGTCGAGGCCTATCACCACGGCGCGGTGGGGGTCGCAGAGTATAATCTGTGCACCCATGTCGATCAGACGGTCGACGAAAAACAGTCGGCTCTCAAACATTTTCTGGTGTATCAGCACGCTTCCCTTGCATTGTGTGGCGGCCACGAGGATTACGCTGAGAAGGTCGGGCGTAAGTCCGGGCCAAGGAGCGTCGGCTATGGTCGGTATCGAGCCGTCAAGACCGGTTTCGATCTCATAGACATCCTGCTCGGGTATGAAAAGGTCGTCGCCCTGCTGCTGCACGTCGATGCCCAGACGGCGGAAACTCTGCGGTATGATGCCGAGATTGTCGATTGAGACGTTGCGTATGGTGATTGATGATTGCGTCATTGCAGTCAGTCCGATAAACGAGCCGACTTCAATCATGTCGGGAAGTATGCGGTGGCGAGTGCCGCGTATGCCGGATGTGCCGGTGACGGTCACGAGATTTGAGCCGATGCCGCGTATCTCCACACCCATTGCTGTGAGCATGCGGCACAGTTGTTGCAGATAAGGCTCGCAGGCGGCGTTATAGATTGTGGTCTCGCCATTGGCCAGAGTGGCAGCCATGATGATGTTGGCGGTGCCGGTGACCGATGCCTCGTCAAGCAGCATGTACGACCCTTTGAGTCCTCCCGCGGGAGCTTCAAGGCGGAATGATGCCATTTCAGGGTCATATTCGGCGGTGGCGCCGAGCGCCATCAGTCCCTGTATGTGGGTGTCGACCTTGCGACGTCCGATCTGGTCGCCCCCCGGTTTCGGGAAGTAGGCGCGGCCGAGTCGTGCCAGCAGCGGACCGATAAGAAGCACTGAGCCACGGAGTTTCGATGAGCGCTGTATGAAATCAAGGGAGTTTACATAGTCGGCGTCGATGTTTTCGGCGCGGAATGAATAGCAGTGTTTTGAGTTGCGGGTCACGTCGACTCCCATCGCTTCAAGGAGTCCGATCAGGTTGCGCACATCGATGATGTCGGGAATGTTTTCTATCGTCACTTCATCGGTGGTGAGCAGACAGGCACTGATTACCTGAAGGGCTTCATTTTTGGCGCCCTGGGGTTCGATTGTTCCGGAGAGTTTTCGCCCTCCCTCGATTATAAATGAACTCATATCGGTTGAAACGTTAGTAGGGGAGTAATCTGTTGTCAAAGTAAATCCGGGCAGACAGCGCGCCGATGCAACTGAAATTGAATGCGGCCGTTTCCATCCGGTATTTGAAATTTAAAGGCGGAAATGCCCTGAAATGTTCATTCCCGTCAATCATTTTTCAAATTTACAAAATAAAAACAATATTACCAATAAATGACTCAAGCTGAAATCGCAGTACATGGCAATATAATAATTCCCGGCTTTGTCTTGAGGGTATAGCAGCTCTTCATATTGTAAGGGCACAAGGCTCGTGCGCCCGAATATTGTGCCTGATAATCAAGGTATTGGTGGACGCACGAGCCGTGCACTGCTGTCCACGGAAAATTTTAACAATTCTGTTTACA
>CAMWIJ010000018.1 GCA_947174275.1 uncultured Muribaculaceae bacterium
TCAACGCTCAAAAAAAGAGACTGCGCCGTAAACTTGAATTACGACACAGCCTCCTGTCTAAAGATTTGTTATGTGCGTTATTTGCGGCGTCGCACCGAGCGAACGGCCGAGTTGCTTGTGTTGTTTTTGGGCTTGAGAGCTTTAGGCTCTTTCTTCTTGGGAGCTTTTCGCGCACGCGACGAGCGGGCCGATTTCGGAGCTGCATCGCGGTCGGGTATGACGATTGAGTCGCCTGCGGCTGCTGCCTCGCGTGCCTCTCTTGCGGCTATCACCTCTTCGCGCGAGGGCACCCACAGTTTGTCGCCGTATGTGTCAAGACGGTTCTGAATGCTGTCCTGAGCGCGTTTGAGATCGTCGGGGTCGGGATACATCTGCATCATCGACTGGTTGCGCAGGTTGCGGGTCTTGTAAATGTCGCCGTCATACATGTTCATGGCGAAGAAATCGTCGAGAGTGTATTTGGGGAGATTGTTGTCGTCGTCGACAAAGATATATTGCTGCGAAAGATAGGGGCGCAGGGCGTCCATCTTCACCCAGAACATCGGATATTTCATGGCATCGCCCCCGAAGTCGCCCGAACGGTGGAGCACCGGGCAGATAGCCTCGACACGTGTGCGCATATTATTGGAGCGTGAGTCAAATTCCCAGCGTTCGAGGATATAATACGACAGCACCTCGTTGGTGGGCACGTCGACCTCTTCGATGACATAGCGCGGATTTTTCTCAGTCGAGCCTTTGGCTGCCGTATGGTATATGTGGAAACGGTCGAGCATGTCGCCGACATTGAGTTTGTATTGATCGGAAAATATCTCACGTCCGTCAAGATACTCGTAAGCCGCGATGCGGTTGTCGGCAAGCTGCTCCATGATGATGCGGAACAGGTTTTTGTCGCCGTCGATAATATCTTCCGGATAGTAGAGTGAGGCGTTTTTGGGCTTGCCGAGGTCGAGTTCGCGGTAGATTACGCGCATCCACTGCATGTCGGCATCGCTTTTGGGCGACTCCTCATAAAATTTCTGCATGCGTTCCGTCACTCCCGGCTGCGCCTGCTCCTTGCGGTTGCGGTCAGCTCCACCGCGGCGCACTACCGAGCTCGACGACGAGTCCTGTGCAATGGCGGCTGTGCCTGCTGCCAGAAGCACGGCTGCAACTGTGATATGTCTTTTAAATACGCTCATTGTATAATGTTTCTTTTATATTCAGGTTAGTTGATGATTATCTCAAGCGGAGCAAGCTCGCGGGTGATGCCGTCGGGTCCGACTGCCTTCACTCGGGTCACATAGATGCGGTTGCCGCGTTTGAGACGCTGCAGCTGCGATTTCTGCCGCGATGAAAACTTGTTGCCTTCAGACACTTCGGGCAGTGCATTGCCCATGGAGTCGAATGTCACGGTCTCGAAGCTGAGCACGTTGAACGAGATGTTGAGCAGGTCGTCATCAATGGCGGCCTCAAGTCCGGGTGCCTGCATGAGCAGTGCCTTGGCTATGCCCCGGCCGCCTCCGCGGTAGCGCACCGTATTGCCTTCGGCGTCCTTGTATGAGATAAACGGAGTGGGGTCGGGCAGTTTGCGCACGCGGAATTCAGTGCGCGACACCTCGGTCTTTTTGCCGTTCATGTCGGCGGTGACTGTCACGGTGGCTGTTTCGCCCACTTTGCCGGGGTGTGCCACCCATGCGTCACCTCGGCGGGTGAGTGTGCCGTTGGTCATGGTGGCGCTCACTCCCGTATTGGCAACACCTGGCACGGAGATGCTTATCGGATTGTCGATACCGGCGTAGAGCACATTCATCATTGTGGCCGACACGGTGGCGGTAGGCTCGATGACGGTGTAAGATGACGAGAAGTCATGGCGGGTGAAAGTGCCGTCGCCGTGGGGCACTTCGAGATATCCCTTGTAGTCGAAATTGCCTGCCGAGCCTGCGGTGACCTCATACAGCCCGTTCTCTCCGAGCCGTTTGCCGTTGATATAGATGTTGGGGCGTTGGGTGGTGTCGACTGCCGCGAGCACTATGTTGGCGTGGTATTTACCCCCGCGTATCACGTAGCGTGAGTCGGGTATCACAAACGCATTCAGCTCGTTGACGCGCACATCGCCGGCGTCGACATTGGCAAGAAGCGACTGCAGCGCCTCTCCTTCGGAGTATTTTATATCGTTCTGGAGCTTGGTGAGCAAAGCTATCGCGGCCACTACGGGCTGATTTTCAAATTTGTATTCCTCCCAGCTCATTTCTCCGATTTCTCCTTTACGCTGCACTGATGCGGTCGACAGAGCCTGCTCGATGCTCGCGCTCTTGACCGAGTCGGTCACAACCGATGTGATATAGCCGCGGTACGAGTCAATCTGTTCGCGCAGCGCAGCCCCGCGGCGGGTTGCGGGTTCAAGCATTATTAGCGCGGCGGCGTCAAGATCCTCGCGGTTTATGATGTTGTCGACATCACCTTCCGCACCGTCGGCCTTTTTCACAATCTGCTCCTTGAGCGAGTCGACCAGTTCATACATTCGTGCTGTCTGGCTGCGCACCTCGACGGCTTTCTGATACCATGCCAGACCCTTTTCGGGGTTCTGTTGGCTGAATGCCTCGAGCGCCCCCATGATCGAGGCGTTGCGCTGCTCTATGTTGTCGTTGGTGCGTACCAATCCTTCCTTCACCTGCGTGAAGCCGTCAAGCACGTCGCTCGACACGTTGAGCGCAAGCATTGCCATCAGCACGATATACATGAGGTTTATCATCTTCTGGCGTGGCGATAGTCGATTGTTGGATGCTCCCATTGTTATATTTTACATTTCATAGGCGGCTGTCGTCCGCGGTGCGGAGTGTCGTGGCTGCCGTTTTGATATCTTTCGTTTTAGTATAAGTTGACTGATGGCTTGAGGGGTAGGGATGAGGCATGCGGCAAGTGCCGTCAGCCGCAGTTACACCTGCGCGCCGTTGGCCCCGGGCGCCGGAGTGTCGACCGATATCGGCTGGCGGTACATGTTGACGGTCATTGCTGTCAGCATCTTCTCATACACGGCGTTGAGCTGGTGCATGTAGTGGGCCATACGCTCCGTCTCCTCCACGTAGCGTGCGCTCTGGCTTGAGCTCTTCTCATACATGTCGCGTATATCCTTGATTCCGCGGTTGACACGGTCGATTGAGTCAAGCTGCGACGATACGCTCTTGAGCTGTATTTCGTAGATGGTGTTCAGTCCGGTGAGGTTGCGGTTGAGATCCTGCATCTGTTCGACATATCCGCTTGAGCTGCGGGTTATGTTCTCGGAGTTCTCGGTGATGGCGCGGTAGCTGTCGAGAAGCACGTCCGACACCTCGTTGAGGGCTGCTGTCGTAGTGCGCAGATGCTCCATTTCCGAAGCAATGCTTGCCATCTGGTCGAGATATTTCTGTGTGGCGGTGGTGAGCTCGGCCATACGTGCGAGCTGATCGGAAGCTGCGGCCATCTTTGCGATGCTTTCCGACAGCGAGCGTGAATCTTCCTCCGTGAGATTTATATTGCCGGGAATGCCTGCGGCGGCTTTAGCCTGCTCGGGGCTGACACTGCGTGCCGGCGCCTGTGCGGGTGCTCCGCCTCCGGTGACGATTACAGTTGTGCCTGAGCCTGAGCCCTGCGATAGCACTCCGGCCTCGTCATCGGCATTCTCGCCGTTGCGGCGGTCGGGATCAAGCGACGGGAACACTTCCTCCCAATGATATTCGCGTGGCGGACGGTCGAAGGCCGACAGCACGAACATCAGCACCTCTGTGCCCATGCCGAGCGACAGCAGGAAGTTGCCTCCGGGCAGGTGCAAAATCTTGAACAGTGCGCCCCAGATTACGATTGCCGCGCCTATCGAGTAGGCGAAGTTGAAGAAGCGTTGGCCTCCGTCGCTCTGCAGGAAGCGTGTTATGCGGTTTTTATATCTTTTTACTTTTCCCATCGCGGTCTATTTTCTTTTTTCTCGATTGTATATGGTTGATTTCATTGGGTCAGCCGTGGCGTGGCCGATGGCTGACCGAAAGCCTTATTTCAATTTGTTGCCTTTGGCAAATCCTATCTGCGAACGCACGCAGCGGAAGCCGATATATGAGCGCTGCTCATTCTGATATTCCCACATGCGTATGTCTGAACGGATATTGTGGGCCACATCTTTCCATGAGCCTCCGCGCACGATTTTGCGCTTCATCTTGTAGGGGTCTTCCTGAGCGGCGTCGTAACGATACTCCGGATTAAGGTCGTTGGTGAGTTTCGACACGCTTTCCGTATAGGCTGTCGATGTCCACTCGCTGACGTTACCGGCCATGTCGTAGAGTCCGAAATCATTGGGCGAATAAGTGCCGACGCGCGATGTTATCAGCTGTCCGTCCTTGACATAGTTTCCTTCGTTGGGCTTGAAGTTGGCGTAGAAACAGCCTTTGTCTTCGCTCAGCGGAAGGTCGCCTTCCCATGGATACATGTTCTCGTTGACTCCGGCGCGGGCGGCATATTCCCATTCGGCTTCTGTGGGCAGACGGTAGGGCTCCACATAGACGCCCTCGCGTCCGAGTGCGCGCCGCAGGTAGTCGGTGCGCCAGTTGCAGAATGCGTTGGCCTGCTCCCAGCTCACTCCCACCACGGGATATTCGTTGTAGCCTCCGTGTGAGAAATACATGCGCACGTAAGGCTCGTTGTAGGCGTTGTCGAAGTCATTGATCCAAGCCGTGGTGTCGGGATATACATTTACTATATATGTATTGACGAAATCGAAGTCGCCGGTCAGGCCGCGGGTGATGGTGCGGCGCACGATTTCACCCTCGTCGTCGATATATGCGGTGTCCTTTGAGATGATGGGCACTGCCGTTGGCGTGGGCTTGTCGGTGTTATATTCGCGGCGACGCGGGTCAAGACGATGTTTGCGCTTGGCCGCTTCGGTGTGGTTGTAGGTCTCGTAACGGTAGTTGAGCTGCTCGGGGTCGAGTTCGCGCTGTCCGGTGATGGGATTTGTGCGATACACGCTCTCGATGGCGCGCTGCTCGTCTTCGTTGGCGTTGCGCCACGGTATGGGCTTGCTCCAGTTGAGGTGGGGCGTGATGGGGTTTCCTTCCTTGTCCTCCTCGATTTTGAATGCCTCGTTGCCGCCGTAGGCCGGGTCGGCGAGACGCTCCCTGATTATCGAGTCGCGTACCCAGAATACAAACTGTTTATACTTGGAGTTTGTGATTTCAGTCTCGTCCATCCAGAAGGCATCTACCGAGATGCCGCGTGCCGACGCCGGAAGGTTCCATGCGCTGTCGGCCTTCTGTGCTCCCACTTCCATCGAGCCTCTCGACACAAGCACCATGCCGTAGGGTGTCGGTTCGGCCCACGACATGCCTCCTACGCCGGTGACTTCACCGCCGCTGGCATTGCGTGACCCTGTGGCACATGATGCTGCTGTAAGCATCGTGGCTGCTATCGGAAGGAGATAAAGAGATGTTCGTTTCATGTCTTAAAGTATGCGTATGCTCTTATGTTTATTCTTGTTCTTTTCCGAGAAATCCAGCTTGAGCGAGTAGCCCGCGAATATCTCGTGGCTGCCTGACGAGGCTTTGGCGATGGCCGAAGTGGCGTAATCGTAGGCATAACCCAGATAGAAGCCTTTTATCTCGGCGCCGAGACTTATTGTCACGGCATCGTTGTAGCGGTAGCCTATGCCTGCGGTGAGAAACTTGTTGTAACGCACTCTGGCTGTGGCCTCGCCGGTGGTGAAGGTGAAATCACTCTTGACCAGCACTGACGGCATCACTTCAAATAACGTATTTTTTATCTGAATATTGCATCCGGCCATAAAATATAGCGTCCGGCCTACCTGAAATTCGTAATTGTGCTCGAGCGAGCTGTCGCCTGTGTCTGATTTCAGGCTTATGACCGGCTGCGTGGCATGCGTCATCGAAAGGCCTCCCCACCAGATGCCGCGCGTGTAATACACTCCGACTCCGATGTCGAAGGCGTTTCCGTTCAGGTCGTTCGTCGGTATTGCCTCGTCAGTGCCCTGATGATAGTTGTCATCGTCGGGGAGCACCACTTCCGAGCCTTTGAACGACTGGTTTATAAATCCGATCTGCACGCCGGCTGTCAGTTCTCCCTTGAAAAGTTTTATCTTGTAACCTGCCTGCACGCCTGCGGTGAGGTTCTTGTAAAGACCCAGGCTCTCCTGCTGCATCAGCACTCCCACGCCTATCCGCTTCTTGAAAAGTTTGAGCGGCATTTCTGCCGTGGCGGCAAACGATTTGGGCGCGTTGTCGATGCCCACCCACTGGAGGCGTGCGCCGCCGCGTATGTTGAGCAGATCGGATGTGCCTATGGCTGCCGGGTTATAGTAGTTCTTTATCTGGTAATACTGAGAGAATTGCGCGTCGCTCTGGGCATGGGCGCATATTCCGGCAAGCAGCATCGCCGGCACAATAGCCAGTCGTAATAATAATGATAATATGTCGTTAACGCTTCGTGTCATTCGAAATAAAAACTGAAAACAACCATCGAGGATGTCGCTTTCTTTAGCGATTGGGTAAACTTCTGTTTGGCCGGGTCATCGGTAAGGTCGGGGCGCTTGTGGTCGACGACATCGACAAGACCGAAGCAGAATTTCACCTCGGGTATAAGTTTGAAATAGGGGAGATAGAGATCGCAGCCAAATCCGCATGTAAGATAAAAGTCGCTGCTGTTCAGTTTGATATATTCCCCGTTTTTGCGTGTCAGGTTGACGGCGGGCATTATGCCGGCAGTGACATACGGACGCAGATTGCGCAGGCGCAATGCCGAAAATTTCAAATCTACCGGAAATGCCAGATAGGCTGATTTGAGACTCTGCTTGAGCTCTTCGCCGGTGTTGGCCTCCCTGAAACGTAAATCGCGGTTGCCGAAATATAGTCCCGGAGTGAAACGCACGTTGAAATAGTCGTTCAGCCGCAGGTCAAAAAGACCGTTGACATTAAATCCGGGCTGAAACGAGGGCTGCTCGATAAACCATGACTCCCCCTCCGGAGTGATAAATCCGTTGTGGGTGAACCGCAGATCCTGAGTGTGCAATCCTACCGAAAACCCAAGATGCCAGCGGCGCATGTCGGCATACGGGCGGTTGAGCAGTTTGTCGTTCAGATGTTGCGCGCAGGCTTCACCGCTCCCCGATATGACGGCGATTATGGCGGCTAAAGCGAGCAGTATGTGGTTGACGCGTTTCATATCCTATTTAACGAGATGTTTCCGTTTTTATTGTTTTTTTGTCATATTTTCCGTATTTTTGTGGAGTGTAAGTATATGTAATAAATTTTGGCAGTTTCTTACTATGGCTCAGGCAATGCTCATAATAAACCCGATATCGGGTACGGCAAAAAAGACAGGGCTCGACATTAAGGTCGAAAAAGCCATGTCTAAAGCCGGCTACGACCTCGATGTCCGCTTCACGACTTGTCGTGGCGACGCCACGCGTCTCGCATCAGAAGCTGTCGACAAAGGCTACGATGTGGTGCTGGCTGCCGGTGGTGACGGCACTGTCAACGAGACAGCACAGGCTCTATGCGGCTCTGAAATCACCTTCGGAATAATACCGTCCGGCTCGGGAAACGGGCTCGCGCGTCATATCGGCATCCCTGTCAGCGTCGACGCCGCCCTCGATGTCGTGGCGCGGGGCATAGTGGCCAAATGCGACTACGGCACTGTCAACAACCTCCCGTTTTTCTGCACATTCGGCGTCGGTTTCGATGCCGCGGTGTCACACAGCTTCGCCAAACAGAGCCGCAGGGGCCTCTTCACCTACCTTAAAAGCGCTCTCACACAATATCTCCGCTATCAGCCTGACACTTATACAATCTCAGCCAACGGCAAAATTTTGACAGAACGAGCCTTCGTGGTGGCCTGCTGCAACGCGTCGCAATACGGCAACAACGCCTATATCGCGCCCAAGGCATCGATTACCGACGGTCTCCTCGACATAATAATCATACATCAGGGCTCGCCGATTGACACCGCCATGGTAGGCATGGACCTTTTCACCGGCTACATCGACTCAAACACACTGATACATTCGCTCCGAGCTCCGGCTGCAGTAATCTATCGCCCGAACGAGGGTCCCGCGCATATTGACGGCGAACCGATGATTCTTGACGACATAATGGATATCAAATGTCATCGCCAGGGTCTCAACATCTTTATCCCCGGCGACAAAGAGCCGTTCCGCCCGCTCGTGACCCCCGTCCGCTCGCTCTGGCGCAGCATCTTCTCGCTCCGCTGAAAGCACCCTCTTTTTCATAATCGGCCGATGCCGAAACACTCCGCCACCGTTTGCCGTGTGCTTTGCTCCGACGCCGGAAGTAATTTCAGTTCCGGAGTGTCAATCAGCGCGATATTGTCGGCGCAGGCAAGCGCTATGTCAAGTTCGTGGGTCGACAGCAGTATTGTTTTCCCTTGCTCGTGAGCAAGTTTGCCAAGCAGTTCCATGAGTTGGTAGCGGTTTGGCAGATCAAGAAATGAAGTCGGCTCGTCAAGCAGTATATTGGGCGTGTCCTGAGCGAGAGCACGTGCTATCATGACGCGCTGACACTCGCCGTCGCTCATGGTGTCGAGACTGCGAGAACTGTATTCGCTCATACCGACAGTGGCGAGAGCCCCCTCGACAATATTGTTGTCATGGTCGCTTAGTCGTCCGGCCCAGTCAGTGTAGGGCGCACGTCCGAGTCCCACAAGATCGCGGCATCTCATATTGGCAATCCTTACCCTCTGCGTGTTGACAAAAGCAATCGACCTTGCCCGCTCGGCCGCCGATGAAAACCGTGTCTTGCCGTCAACGACAATATCGCCCGACGTGATTTTGCCGAGCCCTGCTATCGCACGCAGCAACGTCGACTTTCCCGAACCGTTACGGCCTGTCAGGGCTGTCAGCGTCGAAGGCGCAAACAGCGCGTCGGCATTCTTCACGAGCTCACGGCTGCCATATCCCGTGCTTACATTCCTTAGTTCTATCATACTGCGATCTGTCTGTTTCTGAATACAACCCATACCACTATCGGAATACCGGCCAAGGCGGTGACAGCATTGATGGGTACCACAAAAAGCTTCGACACGATGTCGCATCCGAGCATGACAGCAGTGCCGGTAAGCGCCGCTCCCGGTATCAGTATCCGGTGGTCGGCTGTTTTGAATATCATTCTTGCCACATGTGGCAGTGCGAGTCCTATAAATCCTATCGGCCCGCAGAATGCTGTGACTCCTCCGGCAAGCAGCGCCGTCGACACAAGCACCATCGTGCGGCTGCGACGGCGGTCATAACCCATAGTCACCGCATACTCCTCGCCAAGCAACAGCAGATTGAGGGGCTTTATTGTGGCCACGGCAAGCACAAGCCCTGCCGATATGGTGCCGGCAAACACCGGCAGTTGCTCACCGGTGACATTGCCCAGCGAACCCATCGTCCATATCACAAACGACTTCAACGCCTCGTCGTTGCTCATATACTGCAATATCTGCACTATCGCACTTATCCCTGACGATATCATCATGCCAAGTATCAGCACCACCATGATATCCTTGATGCGCCTTCCTGCCAATGCTATAAGGGCAAGCACAATGCCCGAACCCACAAGAGCCGCACCTGTCATGCCTATCGACGCTGCCGTGCCGGTCACCCCTCCCGCAAGCGGAGCACCCAATATGAAAAGCGCCACTGCCAATGATGCGCCCGAGCTCACCCCAAGCACGTATGGCCCGGCAAGCGGATTGCGAAACAGAGTCTGCATCTGCAGGCCGCTAACCGACAGCGCAATCCCCGCAATCATCGCAACAATCCCCTTCGTAAGCCTGATGTCAATCACAATCTTGCTGATTGCCGGATTGTCGCAGCGGCCTGTCAGCGCGTCAGCCACCTCCCCGATACTGAGCTTCACTGTGCCTGCCCCTATATCGACAAGCAGAAGCAGCGCGCTGAGCGTTGCAAGCGTGATAAACATTATGGCGGTTCGCCCCTTCATCGTGTATAGTGTAAAAGAAATAACTGAATAATTAAAAGAATATTATGCTGCCTAAGAATTGTGCATCAGGCATTGATAATACACGGTCTCATATCCGTCAAGCGAATCCGGATGAAACACTTTTATCAGGTCTTGAAGCACAATATCGGGATGCATCACCCCCGACTCATAGAAATCATTTCCGCCCCCGGGCGAACTGCGGCGGTTGTTGTTATAAACACGGCCATTGACAAATGGCTTCGTGTCGGTAAACCGCGGCGCCAGAGCTGTGAGCTGCGTTTCCGATGACGCCTGTCCGGGATTAATCCACACATCGGCTCCGGTCGCAAGCATGTAAGCCTCCTCGATGTCAATGTTCTTTGACCGGTTGCCGGTATTCTCCTTATAGATATAATCACCGCCGGCATCTGCGATAAGCTGCGACATATAATTGCTTGTTGACGGCATCCACCAGCTGTCGCCGTAGGGAGCGTTGACCATCACTCCGGGCTTGTCGGCAATTGAGCTGTAGCGGCCCTTAAGCGTGTTATATCGTCCGGCTATGCTGTCGAAAAGCGCAATCGCTTCCTCTCGTTTCCCGATTATTTCACCGATGGCGGCCACCCATTCAGTTTTTCCAAGTGGCGACTCTTCGAGATAGTCCCCGATATAGACATACGGTATTCCCAGTTCCTTGAGTTTCGGCTCTATCACGTTCGGCCCGTTGACTCCATACAGCAGCACCACATCCGGGTTGAGCATGACGATTTTCTCAAAATCGACATTGCTGTCATAACCCACATCGGCCACCTTGTCGCCGCGGCTCCGCAGAGCATCGCTCGATATGAAACCGAGTCCTGACACACCAACAATCCTGTCGGTCGCACCCAGACTCTCGAGCATGGCGGTGAAAGTCGACGACATAGCCACAATCCTCTCCGCAGGCTTCTCCACGCGGTAGCTCATCGTGACACTGTCAGCTCCCTGCCACGGATTTTTAATTATCAGCGTCGCCACAGAGTCATCGCCGCATACGATTTCAAAACCGCCGGCATACTCCGGCTTGTATATCTCGTTTGCGCCCGCCGTCTGACTCTCTTTTCCTCCGCATGACGATATCGCCACGGTTGAAAGCATTATTGATATCAGCATTGCAGACATTCGGGCCATTCCTGTCTTTGTCATAATAGTTTCAGTTGATGGTTTTGTTCCTGTGGTGCAAATATACAAAAAATCCTCCGTAAGCAATGCGCGAAAAAGTTACAGCATTCTGCCGTAATTATAAAGAAGGTGGAGAACACAATCATGTATTCTCCACCTCAGTTGCTGGCAGATTATTTGTGTTTTGTCTATAATTTGATTTTAAATCCGACCTGGATAAGTCCCTGCGCACCGAATCCGGCCTCGCCGAACAATGCGAAGTCACGCGTAATATCCACGTCCACACCTAATGGCGTCAGCTGCATTGCGAAATACCCCTTGTTATATGCATCGTCATCCTTCGGCATCATGTGTGATATGTCGGCGCCTATGCCCAGATGGGCATAAAGTTTAACTATTCTGTTACGGTAATATTCATAGCGGCCGTTAAGCATTATCACGTGATATGCCACCGACGAATGGTCAGGGCCACCTTTTGTTGTGGCACTGGAGAATGTATACGACGGTCCAAACCAGAATTTGGGCGCAACCTTGAAATTAACTCCGAAATTAACCGCACCCCATGCATTGTTGACATGCTTCCATCCGTCATGGTAGTCACATGCATCCATCAGCGTATATCCGCCGTATGAAAATGTAAGTTCTGCCTTCTGGGCTTTCGCAGGCACGGCAAGCGCCATAACTGCAAGCATAGCGAGTAAAAATTTTTTCATAATCTTATTAATTTGGTTAATGTTTGTCTTATAACAACTTCACACCCTTAAAAGGTTTTTCACATAAATGCAAAATAAGTGTTAACCGACCAGCTTCCGTTGATAATCAGCTATATACAACAAATGTTAAAAACGCAGTTCGCCGGCTTGCGGAGTGCATTTTCCGCCGCTTGGTCATTCATCGCAGATTTTGCATTATTTAATTGTTGGAATTGCAGTAAAAGTGTTAAATTTGTAGGTTGAAAAATAGTGTAAACATTTTTTCTCTTGCAATGAAACAGATAAAACGTATTGCGATACTCGGCTCTACGGGCTCTATCGGCACGCAGACTCTCGACGTAATATCTCACTATCCCGACCGGTTTAAAGTCGACATGCTCATAGCCGGAAGCAAGGTGGATACTCTCATACAGCAGGCCGTGAAATGGCGCCCGTCGCTGGCTGTTATCGCTGACACATCAAAATACTGGAAACTGAAAGAGGCTCTCGAGCCGCTCGGCGTGGCTACGGCTTGCGGAAGCGATGCAATAGCCGATGCCATGGAGCGCGACACGTTCGACTGCGTTGTCACCGCCACTGTCGGCTACAGCGGGCTTGCTCCTACACTCCGGGCCATCGCTGCCGGAAAGGATATCGCGCTTGCCAACAAGGAGACCCTCGTCGTGGCCGGCGACATTGTCACGGCCGCGCTGCGTCGTTCGCCTTCACGAATGCTGCCTGTCGACTCCGAGCATTCCGCAATCCATCAGTGTCTGGCCGGAGAGCGGATCTCTGACGTGCGACGTCTCATTATAACCGCCTCGGGCGGCCCTTTCCGCAATTTCACCGCCGAACAGATTGCACAGGCCACTGTGGCCGACGCTCTCAACCATCCCAACTGGAGCATGGGCTCGAAGATTACCGTCGACTCTGCCACAATGATGAACAAGGCGTTTGAGATTATCGAGGCGCGATGGCTTTTTGACATACCGGGCGACAAAATCACGCCGGTGGTTCACCCGCAATCGATTGTCCACTCGATGGTCGAATTTATCGACGGCTCGGTTAAAGCCCAGCTCGGCGTCCCCGACATGCGGCTTCCTATCCGTTATGCTCTCGGCGACGCAACGCGTCTGGCCACTTCCGATGCCCCCCTCACGCTTGAACGCTGCTCTCAGCTCACTTTCGAAGCTCCCGACAGCAAGCGTTTCCCGGCAATAGGGCTCGGCCACTACGCGCTCGACAAGGGCGGCAACACGGCCTGTGTCATCAATGCTGCCAATGAGGTGGCGGTGGCGGCTTTCCTGCAGGGGCATATATCGTTTACGGATATTTACCGGCTGATTGAAGACACGCTTTCCCGTGTCGATTATATCGCTGTGCCTGACTACGATGACTATGTGTCGACCAACGACGAGGCTCGGCGCAAGGCTCACGATGCAGTCGCAAAAATCAGAGGCAGCCGCGGGTGACTCTCTCCCGGTTTCGCGCAAAATCATAAATCAAACAAAGTTATTTATAAAGCAATATCCCATTGGAAACATTTTTGATTAAAGCCGCACAATTGGTTCTGGCACTCGCTTTGCTGGTCATTGTGCATGAGTTCGGACATTACTTCTTCGCACGCGTGTTCGGCATTCGTGTCGAAAAATTCTATCTTTTCTTCAATCCCTGGTTTTCGTTGGTCAAATGGAAACCGAAACCGCCGGCCCGACGCAAGAAGAATAAAAACGGTCAGGACAAAACCTCCTGGCGCGACACCGAATACGGCATCGGATGGGTGCCCCTGGGCGGTTACTGCAAAATCGCCGGCATGATTGACGAGTCGATGGATAAGGAGCAGATGGCGCAGCCGGCCCGACCCGACGAATTCCGCTCGCGTCCCGCCCATCAGCGTCTGCTGGTTATGGTAGGCGGTGTCCTGTTCAATTTTATCCTCGCATGTCTTATATATATCGGCATCGCGTGGTATTGGGGCGACCGGTCTATCCCCTACGAAAACGCTTACGCGGGCATGGACTTCAGCGAAGAGGCTCACAAAGCCGGTTACAAGGACGGCGACATCATACTTCTCGCCGACGGCAAGCCTGTCGAAGCCAAAGACCGCGACAATGTGCTGACTGTGGCTATGGCCGGAGAGGTGACTCTGCGGCGCGACGGTCGTGACACCGTGGTGCGCAACCCCGACGGGTTCGCCGCAACTCTCGAGCATGGCTTCTTTGAATATCGTCTGCCGGTATTCGTCAAGCAGGTCAGCGCAGGCTCACCCGCAGCAAAAGCCGGTCTGCAGGAAGATGACCGGATCATAGCCGTCGACGGTGTGCCGACCCCTTCGTTTACCGAGCTGTCCAAAGAGCTTGTCGCAAAGTCAGGAAAGGAAGTGCCGGTGACAGTAGTGCGCGACGGAAAGGAAATCGTGCTCAACGCCACTCCCGAAGACGGCAAACTCGGCTTCGGATTGAAATCGCATCAGGAAATATATGAGACTGAAATTATAAAATATAATTTCTTCGCCGCGATACCCAAAGGCATTTCCGACGGAGCAAACCAGCTTGTCACTTATGTCAAGTCGCTAAAGCTGCTTTTTACAAAATCGGGAGCATCACAGATCGGAGGATTTGGCGCTATCGGAAGTCTATTCCCGCCAAAATGGGACTGGCGCACATTCTGGGAAATGGCGGCATTCCTATCGATTATTCTTGCGTTCATGAACATCCTGCCAATTCCGGCGCTCGACGGCGGGCACGTGCTGTTCGTGCTGTGGGAGATTGTCACCCGCCGCAAACCTTCGGAAAAATTTCTTGAGCGCGCGCAGATATGCGGCATGTTCTTCCTTCTGGCTCTGCTGCTCTATGCCAACGGCAACGATATCTACAGGTTTATCTTCAAGTGACAAGTAACGTATACGAACTAAACACTCCGGAGTCATATCCGGATACGATATATATATGGAATTGAATGTTATGAAAAAACGTGCGGAATTTATATTGCGCCGCGGAAAAGAGGAGTCGCTCGACAGGTTTCACCCCTGGGTGTTCTCAGGCGCTATCGCTTCCGTGCCTCCGGGAGTGGAGGAGGGCGATGTCGTGTCGGTTGTGGCCTCTGACGGCCGCTTCATCGGCGTGGGACATTATCAGATAGGAAGTATCGCCGTGCGCATACTCGACTTCGCCGATACGGAAATCGACAAATCTTTCTTTGCCCGCAGGCTTAAGGAAGCGCTGGCGCTCCGTCAGGCTCTGAAACTTGACCGCGCCGACAATGATGCATATCGTCTGGTGCATGGCGAGGGCGATTTCCTGCCCGGTCTGGTCGTCGATGTGTATGGAAAGACAGCCGTCGTGCAGGCTCACAGTCCGGGCATGCATTATTGCCGCGACATCATTGCGATGGCGCTCACCGAACTCGAGTCTCTTGAAATCGCCAACGTTTATTATAAGTCCGAGACCACATTGCCCTATAAAGCGCGTCTCGATCCGGTCAACGAATATCTTGTCGGAGGCTTCGATACGAATATCGCCACCGAAAACGGTCTGCATTTCCATATCGACTGGCTCAAAGGACAGAAAACAGGCTTTTTTGTCGACCAGCGTGACAACCGCGCGCTGCTTGAGAGTTTCTCTGACCGGCGTTCGGTGCTCAACATGTTCTGCTACACGGGCGGATTTTCGGTCTATGCCATGCGTGGCGGTGCGCGCCGGGTGGTCTCCGTCGACTCGTCGGCAAAGGCTATTGCACTCACTTCGGCCAATATCAGTCTTAATTTCCCTGATGACAACCGTCATGAAGCCCTTGCCGAAGATGCTTTCAAATATCTCGACAGCATGAAGGCCGGAGAGCATGACCTCATAATACTTGACCCGCCCGCATTCGCCAAACATCGCTCGGCACTGCGCAATGCCTTGCGCGGATACCAGCGTCTCAACGCAAAGGCGTTTGAAAAAATCGCTCCCGGAGGCATTCTGTTCACATTCTCATGCTCGCAGGCTGTAAGCCGCGAGCAGTTCAGGCTTGCGGTGTTCTCGGCCGCCGCACAGTCCGGCCGCCGCGTGCGCATCATCAAGCAGCTCACCCAGCCGGCCGACCATCCGGTCAATATCTACCATCCTGAAGGTGAATATCTCAAAGGTCTGGTTCTGTATGTCGAATAATCATTAATCAAATTTCAATCATAATCATATATGAACGTGAAACATATCGCGGCAGCGGCCTTAATGGCAGCCGCCGTCTCAACCCAATCAGCTATGGCTAAAGACAACAGTGATTTCAACTACGTGGTCGACCGTTTCGCCGACATTGAAGTGCTCCGCTACAAAGTACCCGATTTTGAAAAACTGACTCCCCGTCAGAAGGCTCTGATATATTATCTTACTGAAGCTGCAATCACCGGTCGTGATATACTCTGGGATCAGAACGGAAAATACAATCTGCCCGTGCGTCAGCTTATAGAAAATGTCTATACCAGCTATTCCGGCAATAAAGAGTCACGCCAGTATAAAGCCCTTGAGAAATATCTCAAGCAGATATGGTTCGGCAACGGCATCCATCACCATTACTCGATGGACAAGTTCGTGCCCGAGTTTGACGAGACTTTCCTGCGCTACGAGGCGAGCAAGCTCCCCGCCGGAAGTCAGCCTGCCGATATCGATATGCTCTGCAAAGTCATATTCGATCCCTCTGTGCTTGCCAAACGTGTAAATCAGGCCGAAGGTGAGGACCTTATTGTCACATCGGCCAACAACCTTTACGAAGGCGTGACGCAGAAGCAGGTCGAGGACTATTACAACGCGCTCAAAGACACCACCGTAGTTAATCCGATATCCTATGGCCTCAATGCGCGCGTGGCTTTGGTCGACGGTAAAGTCACCGAGCAGCCTTACCGCATCGGCGGCATGTACTCCGACGCAATAGAGCGCATTGTCGACAATCTCAAAAAGGCTCGCGGATATGCCGAAAACGACAAGCAGGCCGGCGTTATCGACAAGTTGATCGAATTCTACACCACCGGCGACCTTGCCACATTCGATGACTACTCCATCCTGTGGGTCGAGGATACCGACTCGCAGGTCGACTTCATCAACGGCTTCATCGAAAGCTACGGCGACCCGCTCGGCATGACCGGCTCATGGGAGTCGATTGTCAACTTCAAGAATATCGAGGCTTCTCACCGCACCGAAGCCCTCAGCGCCAATGCAAAATGGTTTGAAGACCATTCGCCTGTCGACCCCCGCTTCCGCAAGGATGAGGTAAAGGGCATCACTGCCAAGGTAATCACTGCCGCTATTCTGGCCGGTGACGCATATCCTGCAACACCCATAGGCATCAATCTTCCCAATGCCAACTGGATACGTGCCGCCCACGGCTCGAAGTCCGTTACACTCGAAAACATAACCCAGGCCTACGACGAGGCTTCTCACGGCAGTGGCTTCAATGAAGAGTTTGTAATCGACCAGCCCACACGCGAGCTTCTCGACAAATATCTCTTCATTACCGACAACCTCCACACCGACCTTCACGAGTGTCTCGGCCACGGTTCGGGCCGACTGCTTCCCGGCGTTGACCCCGACGCCCTCAAAGCCCACGGCTCAACTCTCGAGGAAACACGTGCCGACCTGTTCGCTCTCTACTATCTTGCCGACCCCAAGCTCCTCGAGCTCGGCCTTCTTGACAACCCCGACGCGTATAAAGCCGAATACTATAAATACATCCTCAACGGCATGATGACCCAGCTTATGCGTATCGAGCCCGGAAAAGATGTGGAGGAAGCACACATGCGCAACCGCAAACTCATTGCCGAATGGGCCTATGAGCACGGCCGTAAGGACAATGTGATAGAGATGGTCGACATCGACGGCAAGACATTCATCAAGATAAATGACTATCCACGCCTGCGCGAACTTTTCGGCGAACTCCTCGGCGAGATACAGCGCATCAAGAGCGAGGGCGACTACGAGGCCGGACGTGACCTCGTTGAGAAATACGCGGTGAAAGTCGATCCGAAGCTCCACAAGGAAGTGCTCGACCGCTACGCGCATCTCAACATCGCGCCCTACAAAGGTTTCGTCAACCCCGTCTACACTCCCGTATTCGATAACGACGGCAACATCACCGACGTGACAATCGACTACTCCGAAACCTACATCCCACAGATGCTCCGCTACTCCCGCGACTACTCCCCCCTGACAAAGTAACCACAAATCGCCTCTCCCCTGTAACAAACAGTACCGTAACAGACAGAACCGGAACATACCCAATCTGAACATACAGAATACTCCAAAAAAAGTGGTGACGTACCAACAACACGTCCCCACTTTTTTATTAATACTATATCCCAGCCAGCAGGAAATGAGTGAGTCCCCAACTCACCTCGCTATCCTTTTTACCTCAGTATGAGTGGTGTTATATGAAAATTTCATATATTTGCATATAATATTAAGTTTATGAAGATTGAACAGGCACTATCAAAACTTGGCAAAGACTTTGAAGATTTTAAAATTAAGGGAAACTGCGCATACTCTCAAAAATCATCAATATGCTATCGTTACTCAAAGATGTACGATGGTAAACCTATATGGTGGACCTCTGAGTATTTTATTCGCGCAGACTCATCCGATTTCGTTATAATCGCCATTGAACATCGAGGCATACTTGTTATTCCTTCAAAGATAATAAAGGATTACTGGTATTTTCTTGATATGGGAACACTTGCCAACGGGCGAATAAAGATACGTATAAAAGAGGACGATGGCAAGATTGTTCTTTACAATAAGAAAGACCAACCATTTTACGATGTAACAGAATATCTTCATTAAAGTATTCGATGAACTTTATATTGACAACCTTAAAAACTGGGAATAAACATGGCGTATAAATTATTCGATATTTACTGCGACGAGAGTTGCCATTTACAGAACGGACGTGATAACGATTTTGTAATGGTAATTGGTGGCATAGTCTGTCCTGATGAATTTAAGAAGCAGGTTTCAGACGATATAAGAGCTATTAAAGCTCAGTTTGGTATCTATCGTGATACTGAGATTAAATGGAACAAGGTGTCCAATGCAAAATCGGATTACTATAATGCCCTAATTAATTATTTCTTCGATAGTAGCTATCTTACATTCCGCGCTATTATTGTTGACAAAAGAGACCTCAACTTAGCCGATTTTAATTTGACACACGATGAGTTTTACTATCGTGCATACTTTTTAATGCTTAGGCGCATTTTTGCACCTGATAATAAGTATTCAATTTATATTGACATTAAGGATACACGCAGTCAGAAAAAAGTTGAGAAATTACACGATGTTTTGTGTAACAGCAGTTATGATTTTGACCGACAGATGATTCATCGTGTTCAGCAGATTCGGTCCCACGAGGTAGAGATTATGGGCCTGACTGACCTTTTGATAGGAGCTTTATCGTATTTTCATCGCGGGCTTACTTCTAATGAGGCCAAATTAGCTCTTATAAATTTAATTCGTGAAAGGAGCGGATATACTCTTAATTCCACCACCTGGCCCCTCGAACCTAAATTTAATATTTTATTGTGGCATGGACGAAAGCATTGAGAAAGAACAGATACTTGAATTGCCTGACTTAATTGAACTTTCGCAATTCGGAGGTAACTTCGCTCGTTATCTCGAGGCTGTCTATGAAATTTTTACTGATGAGTTCATTCGCAACCGTCCAATATTTAGGGGCACAAGATTGGCTTTAAAGAAATATCCCGTGACGGAGGGAAAAGAGGCTACTTTTTGGCACATGACTTCGGAGGGTGCTATTGAGCAAAACAGACTTCCGGATCTTAGACGATTAGAACGTATTAAATGGCCTTCTTTCATTATAAATAATAGTGAACATCCATATCTGCGAGTATGGGAGAATACTCGTGGAACCAAAACAAATGTGCTTATCATGCATGAGGATGAAAATTATGTGGTAATACTTCGCAAGGGAAATGGGTATTTACTTCCGTGGACTGCATACTTAATAGAGCACGAATGGCGGAAAAAGAAATTCATTAAAGAGTATGAAGAATATATAAAAAGCAAGGAGCGGCAATGACCGCTCCCGTTTCTCTTTCAACGCCTGGTTGGTGAGATGTTACAAAGTTAATAACTTCTTATCATTCAAACAAATTTTTAGATAACAAAGTTGGGTTTTATATTTAGATTTGGTTGCAGGAAGTCCTCGACCGCTACGCCCATCTCAACATCGCCCCCTACAAAGGCTTCGTCAATCCCGTCTACACCCCCGTGTTTGACGCCGACGGCAACGTAACCGACGTAACCATCGACTACACCGAGGAATACATCCCCCAAATGCTCCGCTACTCCCGCGACTACTCCCCCCTGACAAAGTAACCACAAATCGCCTCTCCGAGGCGACTCTAAACGTGTGCCGGGGCTCCCCGGGCTAAAGTCCCGGGGGTTAACCACAATCAGCGAGTCTCCGACTCGCTCCACGCTATCGCCGATTGTTCATAGGGCGCGAGCAGAATTTAACGCATTATGTTTTTATCCGTATAAGTAAGAGAGCCTGTTCCGGGATTCTGGAACAGGCTCTCTTTGCTGTTTTATTGTATCTTTAGTTGTAGTATCTTTCTTTGTAGTATTGCGGATACCACTATTATTATTTAGATACTACTATTATTTGTTGGTGTACTACTGCTGTTATTTGTTGGTGGGGAAGGTGATGGTGTAGGTGGCGCCTTTTTTGGTGGGGAAGGTTACCGTGTTGGTGTCGGGGGTGGTGACTTTGACGGGGCGTCCCTTGTGGTCGGTGATGGTGGCGCTGGCGATGTCCTTGTAGGCTACTTTTACTTCGTTGCCGGCGAGTGAACGGATTGAGCAGGCGTCGAGTTGTCCGTCGCTCCAGTGCTGGTCTATTTCAAAGTTGCCGCGTGCCTTAAGTCCGCGCATCGAGCCTTTTGCCCAGCATGAGGGCAGTGTCGGCAGCAGGCGGATAGTGCCTCCGTGGCTTTGGAGCAGCATCTCGCTGACACCGGCGGTAAATCCGTAGTTGCCGTCAATCTGGAACGGAGAATGGGAGTCAAACAGGTTATAGTAGACTCCGGCTGTCTCATAGGTCAGACCGTAGCTCTCGGAATGGCGGAGCGCTTTGCGTATCGTTTCATGGGCGTGGTTGCCGTCAAGAGCGCGTGCCCAGAGACACAGACGCCATGCCAGTGACCACCCGGTCGTTTGGTCGCCGCGCAGTTTCAGTGAATTGACGGCTGCGTCGAAATATTCGCTTTCCGGTGTGATGTCGCCGAGCGGGTAGAGGGCCATCAGGTGTGACTGATGACGGTGTTCGTTTTGTCCGACAGTGAAAGGGCTCGTTTTCCATTCACGGAGTATCGGGGTGCCGGCCGGTATATGCTGCTCGCCCCATTCGCCGTTGTAAGTCTCGATGGCGAGGCCGCGGTCAAGGTGTGTGTATTTATCTTTGAGTGTGTTGATAAATTCTTGGGTGACACCGGCATTCCTGCCCAGAATGTCGATGGCTTCGAGTGTGGAGGCGAAAAGGTCGGAGATGAGTTGCTGGGCATGGGCGGTGCCATGCTCGCGGCCGGGACCATGTTCGGGCGACCATTCGTCAGGAGCTACCCACGTGCCGTCGCTGTCTTTGATAAGACGTTCGAGCCAGAACTCGGTTGTGCTGAGCATTGTCGGAAATGCTTTCTCTTTGAGAAACTGTTTGTCAAGTGTGTAAAGGTAATGCTGCCAGAGATGGCCGGTATACCATGCGTTGGCTATGACATAGTTCTCGGCATAGTCGGAGTGGCCGAAGATATTGTTCTGGGTGTAGCAGGTCCAGCCTTTCGTAGCGCCGGCACGGCGTGCGTATTCGGGCCACTGCGTGTGCTCGAGTGCCATGCTGTGCACATAGTTGAGATAGGGGAGATGGGTCTCTGACAGGTTGTTGGCTTCGGCCGGCCAGTAATTCATCTGCACATTGATGTCGGAATGAATGTCTGACTGCCACGCCGGATTGTCGGATTGGTTCCAGATGCCCTGCAGGTTTGACGGAGTGTCCATGCCTCGAGAGGCAGAGATGAGCAGGTAGCGTCCGTAGGAGTAGTAAAGTTCCTCAAGCATCAGTGAGGTGGAGGCTGTTACGTCGTTGCCGTTGTTGTAGGCTTTGATCATCTCTTCGGTGGTGAGGGAGTTGGCCGCGCCGTCGATTTTCAGCTCGGCGCGGTTGTAGAGCGCTGTATAGTCGGCGGTGTGGCGTTCAAGCAGCTTCGTCCACCCTTTTGACGCGGCTGAGCGTGCACGCTTGCCGACCATCGGCGCAAGGCGTGACTTGTCAGATGTATAGGTGGGGGAGTGCTGGTCGAAGTTGGTGGCTCCGGCAAGCACTATGGTTACTTCGTCGGCATCCTTGATTTCTATATTGTCATTATTGGTGGTGATGGTGCCCCCTTTGGCAGTCGGAATGACTCGGGCGGCGAAACTTACGAGATCGAGGTCGCCGTCAAATGATATTTCTCCATCTTTATAGAGGGGTTTTACTACCGACTTCTTTATGTCGTTGAAAAGACTGACACGAATACTTACCTGTCCCGGCTTTGATGCGGCGATATGCACGGCAACTGATTTGTCGGGATAGCTGGCGATATATTCGCGGGTGTAAGTGATATCACCGTCGGCAGTGGTATAGGTGACGTTGGCTTTACCCTCCGAAAGGTCGAGGTTGCGCACGTAGCCGGTGGCGGCTTTGTCGGCCGAGTAGCCGAAGTTGTCGGAAATATCCTCGATATAGAGGTTGCCGAAACTGAGATAGGTGCCGCGCATGGTGGGCGAGCCGCTCCAGAGCGACTTGTCATTGAACTGGACACGGTCGCATGCGATGCCGCCGAAAATCATTGCGCCGAACTCTCCGTTGCCGATAGGCAGGGCATATTCGGTCCACGGGTCGCTGACGGTGGCTGCGGTCACCGGTGTTGTGTACCACAGGGTGTTGCGGTGTGTTGGGGTGTAGTCTGTCGACGGCTCGGTGCTGAACTCTTTGACGGACGGCACCGCAGCTTGCTCGACAATATCCTCCGGGTTGATGAATGTCACCGGATTGTTGCGGTCGCCGTTGCCATACAGACCGATTGTTGCTCCGGGGCCGCACATGCCCCATTGGTTGATAAATTTTCGGTGGCCGGAATTATCGACAAACTCTATCTCCCAGGCATCGGGAAAATGATATGATGAGGAGTTGACAATTGCGAGAGGCGATGCTGCCGATCTGTCGTCAGTTGATTTCAGTTTGCCGTCGAAGCGGGCGAAGTGCCCTGATTTACTTTGCAGTATAAAACTTTCAGGTGTGCCGATGAGTTTCCACAGTTGAGCCGGATTGTTTTCTTTGGCCCATGCTGTGTGTATATCGCCGCCGGTGACGGCATCTTCAAATACGGTTTCACCTGCCTGAAAGGCTATGTAATACCAATGTTCGTTACTGTTGTCGCTGAATTCCGGCCGTAGTGCGCCATTTGTCGCAAACGCGCAAATCCCTACGGCAAGAATTGTCAATACAGATTTCAATTTCATTTCAATATCTCAGTTAGGTTTGTAATTATCGAAAAATTAAGTAGCGTCGGAATGTTATTATTGCGAGGGCGTTGTAGTACTTCAGATTGTAGGGACGCACGGCTCGTGCGCCCGAATATTAACCTGATAATCAATATGTTAGCGGATGCACGAGCCGTGCGTCCCTACAATCTGAAGTGCTGCAACACTCTCCTCTCAATTGTTGTAGGCTTCGACTTTCATTGTGTAGCCTGAGCCATCAAGCAGTGAAGGAGAGAATGTAAATGTCACGGTCTTGCTTTGCCCGGGCATAAGGGTGAAGTAGTTGTCACTCTCTATCGCAGGAAGCAATCGCTCTCCATCGCTGTTTCTGACAGGTTGGGCATGCACGGCAAAGGCTGCCGAGCGGGCGTTGCGTGGATTGGTGATGGTGGCGGTAATGACGGCCTTTCCGTCGACTGTTTTGATGCTGTCTTTGACTTTGAGTGTGGCTTTCGGCATTGTGTTGACAGCCTGGAAGTTTTTGCGGTCATGACCGCGCCAATATGTGTTCTCGCTTACGAGCGTGCCGTCGGTGTCCTTTAACTGAAGGCTGATGAAATGCGTGTCATCGAGACCTTCCGAGGCCTTCTCCGGGCCGTACACGTCGAAATCCCAAAGTGAATATCCGTAATCGTTGCCGAGTTCCACACCCTGCATGCGCACGTAGCGGGCGTCGGCTTCGTGGAAGAAATATTCGGCAATGCCGGGTTCGCCGTTCTCTTCGTTGACAACATCGCGCCACCAGTGCCCCTCGTCACTTACCTGCACCTTGTATTTTCGGGCATAGGCGGCCTCCCAGTTGAGACGCACGCCGCCCACTTTCATCTTTTCACCGAGGTCAATGGTAATCCATTCGCCGGGTCTTTTCTCGGCGGCCCAGCGTGTGGAGGAATTGCCGTCGGCTACGTCGCCAGGCTGACCCTCTTTTGTCGATGATGCAGTGACGGTCTTGCCGAGAGAGATTGTGTCGCGGTCGGTATTGAAATCAAGCACGAATGCGTCGGTCACTTTGTTGGGCGCGGAGTTGAGCGTTCCTGACTTGGAGTATCGCTTTACCTCTTTTCCGTCGAGGTTGTAGACACGGGCTTCGGCTGTAAGATTATAGCGGCCGTCGGCAGTGGTGTTTGCCACACGCACCGCGTTGCTGACCGGATTCCAGTAGATGTGCACCGGTTCGCAGGCCGACTTGCAGCCCCAGTAGGCACCTGTCGGGTCGAAATAGTAGTCGTAGGTCTGCCATACCATCGAAGGGTATGCCGATTGGCTCATCCAGGTCATTATGCCGGAGGCATCGTCCCATATATGGTCGATCCAGCCCTCATACATTGCTTTGTTTGACTCGTAGTTGAGGAGCTGCCCTTTTTTGCAGAAATCGGCGGCGTCGGTCGGCGCACCCCAGTTTTCGGTGAGCATTCTGACATATCCGTCAGGGTCGGCGTTAAAGGCATTCTGTCCGAAATAGTGCTTGTTCCACATCTCGTCGATGGGCCACAGATGGTCTTCGGGCATGAATTTTACGAGGCTGGTGTAGGTCGGCACCACGGCTGTACCGATTTCGGTGCGGAAACCCCAGCTGCCGTATCCGTCGCTTCCGGCGTAACTGTTGGGATAGGGGGTGAAATAGTGGCGGGGGTCGAAAGCGCCCCATGAGCCGCTGCCGCTCAGCCCTTCGGCGTTTGAGCGTGGCTGATACATGCGGTCGCCGCCGTCAAATGCTGCTATGTCAGTGGCCATCCAGTCATCGATGGGCTGCAGCGGGTGAGCTTCATTGTCGCCGCACCACACTGCTATTGCCGCATGGTTGCGCAATCGTTTTATCTTCTCGATCACGTTGTTGTTAAACGTGTTGAGGTCGTAAGGCACATTGGGATTGGAGTTGATCCAGAAATCATCCCACACCATGATGCCGTTACGGTCGCAGGCGTCATAAAACTCTTCGTCGGTGACTGATCCGAGCCAGTTGCGTATCATGTTGAAGTTCATTTCTTTATGCAACGCTATGCGCATGTCGTAGTCTTCCCGGCCTCGTGCGCGGAGCATATACTCGCTCATGCCCCAGTTTCCTCCCTTGACAAATACGGGCGTATCGTTGATTTTTATGTGGAGCACTCCGTCATTCTTGTCGTAGGCATATTTGCGTATGCCGAACGTTACCTCTTTCTCCTGACTGGTTTTACCGTCGGAAATGACTTCAAGACGGCAGGTGTAAAGGTTGGGCTCGCCGTAGCCGTTGGGCCACCAGAGGCGGGGATTTTTTATCGAGAGCTGCGGATAATATCGTTTGTCAAACTCAACGACCGAGGTGTAGCCGGGTTCAACTTCAACATCTTTTTCAAACGTGATGTCGCCGGGGGTGATTGTGCCTTTTACGGTAAATCTTTTTTTCTCTTTGCCGGAGTTTCTGACTCCTGTCTCCACTGTCAGTTCGGCGCGGTCGTGCGACGGCGTTAGCCTGGTTGTTCGTATCCACGGGTCGACAAGCGTTGCGTCGCCTGAATCGGATATCCACACCTTGTCGGTCAGACCGCTGTTGAGACCGGGCACGTAGGGCATCCAGTCCCAGCCGGCCGATGAAAGATAGTTTGGGCTTCCCTGATTGGCAAGCGGCTGCTGAGGCATGTCGACAATGACAACAAGGGTGTTGTCGCCGTCACGGTGGGCGATATCGGTGATGTCATAGCGTCCGCGATGCATGAATCCGTCGAGCACTCCGAGCTGTCGGCCGTTGAGATAAACCGTGCCACGACGGTTTATGCCGTCAAAATTAAGCCATAGACGGTTGCCTTCCGATTTCTTGGGTATGCGGAAGGTGGTTCGGTAGGCCATCGAACGGTCATATTTCTTTCGATCGACATTATGGATATTGTCTCCGAAATTCGGGTCTTTCTCCATACCGGCCTCAACGAAAGAATTGAAGGCAGTGCCGGGCACTATGGCGTCGACCCATTTCGAGGCGTCATATCCGTTGTCAACGATTTCATCTATCTTGACTTCATCGGCCGGGCATATTTTCCACACCGTAGACGGAGAGTGGAGATATTGCCCGGCTGAGTATGCCGTGAAGCTGCCCGACAGCAGCATAAGTGATAATGCGATTTTCAAGGATTTATTCATGGCAGATACTTTTGGGTTGAATTACACATGTCAGTTGGCATCAGTGATAAAATGCCATCGGCATTATGGCAAATTTACGAAAAAAGAGGCCATAATGTTTTCAACAAAAAAGCAAATTCTGGAAAGAATTATCTATCCTTGACACCCATGACGAAAATGTTTCAAAAATTGCCTCATACCCGCGCACAGTTCAAGAGCATGCAGTAAGGCTGTCGGTGTGCTTATCTGACACCGTCGGGGTATTCTTTGAGATAGGCTTCGCAGGCTTCGCACAGTTCATCGTACCACTCCTTGCCGAAGCGCGCGGTCAGCGGGCCTTCGAGGAATTTGTAGAGACGCAGGCCGAGTTTGCGGCCGAGGGTTTCGGCCGGCCGGCATATTTTCCAGCGATGGTAGTTGACGGCTGTGAAATCGGGATACTCGGTGAGACGGAGAGGGTAGAGGTGGCACGATGCAGGTTTGAGAAAATCGATGCGTCCCTCGCGGCATGCTTTCTCGATGGCGCAAAGACATTTTCCGTCAGGATCATAGCAGGTGAACGCGCAGTTGCGCCCGTCGACAATCGTTGTCACGAGGTCTCCCTCTTCATCAACGTATGCCACACCGTTTTCTTCAACCTCGCGGAGTCCGGCGGGTATCATGTCTTCCTTTATCTCGGGCAGCACTTCCTCGATGCGTTTAACCTCTTCGGCGGTAACCGGTGCTCCGGCGTCACCTTCGATGCAACATTGTCCGAGGCAGGCGTCGAGGTCGCAGCAGAAAAATTGCTCGGCAAGGTCGAGAGAGACCAATACATTCTGTATCTGTAACATAATTTTTTCTTCGTCCATGATTTGCGCGGGAATCTCCCCGCATTTTGATGATTGATTAGTGGAATATGACCGATGTCACGCCGATGAGACGGTCGTATCGTTCGCCGCGACGGCGTGTGTAGACTTTCACGAGATATTCGTTGCGTGTCTGATAGAAGTCGCCCTCGATGGTGGAAGTAGAGCCTGAGTGACTGCCTCCGCCGGCATCTATCGTGAGATACTGGTAATTGTAAGCGCCCTGCTTCAGCAGGAGGGTCTTTTCATATCGGCCGGTGGCACGGTTATAGGTCATGAGCGACTGCGGGTCGAAGCGTCGCCTTGTCAGATCTCCGTCAAGAAAGATATGCTTTCCGGGCAGTTCGGGAGCGTCAAGCGAGAAATGCGTCACCACGTAATCGGCTTCCGTATCTGAATCCGACGAGTTGTATTCGCGTATGAAAAATCGTCCGCTCTGTGTCTGGTCGTAGATGTAGCTTCCGGCCGAACGCGGATAGTCGGTAGTAAGTGTGGCGTGGTAATACGGGTCGTGATATTCGACCGCCTCGACATTCATGCCCGGATAAGTGGTCGACACTGTCTCCATGCGCCGGTATTCGTTTCCGGCCGGAAAAATCAGCTGACGCAGATGCTCGTAAAAGGCTTTCTTGCCCGATACGCGCAAAGGCTGGCGCACCATCACCTCGTTGTCGAGACGGCCGTTCTGGCTGACGTAGACCATCAGGTCGTTAAACACATCTTCAACCTTGGCATTGGTGGCATCGACTGTCACCGACACCTGCTGGTGGGAGTCATTGTAGTCGATGTCGGTGACGCTGAGCACATCGGCCTGCACCGTCGCTGTCGACTCCGAAACCATAAACCGTGCCTGCAGCAGGGTGGTGTCAGGGTCGTCGTCACGATACACTCTGACAAGATAGTTGCCCGATATCTTGAAACGGAAACGGTCGTTGGGGAGGGTTATGCGGTAATTGACATAGTGAGTCGACGTCATTCTCGAATACTCGTAGTCATCGACATTGCCGAAATTGAAGCCGTCGAGAAATTCAGATTCCACCAATGTCGACTCCGTCCAGTTGGCATTGCAGTGCACAAGCGAATATCTCAGATAGGAATTGCTTTCCGTTATCTCGTCAAATGAAATGGTGAGTTGGTCGGGCGAGTCGAGCAGCAACACCGGCGGAGCCATATAGTCGCCGTTTATATCGGTGCGCAGCGTGTGGAACGCATCGTCGAAAATACCGGTCATCGTGTCGGCCGCCGTCATTGCCGTCGCCGCAAGAAATGATAATATGACAGCCGTTGCCTTTACCATTCTATCGGAGTGACATTGTGGGCCTGCAGATAGGCGTTGGCCTGCGAAAAGTGTCTGTTGCCGAAAAATCCGCGATGGGCCGACAGTGGCGACGGGTGCACCGATGTCAGCACCAGATGCCGGTTGCGGTCAATCAGCTTGCCCTTGTTGATGGCATAGCTGCCCCATAGCAGAAACACCAGATTGTCTCTTCTCTCCGACAGCGCCGAGATTGCCGCGTCTGTCAGTGTCTCCCATCCGCGTGACGCATGCGACGCCGCCCGGCCCTGTTCCACGGTAAGAACAGAGTTGAGCATGAAAACACCCTGACGCGCCCACCGCGACAGGTCGCCGTCAGCCGGGACAGCCGCACCCGTATCGGCCGCCACTTCCTTGAATATGTTTACCAGTGAAGGCGGAAACGGCACCCCCGGGTTGACAGAGAAGCACAGTCCGTTGGCCTGCCCCGGTCCGTGATACGGATCCTGGCCGATAATCACCACTTTTACCTGATTGAACGGACACGCGTCAAACGCGGCGAATATCTTTGATGCCGGAGGAAATACTGTCGTAGCGGCATACTGAGCCCTCACAAAGTCGGTCAACGCCTTGAAATACGGCATATCCCATTGCGCGGCAAGCGCCTCGCGCCAGCTGTCCTCTATTTTTACATTCATAAAAAACGTCTCGGTTATATAATTTTCAACGATTGATTTGCAAAAATACAAATAAACGATTAATTTTGCACAACGCAAAGCGCAAATATTGCGCGCTGCAGATGTCTCCGTAGTTCAATGGATAGAATATTGGATTCCGGTTCCAACGATTGGGGTTCGACTCCCCACGGGGATACAAGGCTTATTTGCGACCGCTCTGACTGACAAGGCGGTCGCTTTTTTTGCCCCGCCGCTCATTTTTTTAATCCATTTGTTATTGATTTTTTGTGTATCGCTACATAGCGGGAGAAAAATCCGCGTGTGAGATGCAGCATGCCCCAGAGCAGCGGCATGCGCCCCTTACGCCATGCGCGCCATGCGAACAGCGGTATGCGCGCGTAGCCGGCAAGTCCGTAGGCCAGACGTATATAGGCACCCTCCGCCATGGCTGTGGCCGGGTCGTTTATCGGCCGGAAGCCGGTTGAGAGTCCGCAATGTTCCACAATTGTAATCGGGAAAAAACGGCAACGCAGTCCGGCCCGGCGGCAGTCAAGAATGAACAGCGGATCCTCGCAGCATGCCAGAGGTGCGCCGATGCCGAAATTCGGGTCAAAACGTATGCTTCCGATTGATTGCCGGCGAAACGCTATCTCAAAATTCGTCACATTATATCCCTTTGGCATACGTTCGGTGAAGTCTGTCTCCTCGGCAGGGTAGCTGACAGGGTCGCCGCTGTGCATGAAGGTAGCGACATCTGTTTCCGGATGGGCGTCAAGGCATTTTATCACGGCTTCAAGTCCGCCCTTGTGATATTTCAGGTCGTTGTCGGCTATCAGGCAATATGGGGCGAGTGCGAGTTCTATCCCTGCATTATGGTTGTTGCTCGAACCTGTTGAATATATGGCATGAATTTCAATGTCATCGCGCATCAGACCCAGAGGTATAGAAATGTCGGCTGACGGTTTCGTCTGCCACGTGACAATATATTTGACCCCTTCTGTCGGCTGAAGTTGCATTTCATCAACGCGTTGCAGGCCGTCAGCTCCGTGCGTGACGATGAGCACGTCAAGTTTTCGTGTCGTTTCAGATTTCTTCATGCGCTTTCTTCCAGAAATTGACAAAACGTTTTGCCACCGTCACGGTGTCATTGTGTTTTATTACAAAATCACGGCATTTCATTCCGTTGTCAACCAATGTTTCGGGGCGCAATACAATCTGTTCGATGGCTCGATACAGAGCATCGTCGTCATCGGGTATGGCATTGACAATCGGACGGTTGTCATGCTCGTCGATAAAGTCGTAATATTCGGGCTCGCCACCGCTCACCACCGTTTTGCCCATCGCCATGGCAAGCAGTGCGTTGGTGGCCGGGGTGTAGGAATACAGCTGGTCGAGCACGATATCGGCCTCTTGCAGCCGTTTCAGATAATCGGCGTAAGGTATATTCTCTACAATATCGAGCGTGCAGGCCTCAGGATGCGCGTCGACCACACGACGTGCCGCTGCAAGCAGTCTGTCAGTGCCCTTCTCAAGGGTGCGTTCGGCATGACGTCCGAGAAACAGTCTCACTTTACGTCCGGCGGCGTTGGCGCCGACATAATCTATCGATGCAGTGTCGATAGGTATGCCTCCGTAGGCAAGTCTGTTATCGGGCACGGCTGTCTGATACACTTTGTGATACTCGTAAAGCGCCGCAACTGCTCCGGCTGAACGGGTGTAGACATCGCGGCACAGGGCGGAAAGTTCGGGTGCGAGCCACCGCTCTGCCTCATCGCGGCTGGCACGCGCGTAGTCTGACGGCTTACCGTTGATTTGCCATTCGTCGTAGCGCAGCGGCGGATTGTCGCCGGTGCAGGTCCTCACATAATGCGTGTCTGTTCCGAGCACACTCACGAAAACACTCCTGTTGTGCGACAGCAGATGGTTGAACAATATGCGCAGCCTCTCAGGTCGCAGTGAAGCGAAATTCGTGCCGTTGACCGATACGATGTCATAATTAGAAAATTTCCTTGAAAGCAGCCGTTTGATTATAAACCACAGCAGAAGTCCCCCGGCTTTTCCGGGTAACGGACGCGACAGGTCAATGTCACGTTCGGTGTTCATCCACCGAGTGCCGTCGGAGGCCACCACGGCCTCATGCCCCAGGCGTCGCAGTCCTTCGGCAAGGCAACGGTGGTAGTTGCTTGCATCGCCCATAAGCAATATTCTGAGCGGGGCGCCGGCTGTAGTCTGTATCTTGTCTGCTTTTTCTGCCATAACGCAAAAATAAGCAAAACAAGCAACTGTTCAAAATTATTTTGGCGTTAAGACTCGTTAAGACACCCTCACTGACAAACTCTTTCGGCGCCGACGATGTTGTAACTGATACTTACATTGACTGTTAACAAAAAAAAGATTGTATGGATAAGAAAAGACTAACCGCTGAAAACGGCCGCCTTATCGCCGACAACCAGAATGTACCCACAGCCGGACGCCCCGGTCCGGTAATCGCCCAGGACCCGTGGTATCTTGAAAAAATCGCTCATTTTGACCGCGAGGTAATCCCCGAACGACGCATGCATGCCAAAGGCTCGGGTGCTTTCGGCACATTTACCGTCACAAACGACATCTCGGAATTTACCCGTGCATCGATTTTTTCCGAAGTAGGCAAACAGACTCCCTGCCTCGTCAGATTTTCCACCGTAGCCGGCGAACGCGGCGCCGCCGACGCCGAGCGTGATATCCGTGGATTTGCCATCAAGTTCTATACAGACGAAGGCAACTGGGATCTCGTTGGCAACAATACTCCCGTGTTTTTCCTGCGCGACCCGCTTAAGTTCCCCGACCTTAACCACGCCATCAAGCGCGACCCACGCACAGGCATGCGTAATCCTACTGCCAACTGGGACTTCTGGACGCTTCTTCCCGAGGCTCTGCATCAGGTCACTATCACCATGTCGCCGCGCGGCATCCCCGCTTCGTTCCGCCACATGCACGGCTTTGGAAGCCACACCTACAGCTTCATCGACAGCAACAACCGGCGCACATGGGTCAAGTTTCATTTCCGCACCCTTCAGGGCATACGCAATCTCACCGACAAGGAAGCCGAAGCCATTATCGCCAAAGATCGTGAGTCACATCAGCGCGACCTGTTCGACGCCATCGAGCGCGGCGATTTCCCGCGGTGGAAGCTGCAGATACAGCTCATGACCGAAGATGAAGCGCGCAAATACCATATAAATCCGTTTGATCTTACCAAAGTGTGGTATCACAAGGATTTCCCTCTGCGCGATGTCGGCATTCTCGAACTCAACCGCAATCCCGAAAACTTCTTTGCCGAAATCGAGCAGGCTGCCTTCAATCCCGCCAATATAGTCGACGGCATCGGTTACTCGCCTGACAAAATGTTGCAGGGACGTCTGTTCTCTTACGGCGATGCACAACGCTACAGACTCGGTGTCAACAACAACCTGATTCCCGTAAACCGTCCGAAGTGTCCTGTCAACTCTTACCACCGCGACGGCAAGATGCGCACCGACGGCAATCACGGTGCGACATTGGCCTACGAGCCCAACAGTTTCGGCGAATGGCAGGAGACTCCATCGCTGAAGCAGCCGCCGCTGCCGCTTCATGGCGATGCCTATGCCTACGACGAGCGTGAGTTTGACGACGATTACTACACTCAGCCGGGCAAGCTGTGGCGTCTTATGAGCGACGATGACAAAAAGGCCACATGTGACAACACCGCCGCACAGATGGATGGTGTTCCTCTGTTCATAAAGCAGCGTCATGTCAGAGCCTGCCACAACGCCGATCCGGAGTATGGCCGCATGCTTGCCGAAGCTCTCGGCATATCTCTTGACGAGGCGCTTGTCGCTCCTGACCCGGCACGTCCGTCATGGGACAAACGTCCCTCTGCAGGCAACTGATTGATTTACGGTTAAAGATTAATGGCCTCCGCCGGCAAGTTACCGGTCGGAGGCCATTCGATTTATTGACAACACTTATTTCCTGATATCGAAACCGCGCTCTCTCATGGCTTCGAGCATCTTATATCCGAGAGCCTCGCTGTAATATGAAAGTATATGCCGCAGCCAGTCATTGTCGGTGGTGGCTCCCGAACGGGTGGCGTTGTATTGACGTATCTCCGCGTCATACGCCTTCAGCTCCGGCAGCATATCGTCCTGACGGTATCCGTTATGGTGTATAAGCAGCGATGCCGGCATCTTGGGTTTCATGTCGGGCATCTCGCGCGGCACTCCGAGCGACAGTCCGCACACCACAAACACCCCGTCGGGCAGGTTAAGCAATTCTGCCACAGCTTTTGGGTTGGCTGTCCGCGCATATCCTATGCAACAGCAGCCGAGTCCTATCGAGTCGGCGGCCGCGACAGCGCTCATCATAGCTAAAGAAGCGTCAACGATGCCGACGGTCACGCCGTCCATCGTGTCGCAGAAGCCGGGCATTTCCACACCTTCCGCCTTCGCAAAACTTCTTATGCGGTTGTAGTCGATGCAGAATGCCATGAAGCGGTTGCATGTCTTGATCTGTTTCTGTCCTATGATTTCATAGAGCTTCTCTTTAAGCTCCTGGTCATCTATGTCTATTACCGTGAATTGCTGACCGTTGTAGCTGGTCGGTGTGTTGCGTATAGCCTCGTATATCAAATCGAGTTGTTCGGCGGTTATTGCCTCGCGTTCGAAACGCCTTATCGAGCGTCGTGTCAGAAGTGTCTCTTTTACTGATTTACTTTCCATAATTAATAAATATAGTATATGTGTTTATAACGATAAAAACACTACCTTTGTTGTCATGGATAATATGGAAACAAAGCAGTGGCAGAGCCGGACGGAACTACTCCTCGGCGCTGAAGCCGTCAGACGCATGAGTCAGGCCAGAGTCATTATTTTCGGTATGGGCGGCGTAGGCAGCTGGGTGGCTGAAACTCTCGTACGCACCGGAATATCGCATATCGATATCGTCGACTTCGACAACGTGGCTCCCTCCAACATCAACAGGCAGCTCCCCGCATTGCCATCGACTGTTGGTATGCCCAAAGTCGAAGTGATGCGGCAGCGACTGCTCGCCATAAACCCGCAGGCTGAAATCACGGCGTTAAATATGCTCTACACTCCCGACACAGCCGATCAGTTTGATTTCAACAGCTATGATTATGTCGTCGACGCCATCGACTCGTTGCGTGATAAAACACTTCTCATACTTCGGGCCACATCGTCGCGCTGCCGTCTGTTTTCATCGATGGGTGCTGCGTTAAAGACCGATCCTACCCGCATACGTGTCGATGAATTCTGGAATGCCAAAGGCTGTCGCCTTGCAGCGGCTTTGCGCTCGCGCTTCAAGCGCTCCGGTGAAAAGCCGCGCCGCAAATTCAAAGTCGTTTTCTCCGATGAAATAGTAGAAAACCGCGGTGTCAATCTTGATTCCTACACAACAGACAAAATCCATAAGCCGACAACCAACGGTTCGCTCATGCAGGTTACGGCGGCATTCGGCATCACTCTGGCATCACTCGTAATCAACCATTGCGCCTCAGGTCAGTAGCCAGAATGTATCATGTGACCTTATAGTCGCCACGCCCCCCACGGAGAGCCGTAGGCTCGGGTCTGTGATTAACCCGCTCAGGCCGAAATATCAGTACATGGCAATATCATAATTCCCGGCTCTGTATTGAGGGTGTTTCAGCACTTCATATTGTAGGGACGCACGGCTCGTGTGTCCGAATATTATGCCTGATAATCAAGGCGTTGGCGGACGCACGAACCGTGCGTCCCTACTTTTTTGATGCATTTCAACATAAGCCAGGGAGGGGCGCTCCGTGGTATCCGCGACCGGCTTCCGCCATGACTTGACACTGTCGAAGCGGCATAAAAAAAGCTGCGCCGTGAAAAAACAGCGCAGCCTTCCGTATTAATTCGGTTATATCTGATTATTTGCCGAAGTAGCGTTTGTAGAGGCCTGCAAATCCCTGGCCGTGACGTGCTTCGTCTTTAGCCATTTCATGCACGGTGTCATGGATAGCGTCGAGACCCTGCTCCTTGGCGTTGCGTGCGATACGCATCTTGTCGGCATTAGCGCCGGCCTCAGCCTGCATGCGCTTCTCAAGGTTGGTCTTGGTGTCCCATACGCAGTCGCCGAGAAGTTCGGCAAACTTGGCAGCGTGTTCAGCTTCTTCGAAAGCATAGCGGCGGAAAGCCTCGGCGATTTCGGGATATCCCTCACGGTCAGCCTGACGTGACATTGCCAGATACATGCCTACTTCGCCGCATTCGCCATTGAAATGCGCGTTGAGGTCTTTGATCATTTCTTCGCCGGTGCCTTTTGCCACACCTACTTCGTGTTCGGTCACGAATGTGAGCTCTGCCTCGGTGTCAAGTTCTTTGAATTTGCTCTTGGGCGCGCCGCAGATAGGGCATTTTTCGGGAGCTTCAGCTCCTTCGTGTACGTAGCCGCAGACTACGCAGATAAATTTCTTTTGCATGATTTTTTGAGTTAGATAATTATACCTTTTTTTATAGTTTTCTGATTGGTTGTACTTGCCGTCGGTGGCATCAATTCAACTATACAAATTTATTAAATGCCATAGTAATTTGCAAATGATTTATGAAATTTTCATAATAAACATTTTTTATTGATTAAAAATATGTTTACGCTGCCGATGACCTCTGTCCGGCCATGCACATTCCCTATTTGCAGTGGCGGTTAACGCAGAACGGGGAGACGCCGTCAGGCATCTCCCCGTCAGTTTCTCCGCAGCTGTCGCTTACGGTATGAGGTTGTGTGCGCGGAACACTTTCTGTATCTTTTCCAGCGCTGTTGTCACCTGCTCGTGGGTGTGTGTCGCCATCAGCGAGAAGCGTATGAGCGTGTCATGCGGAGCGACTGCCGGCGAAACCACGGGGTTGACGAAGATACCCTCTTCAAACAGGTCGTGGGTGATCTGGAATGTCTTGAAGTTGTCGCGGATATACAGCGGGATGATCGGAGTCGACGTGTGGCCGATTTCGCAGCCCATGTTGCGGAAGCCTTCAAGCGCGAAGTTTGTAACCTCCCAGAGTTTTTCCTGACGCTCAGGCTCGGTCTGCATTATCTCCAGTGCTTTCAGCGCGGCGGCTGTCGAGGCGGGGGTGATTGATGCGGTGAATATGTATGAGCGTGAGTGGTGGCGCAGGAAGTTGGTTATCTCCTTGTCGGTGGCGATAAAGCCGCCGAGCGACGCGAATGACTTGGAGAATGTGCCCATGATGAGGTCTACATCATCGGTGACACCGTAATGGTTGCATGTGCCGCGGCCTCCTTCGCCGAATACTCCGATGCCGTGAGCTTCGTCAACCATCACAGATGCATTGTATTTCTTCGCCAGACGTATAATCTCGGGGAGGTTGGCAACATCGCCTTCCATCGAGAATACGCCGTCGGTTACTATCAGTTTCACTTTGTCGGGGTCGCATTTCTGGAGCTGTTTCTCAAGCGACGCCATGTCGTTGTGCTTATATTTCAGCGACTGGGAGAATGACAGACGGCGGCCTTCGATTATCGATGCATGGTCCTGCTCGTCCCAGATGATATAGTCTTCACGGCCGGTAAGGCAAGACACGACTCCGAGGTTAACCTCAAAGCCTGTCGAATAAATCATGACATCCTCTTTGCCGATATATTTGGCAATGGCTGCCTCAAGCTCTTTGTGCAGGTCAAGCGTTCCGTTGAGAAAAGGTGAGCCGGCACATCCGGTTCCGTATTTCTTCGTAGCCTCGATTGCTGCTTCTTTGATACGAGGGTCATTGACAAGGCCCGTGTAACAGTTTGAACCGAACATCAGTACCTTCTTGCCATTGATGATAACCTCCGGATCCTGTTCCGAGGATATGGCGCGGAAATATGGATAGATGCCTGCTGCTTTAGCCTTTTGCGGCTCTTGATACTGTGCTAACTTAGCTTGTAATAGCTTCATAGTTTATGTGATAATGATACAATGGTTATAAACTATCTGACTGACATATATTAATAGTTTGCGTCAATTCAGGCTGCAAAGATAACATAAATGTGGGAATATTTGACTAATTGCCTTGAAAAAATGACGTGTAAATAATATTTTTTATGATTTCACGGATTTTACTGACACTCTCTTAGAAACTGTTTAAATTTATATGATATAGATTTTTGAGAAGGATTGTCGGATTGATTTTTGTTTGTGATGAGGGAGCGTAGCCGTAGCTACGTGACCGAAGAATAAACAAAAAGACACCGACAAGACTCTCAAAAGCAAAGTGATATGAATTTTAAACAGTTTCTTAAAATGTCAACGTCGAAAACTTTTTCAAATATATCGGTGTTTAAAAAGCGTGAGTCTGCATGACAATACCGGCTCGCTATGAATTTATACTAACACTCAACATTGATTGACTATGGATAAGAAAAGCATCAAAGGCACTCAGACCGAAAAAAATCTATTGGCGTCATTCGCAGGTGAAAGCCAGGCTCGCAGCCGTTATACTCTCTTTGCGCAAAAGGCTAAGGAAGAAGGCTATGAGCAGATAGCTGCCGTATTCCTCGAGACAGCGTCGCAGGAGTTGAGCCACGCGCAGCAGTTCTTCTCTCGCCTTGAAGGAGGCATGGTGGAGATTACCGCGGGTTATCCCGCCGGCGTGGTCGCCGACACTGCCACTAACCTTGCCGAGGCAGCGGCCGGCGAGCGCGAGGAGTGGAGCGCATTGTATTCTACATTCGCCCAGACCGCACAGGATGAAGGTTTCCCTGATATCGCTGTCCTTTTCAAAAATGTGGCTAAGGTGGAGACCGAGCATGAAAAACGCTATCTTAAACTTCTCGAGCGACTTTCTTCCGGAACCGAATTTTCTCAGGAAGAACCCACCGAATGGATGTGCCGCAACTGCGGTTTCGTATTCACCGGAAAGTCCGCGCCTAAGAAGTGCCCAGTCTGCGGCAAAGACCAGGGTTGGTTCGAACGCAAGCAGCAGAACTATTAAACACACGCGGTGTGTGACCTTAGGAAAGTCATACACTGTATAAATAGCTCATTTAATAAATATTCGCAAACAAAGAAACAGAAGTCTGCCGAAAGGCAAGGCTTCTGTTTCTTTGTTATAGATAGTATTACATGTCGCTATTTCTTTGCCGGAGACTTCTCGTCGGCAAACCGGTTTGGAAATTCCAGATGCAGACGCGGTCGGCGCATCGCGCGGATTATGAGTATCACGCCGAGCACTATGAACGGCACGCTCAGTAACTGTCCCATATTCAGAGTCATCTGCGACTCGAATGCCACCTGATCGTTCTTGACAAACTCAATGAGAAAGCGGCATGAGAAAAGTATCGTGAGAAAAACTCCGAATATCAGTCCCTGACGCTCCTCTGCATTACGTTTCCAATACATCCACATAAGCAGTCCGAACAGCGCAAGATAGCATATTGCCTCATAAAGCTGCGTGGGATGGCACGCCTGTCCCGGAAATTCCGACCCGCGCAGATAGATGAAGCCCCACGGCAGGTCGGTGGGATGGCCGTATATCTCCGAGTTGAAAAGATTGCCCAGGCGTATCAGCGCGCCAACGAGCGCTGTCGGTATGACAATGCGGTCGAATGTCCATAGCGGGTTCTTCTTCGTGGTGAAGATCGAGAACAATATCACGCACACTATGATGCCTATGGCGCCTCCGTGGCTTGCAAGTCCGCCTTCCCAGATATATAATATGTGTAGCGGATGCTGCGAATATGCCTCCCATTCATAGAAGAACACATGCCCCAGACGCGCACCTATTATAGTGCCTGCACCAAGCCATAGCAACAGTATGCCAAGCCATTTTTCCGGTGCTCCCTCATGGCGGAACATACGTTCCACTATCTTGTAGCCCACAAGAAATCCGATGGCGAACATAAGTCCGTACCATCTCACTTCAAGGCTGCCGAGATGAAACAGCACCGGGTTGGCATTCCATGTTATGACTGCTGAAACCGGGCTCATACGAGATGTTTTACCAATTCTTCGCGGTCGCCGTAAAGCAGGTCGATTACCGGAATTTCAATCATTGTGTATGCTCCGGGTGCCTGACGCATCGCGGCGCGGGCTGTGCCGACAAGTATCTGTGCTGTCAGTGCGGGGTTGTTGATTGACATGTTGAACTCGAAGCGCTGGTTCTGCGTGTTTCCCGAAACACCTTTGCGCACCATGTGCACGCCGTGACCCATATCCTTCACCTCGTCAACCGATGCCACTGCCATCACATGTGTCTCGTCAGAAGCGAAATAGGGGTCGGCCTTTACTGCGGCGGCGACATCTTCCAGACGGGCTCCGTCCTCAAGTTCGACATATACCATGCGGCGGTGAATGCCTGTGCCGAGAGGTATCGTCATCGACAATGCGTTCTTGACGCCCGGTTTAGATTTGACACATACGGTGTGACCCATCGACATGCCGGGACCGAAATTGGTGTAAGTGATGCCCTTGGGGGCGGCTGCCTGCATGAGCGCGCGCACTATAGAGTCGCTGCCCGGATCCCAGCCGGCCGAGATGATGGCTTTGGTGCCGTTGGCCTTGGCTATTGCGTCGAGATTGCTGCGGAGCTCGGCGATTGAGGTGTGTATGTCGTAAGAATCGACTGTGTTGATGCCTTTTGCAAGATATTCTGCGGCATATTTCTCGACTTCGCGGGTGGGTGTGCAGAGTATCGCTACATCCACTTTGCCGAGTTCATCTATATCTGTCACTACTTTATAGGGCGCAAGTTCAGCGGGTGTGTTTGCAGTCGAGCGGCGCACCACACCGGCTATCTCGAAATCCTGAGCTTCTTTCAGTGCGTCGAGCACAAATTTTCCGATGTTGCCATAGCCTACTATGGCTGCTTTGATTTTTGTCATAGTCTATCTGTTTTGTAATTTACTTTAATTGGCATTATGCCACCGTTTATAGCTTCTTAGAAACTGTTTAAAATTCATATCACTTTGCTTTTGAGAGTCTTGTCGGTGTCTTTTTGTTTATTCTTCGGTCACGTAGCTACGGCTACGCTCCCTCATCACAAACAAAAATCAATCCGACAATCCTTCTCAAAATCCGTATCATATAAATTTAAACAGTTTCTTATCCTTTGACGATGCTCTCGGTGTCGCGGGCTATCATCAGCTCCTCGTCGGTTGGGACAACCACGACTTTCACTTTAGATGCAGCGGTCGATATCACGGTCTCTGTTCCACGGGTGCGGGCGTTGAGCTCATTGTCGATTTCCACTCCCATGAATTTCAGCGGACAGCACACATTCTCGCGCACTCCGGTCTGGTTCTCGCCGACACCGCCGGTAAATACTATGATGTCGAGGCCTCCCATCTCGGCTGCGTATGCGCCGATATATTTGACAATACGTTTCTCATACATCTCAAGTGCGAGATGAGCGCGCTCGTTGCCTGCCTTGTCGGCATTCTCTATGTCGCGCATGTCAGATGACATTTCCGTCACTCCGGCAACGCCGCTCTCTTTGTTGATGATGCGCTGCAGGTCGTCGACAGTGAGATTGTGACGCTTCATAAGATAGGTGAGCGCTCCGGCATCGATATCACCCACGCGTGTTCCCATCATGAGACCTTCGGTAGGGGTCAGACCCATCGAGGTGTCTACGCTCTTGCCGCCGTCGACCGCTGTGATTGAGCCGCCGTTGCCGACATGGCAGGTGACGATTTTCTGAGTGGCGGGGTCGACTCCGAGTATCTCGCACACGCGGGCTGATACGTAGCGGTGTGATGTGCCGTGGAAACCGTAGCGGCGAACGCCGTCCTCAGTGTAGAATTTGTAGGGGAGTGCATACATGAACGAGCTTGCAGGCATCGTCTGGTGGAACGCCGTGTCAAACACTCCCACCTGCTTCACATTCGGAAGTATCGATGATATCGCCTCAATGCCGGTCACATTGGCGGGATTGTGAAGCGGTGCCAGATCGTAGCAGTCTTTGATCTGCTGCATCACCTCGTCGGTGATAAGCACGCTCTTGTTGAATTTCTCGGCGCCATGCACCACGCGGTGGCCTACGGCGTCGATTTCGTCGAAACTCTTTATGCAGCCCTCTTTGGGATCGGTAAGCAGATTGAGTATCGCAAGCACCGATGCCTTGTGGTCGCTTTTGCCGAGTTCGATGGTTTCTTTTGTTCCGTCCTGGCGTTTATATTTGAGGAATGTGCCGTCAAGACCCACTTTCTCCACTCCGCCTTCGGCCATTGTGGAGTCGTTGTCTGTATCTATCAGCTTGTATTTTACTGAGCTGCTGCCGCAGTTGAGCACGAGTATTTTCATTTTTCAGTCTGTTATTTGGTTCTTTTGTGTCTTTATTTGTTCTTCAGTCCGATTGCCTGGTTGCAGGTCATGATTATCGTTTTGTAGATATCTTCGGGATAGCATCCTCTCGAAAGGTCGTTGACGGGCGCTGCAAGGCCCTGGAGCACCGGGCCCACAGCCTCTACATTGCCGAGACGCTGCACGAGCTTGTAGGCTATGTTGCCCACTTCAAGCGACGGGAACACCAGCACATTGGCTCTTCCGCTCAGAGGCGAGTTGGGCGCTTTTTTGTTGCATACGCTGGGCACGATTGCCGCGTCTGACTGAAGTTCGCCGTCAAGTATCAGGTCGGGATTCATCTCATGCGCTATGCGTGTCGCCTCGATCACTTTGTCTACGCGGTCATGGCGTGCGCTACCTTTGGTCGAGAAACTTAATATGGCAACACGGGGCTCGATGCCTGCGATATCTCTCGCGGTCTGTGCGGCTGATATGGCAATCTGCGCAAGTTCAGGCGCGCTCGGGTCGGGAACAACGGCACAGTCTGCAAAAACCAGGATTCCGTCGGTTCCGTAGTTCAGCCCCTCGGGCAGAAGCATCAGAAACGCTCCCGACACAACACTGATGCCGGGTTGGGTCTTGATTACCTGAAATGCTGCGCGGAGCACGTTGCCGGTAGTGTTCATCGCTCCGGCTACCTGGCCGTCGGCGTCGCCGGCTTTGACCATAAGGCATCCGAGATAAAGCGGATTGGCAGTGGTCAGTCGTGCCTCCTCCTCGGTGATTCCCTTTGTCTTGCGGAGCTCATAAAGCAGGGGCGCATATTTGTCAATCACCTTCTCGTCACACGGATTGACAATCTCGGCATCCTTTATGTGCTCGAGGTTCATGTCATTGGCCATGTGGTAAATCTCTTCGGGGTCACCGATGAGTATTATTTTTGCTATGCCGTCTGAAATGATGCGGTTGGCGGCGGTAAGTGTACGGGGTTCTGTGCCCTCCGGAAGAACTATGCGTTGCGGATTTTCTTTTGCGCAGCGGGTAAGACGGTCAAAAAGTTTCATCGTTCTGCGTTCGTTTTAGTTGTTTAAGTATCGGCCATTCGCATTGAAATGGTCTCTATAGGTGATGGTTTTTGCTTATGTTTACTGTCATTTGTCTGACAATGTACATATCGACTGCAAATTTACAACCTTTTAGATAAAAATATGTCAAAATATTGCTTTTTTATCATCGCCGCAGACATAAAAATCCATAAAATCAACCCGCATAAACCGTAATGGAAATAGTGTGTGTTGTCTCACCGCATCCTCGCCACGCCCACGGAGAGCTCCAGGCTCGATCACGTGATTAACCGGGGTTTGTCGACCGCAGAGCAGGTGGAGAGCCCGGCAATTTGCAGCACTTCATATCGTAGGGACGCACGGCTCGTGCGTCCGAATTATTTGTCTGACAATTAAGATGTTGGCGGACGCACGAGCCGTGCGTCCCTACTTTTTGAGGCATTGTTGCTGATTCGGGATTGCTCCCCTCAATCTGGCGTATGTAAAAAAAACAGAGGCTGTGTCGTAATTCAAGTTTACGGCGCAGTCTCTTTTTTGTTCGCCCGACATGGGCATAATCTAACGGGTGGAAGTCCCGAGCG
>CAMWIJ010000019.1 GCA_947174275.1 uncultured Muribaculaceae bacterium
TGTGATTAACCGGGGTTCGCAGATCGCGGAGCGAGCGGAGACCCCGGCCTCCCATAGCCACTACGACATAAGCCCCGGAAGGGCGATCCGTGGTATATGACAAAGCCGGGAATTATTATATTGTCATGTACTGCTATTTCAGTGTGAGACTGTTGTTTTCGTTCTTGGTTAATAATTTTTTAGACAGATGGCGGGGAAAATAGTTGAGAGGTCAAAAAAAATGGCTAAATTTGCAGATGTCAGAGTGTCAGCCCGTGATGGGGCATTGGCGCGCCTGACGCCGATTTTATAATTTATCACCGCTTATTTACTTGTATATATGGGTATAGCGACAACCACAGCCGGAAACGGATCGCCGTCAATCGAGCGTCCTCTCTACGGCTACCGGAAATATAATGTCATCAACAACGCCGCCGGCTGGCTATGTTTTATCATTGCCGCAGTCACTTATCTGCTGACACTCGAGCCGACGGCAAGTTTCTGGGACTGCCCCGAGTTTATCTCGCAGGGTGCCAAACTTGAGGTGGGCCACCCGCCGGGCAACCCGATTTTTATTCTCGCCGCAAGATTTTTCATCAATTTCGCGGGGGGCGATGTGTCGCACTACGCATTTGCCGTCAACGCCATGTCGGGTCTGCTCAGCGCCGGGACTATCCTGTTGCTGTTCTGGACAATAACGCATCTGGTGAGACGTCTGATGGTAGGGCGCTCAAAAGAAGCTCTCACACTGTCGCAGCTGCTTGTTGTGATGGGGTCGGGACTATGCGGGGCGTTGCTCTATACCTGGAGCGACACGTTCTGGTTTTCGGCCGTCGAAGGTGAAGTGTATGCATTTTCGTCATTCTGCACGGCGCTGGTGTTCTGGCTGTTGCTCAAATGGGACAACCGAGCCGACGAGCCTCATGCCGACCGCTATCTCATACTTGTCACATTCATAATCGGCGTTTCGATAGGTGTGCACCTGCTCAACCTGCTCACCATTCCGGCGCTCGGCCTTATCATCTATTACCGCAAGTCGCAGCATATCAACGGCAACCGCACGCTGCTCAAGGTGGCCACATGGCTTATGTGGGCTGTTGCGGCCGCAGTGGCCGCAGTGACTGTGGTGCTGCTTGTCAACGGCTATTATGCGGCGTCGCTTCTCGCGCTGTGTGTGTGCGCCATGTGCTGGTTCTATCGCCAGTCGCCCACGTTCCGGTTCTCGCTGCTGTCGCTGTTTCTGTCGTTTGTGGTGGTGGCGCTCATACTCTACGGTCTGGTGCCGGGCTTCATCGAGATAGCCCAGTATTTCGAACTTTTCTGCGTCAATACGCTCCATCTGGGTTATAATGTCGGAGTGCTTGTCTACGCCGTGATATTGCTCGGCGTGCTGATATGGTGCATATCGTCGCTCTACCGCCAGAAGTCGCGCCGTCAGATACAGATCTCGTTCGCGCTGTCGGTAGTGCTTTCCGGCATACCGTTTATCGGCAGCTCGCTGCTCATACCCTTTGTGCTGACCGCCGCACTCGTGGCCTATCTTTTCATGGCACGCCGCCTGTCGGTGCGTTTCCTGACGATTACGGCACTCAGCATCCTGGTGATTTTTATCGGCTACACGTCATACACACTGCTGCTGATACGCGCGTCGGCCAATCCGCCGATGAACCAGAATGCCCCCGACAACGTGTTCACCCTCTCGTCATATCTCAACCGTGAGCAATATGGCGACACGCCTTTGTTCTTCGGCCCGTCGTTTGCGTCGACACCTGAATATACGATACTCTATAACGAAAACGGACAGCCCATGCAGGAGTTGCGCAGCAGCAACGGCAAAGCGTCATACGACAAGCAGGTAAAGACCTCGCCCGACCAGCCTGACCGCTACGTGCGTCTCGATCCCAAGCTCAAGCCCCGCATGGTGCCCAACATGATATTCCCGCGTATGTATTCGCAGCAGCCGGGTCATCCGCAGGGCTATCTCAGATGGATAGGGGAGACGATGGAGTCGCTTCCCACAGAGAAAGTGAGCATATATTATGATGAGGACGGAAATCCGTTCAGCATACCGGGTCAGGATCTGCGCGAGGAAGTGCCGGTGCTCTCGTTCGAGCAAAATCTGCGCTATTTCTTTGACTATCAGCTCAACTACATGTATTGGCGCTATTTCCTGTGGAATTTCGCCGGCCGCCAGAATGACCTTCAGGGGCAGGACGAGCTCAACCGCGGAAACTGGATTTCCGGCATACCGTTTATCGACAATCCCCGTCTTGGCGACCAGTCGCTCCTGCCGCCTGACTACGGCTCTGAAAACAAGGGTCACAATGTGTTTTACATGCTTCCGCTGCTGATGGGTCTGCTCGGCATCGCCGCCCAGCTTGTCAGAGGCAAGGAGGGTATATGCCAGTTCTGGATAGTGTTTATATTCTTCTTCATGACCGGTATAGCCATCGTGCTCTATCTCAACCAGCCGCCGATGCAGGTGCGCGAGCGCGACTATGCCTACGCCGGGTCGTTCTACGCGTTCTCGATATGGATCGGCATGGGAGTCTACGGTCTGTGGCTGATTGTAAGGTCGCTGTTCGGCAAGAAGCAGAGCGACCGTAGCGTGCGTCGCGCGGCAGCCGCTGTGGCCTGTGTGGCCGGCGTGCTCGTGCCGGTGCAGATGGTGTCGCAGACATGGGATGACCACGACCGCTCCGGCCGCTACACCACGCGTGACTTCGGCATGAATTATCTGTCGTCGGTCGACGAAAACGGCATAATATTCACCAACGGCGACAACGACACATTCCCTCTGTGGTATGCCCAGGAGGTGGAAGGCTACCGCACCGACGTGCGCGTCGTCAACCTCTCGTATCTCACCACCGACTGGTATGCGAGCCACCAGAAACTGCCGTCGTATAACGCGCCGGCCATCGAGTTTCAGGCTCAGCCCGAAGACTATGCCTACGACCGCATGCAGGTGGTCTACGTCTACGGCCGTGACTCGCTGCCTGTCGATGTATTCTCGTCGCTCAACGACCTTTACGTGAGTCCCGACGCCGAATTCAACGGCATGCGTGTGCTCACCCACCCGCAGATGTATATACCCGTAGATGTCGACGATGCCGTCAAGGCCGGTGTCATATCTGCCGAGGAAGCCCCCGCTGCCGATGACTACATCTTTGTCGACTGGTCAGGCAAGAACTCGGCGTCGCTCGGCGACCTGCTGTCGCTCGACATGGTGGCCCACGGAGCAGCCGACGGCTGGAAACGTCCGGCTTATTTCGCCATGACGGTGCCCGACGACTATTATCTCAATCTGTCGCCCTACTTGCGCAACACAGGTCTGGCCTATCAGGTGACTCCGATACGCGACGCAGGCTACAATTCAGGCCAGACACTTTCGGTTGCCACCGACAAGATGTATGACAATGTAATGAACAAATTCCGCTGGGGCGGACTTGACAGCGGCGACGACATCTATCTCGACGAGACAGTGCGCCGCATGGTGACTACCCACCGCTCCACGCTCATCGACCTTGCCAACGCGCTCTACAACGAAGGCATCTATGCGATGTATGACGTGACCGAGCGTGAGGACGGTTCGTTTGAGGAGACAGTCAACGAGGAGAATGCCGGTTATGCCAAAGAGCGTTTCCGCAAGTCGGCCGAAGTGCTCGACCTCATTCAGGAGAAACTTCCCGCCCGTGTGTCGCCTTACTCCGTGCAGATCGGACAGCAGATCGGACAGCTTTACATGCTTCTGGGCGAAGAGCTTCAGGACGACGCTCTGACCGACAAGGGGCTTGACATGCTTCTTGGCGAGATTCGTCACTTCGCGCCGCATGTGCCCTATCTCTATTCGCTTGTCATGGATCGGGAGAAGAATTCGAAGAGAAGAAATCCGGTCACTGTCTATGACATAGCGGTGTCGAATGTCGACAGCTATGTGCCTTATCACCTGCTCCAGCTCATTACGATGTATCGCAACGGCGGAGGCGACGAGGAAAGGCTCAATGCCGTGCTTGGCGAGACTGCCGGAAAGGGATTTGAAGAAAAACTCGAACGTCTGCTCGAGGGTATAATGTAAAAGCCTGCGGGCATCAGCTCACTGCGACATGTGGATCGAACAACCCCCGCTGCTCTATCGCCTCCTCTTCCCGGAGGCGATATGGCGGGTGAAAAAGCGCAAACGCAAGGTGGCGTATCTGACCTTTGACGACGGTCCGATACCGGAAGTCACGCCGTGGGTGCTCGACACGCTCGACCGCTACGGTGTCAAGGCCACATTCTTTTTCGTGGGCGACAACGTGCGCAAATATCCGCAACTTTATGAAGAAGTGAAGCGCCGCGGCCACAGCTACGGCAACCACACCATGCATCATCTGCAGGGGTTCAAGACCCCGCGCATCAGCTACATGCGCGACATCACCGAGGCCGACGCGCTGATTGACTCCCCGCTGTTCAGGCCGCCTCACGGGCTGCTGCGCTGGGCGCAGGCCAAGGCTATAAAGAAGCATTACAACATAGTGATGTATGACCTCGTGACGCGCGACTACAGCATAAAGATGACACCTGACCGGGTGTTCTACAATATACGCCGCTATGCGCGCAACGGTTCCATAATAGTGTTTCATGACTCCCTCAAGGCCGAGCGCAACATGAAAGAGGTGCTCCCCCGGGCTATAGAATGGCTGCGAAATGAAGGATATGAGCTGCTCCCCCTGCCCATGTGACGGCAATCAGCCGTTTACGTTGCCCGCGGAGTGGGTGGCGGATATCGATGGTGCGGCCTACGGAGTGGCACGTGCCGCGGCGGTGGATTGCGGGAGTATGGAACTGTTCGACCGGTGGATCGGACGCGGCATGCACGGCGGCATGCACTACATGGAGAATTACCGCGAACTGCGCGGCGATCCGCGGCTGCTTTTGCCGGGAGCGCGGTCGGTGGTGGTCGTGGCCTTTTCTTATTATCATTCCGACCAGTGCGAGGGAAACCTCGGCCGCATCGCGGCCTACGCCCACGGCGATGATTATCACGACGAGGTGAGGCGGCGCCTCGAGAGGCTTGCTGCGCGCATTGCGGAAACTTGCGGCGGCACTACTCGCGTGTGTGTCGACACGGCGCCATTGCCCGAACGATACTGGGCTGTGAGGGCAGGGGTGGGGTTTATAGGCCGTAACCGCATGCTTATTGTGCCGGGCAGGGGCAGCTATATGTTTATCGGTGTTGTGCTTGCCACGGCTCTCCTGACAGCATCACGGCCATGCACTATGCATTGTGAGGGGTGCGGCCGGTGTGTGGATGCATGTCCGGCCGGAGCAATCTCAGATGACGGGGTGGATGCAAGGCGATGTCTGTCGGCTCTCACTATCGAGCACCGAGGGGAGTTTCCTGCCGGCACGGACCTTTGCGGGCGGCTCTACGGCTGCGATATATGCCAGAGGGTGTGTCCGCACAACAAAGAGCTGACCGACACTCCGATAGCATGCTTTCATGCCCGCGACTCGCTGCGTGAACTCACGCCGGAAAAGATACTTGACATGGAGCAGGCCGACTTTTCCGCCATAATGCGCCGTTCGGCCATCAAGCGCGCCAAACTCGCCGGACTGCAGCGCAACGCCCGGCTCTTATGCCGTGACGGGAAACAACCGGAGGTGTGATGCGTTCAGTGATCTGCGCCTGACAGTTCGGCAGGCAACATGCGACTAAGCACGATCGCGCTTTCGGGCCCCATGTTGAATATCAGGTCAAGTATGCTCAGATGCGGTATGAACCCGAACTTGTCGCGGCGCACCTGATAGTATTCCACAGCGACAGTGCTGATGTCGGAAAGTGTTACTGCCGGAAGTTCCGGTGATGCGGTGTCGGTCGCATCAGAGGCGTAGACCACTTCGTTGTCAAATCCGAGCACGCGGCGCACAGCTTCGTCGGCCGCGCGGCACAGCGAGGCCACATCTGTAAATTCATCGGGGGTTGAGGCAGAGAAAAAGCGCCTGAAACGGTCGATATAAAACTCGAAGAACGGTGTGCGTCCATAGGCCGATGCGAGTGTTTCCGACATGACATGCCACCATTGTCCGTGACGGGATATGGCGATGTCGCTCCACCGCAGTGGCCCGCTTACATTGTCGCGGCGGCTCACGGGCACTGTCAGCGACTTGATGCCGTGAGTGTCGACAATATCCATGCGGTGGGTGCCTTTCTGGCGCTTGTCATAACGGGCTGTGTCGTCGATAATTACGCGTCGGCAGGCTCCCATTGCGGCATAATATTCCACCCGTCCGAAGTAGCGCGGCGGCAGAGTCAGCTGTGCGTGCAGATTTCCGAAACGGCTCATTTGTCGGGATTTGCATCGCGGAAAATACGGTTCCAACGTATTTTTCCGTCAAATATCGATTTATCCTTGTCAAACGATATGAGCACACCCACGGGAGTGCCGACGATATGGTCTTCTGGCACAAAACCCCAGTAACGGGAGTCAAGCGAATTGTCGCGGTTGTCGCCCATCATGAAGTAATAATCCATATCGAAGGTATAGGTGTCGGCAGGCTTACCGTTGATATATGCCTTGCCATCTTTCCACTGCGCGTCGGGATGGTTTTCATATACGCGGATAGCGCGCTCGTAGAGAAGCCAGTTGTCATAGTCGAGGGGCACGGTCATTCCCTTTTTCGGGATGAGCACACCGTCGTCGCCGCCATAGTCGGAACGGGTCCAGCCCTCACGTGCCGAAAGCTCGAAGGGGAAAATGCGCAGAGGGTCGTTGTCGGCCGGCTCGCGCGTCACCTGTGCCACATGTGGGTGTGCCTCCACCTTTGCAAGCATGTCGCGGGTGAGCGGCAGGCGGTAGACCGGCACATATCCGTCGGGCACTGACAGGCGTATACGGTCGTCGAGGGCTATGTCAAGTTCGTCAAAGAAGCTGTCGGGCAATGGATTGCCGTCGGTAATGACGTAGTAGGCAAACTGCGCGTCGCGCGGCATTGCCTGCTTTTTGCCGTCAATCCATATCTCTCCGTCGACAATCTTCAGGCGCTCACCGGGGAGTCCCACAGCACGCTTGACATAGTTCTCGCGGCGGTCGACCGGACGGGTTATTTTCTTTCCGAACACCGCTTCGTTGTTGTTGATGGCGTCGTAGCCGTTCATCGCCACAAGCTGGTAATAGTCGGGGTTGGGCACTTTCGACATCACCGTGTCGCCTGCCGGGAAGTTGAACACCACGATATCGCCGCTTTCAACAGAGCGAAGTCCGGCAAGACGGTGATACTTCACGCTCGGCCACTCAAGATAGCTTTTGCAGTTTAGTATAGGCAGAGTGTTGTGCACCAGGGGGAAATGCACCGGAGTCATCGGTACGCGCGGACCGTAGGTCAGTTTGTTGACAAAGAGATAGTCGCCGGTGAGAAGTGTCTTTTCAAGCGATGACGACGGGATGGTGTAGTTCTGGCCTACGAAGTTGAACACGAAATATACCAGAATGAGGGCGTAGACCAGAGCGTCGACCCATGCCATGACTGTTCTGACGGTCTTGCTTTTGCTTTTCTTCCACCAGGTGAAGGGGATATAACCGGTTATATAGATGTCAAACAGCAGGAAGAGCACGAGTATCAGCCACCATGTCTGCATCCATATTGTAAATCCGATCCAAAGCGCGGCGACAATGCCGAAACGCACCCAGCGGGAGGTCTTGACGCCTGAAGTGCGGGCTTTGAGACTCTGTTTTGCTTTTGCGATGAACTTTCCGAAGCCTGAGGTTGAGCCTGTCTCCGGAGTGTTTGTATTGTTGTTTTCCATTTATGAAATCATTTAAGAAGGTCGCCCATGAGCTGCTCCATAGTGATAATGCCGTGGCGGCCTTTTGTGTATTCGGCTGCTATTACAGCGCCCAGAGCGAAGCCCTCGCGTGAGTTGGCCTCATGTTCGATGGTGATTGTGTCGACCGGCGATTTCCAGTTTATGATGTGTGTGCCCGGCACCTCGCCCTCTCTGCGGTGCTCGATTACCATGGCGTCGTCGCCTGCGGGCTCTTCGGTCCAGCGGTCGATGCGTGCCGTCTCGTCGATGATTTCCTCGGCGAGAGTCTTGGCTGTGCCGCTCGGGTGGTCGAGTTTGTGGATATGGTGTATCTCGAGCATCGACGGCTTATATTGGCTGAAATGGTTCATGATGCGGGCGAGATAACGGTTTACGGCGAAGAATATATTCACGCCGACGCTGAAATTGGAGGTCCAGAAAAATGTGGCGTCATATTTTTCGATCATGGGTCGAAGGTCATCGACAGAGCCCCAGGCTGTTGTGCCCGACACTACAGGCACGCCACGCTCGAATGCACGCTCATAATTGGCTACGGCGGTCGACGGGACGGTAAACTCTATCGCTACATCGGCCGAACGGAATTCGTCGGAATCAAAATCCTCCTGATTGTCGACGTCGATGATTGCCACTATCTCATGCCCTCTCTGGCGGGCGATATTCTCTATCATGCGGCCCATTTTACCGTGACCGATAAGTGCTATTTTCATATCTGATATAATTTTATCCCACAAATTTAATCATTTAACACCAAATGCCAAAAATCAACAACTTGAATTGCAATTCATAAATTTAATTTAACTATTCAGCAAACTCATAATCCCGACTGTAAAACTTATATCATAAAATTTTGACTATAATAAAAAAAATGTAACTTTGTGAAAGTAAAAATTTTGCCACTCAATTCCGACACAATCACCCTAATGATCCATTACGAACGAATAAAAAAAAGTCATACCCTATATGATTGGGTCGCGCAGATATCTGATATAAGAAGTCGGCTGTGTAAGGTCAAATCAACAGACAATATTCAGTTCGTTCTCTCTGAAGATATTGATATTCAATATCTTCAGCCGGTTCATATTGTTACATTGGCATGCTTGTTGGCATATTCGATTTCAATAGCTCATCGGGTTACATTGATGGCCGGAAATGACGTTGAAGTTTTTTTACGTGAGGATTTACATCTGGAACAGTATTTTTCAGACACACCACATATCGGAGCAACAAAACCTTCAATTTTCAATCTTTGGAAAGTTGACAACGAGCAAACTTTCGGCTATAGCCATTCGTTATCAGCGTATTTAAAAAGATCATTCTTTAAGGGAAAGGATCTTTCCGCATTCACTAATGCTTTGAATGAACTTTATGCAAATGTCGCAGATCATGCCGATGCTAAAGGAATAGCATATTCATACATACATTTTGATGAAAAGATAGGAAAGATTAATATAGCATTTTGTGATTTCGGAATCGGAATTCCTTCTTGTCTGAAGCGGGCTGACATCACTCCGGCTCCGGGGTGCAACTATGTGCAATGGGCAACAAGACTTGGAGTATCGGCAAAATCCAGTCAGCACAACGCCGGTAAAGGTTTGGATGATGTCATATCTTCATTGCCCGGCAAATATGACCGATTGAAAATTTTAAGTGAAAATGAATTATTTATTGTAGGAGAGAAGATTGGATCAAATGGCGAATGTTCAAGAATAGAAAAAACATTATATCAGCCTTTTTGTTTTAAAGGTACTCTAATACACTTTGAATACGATATTTCCGAATTGGAGAACGAAGAGATTATTGGAGAAAGCGATTTGTTTAATGATTTTGATTGGTAGTAATTATGAATGATTATATTTATATAAAAGATTTATTGATCAATGGTTCTTTTCCTGAAGGAGGTGCTAAACTATATGATTTGGCAAAGCCAATCATGGAGACAGGAGGGACTATAAAACTGAATTTTGATGGTGTAGATGCTTTGCCGTCGTTATTTATGAATGTATCATTTGGCAAACTTATTCCGGAATTCGGCATAAGAAACGTTGTACAATCACTTAAATTTTACGACATATCCAAAGTGCAGCTGGAACATATACGGCGATATTTCAAAAGATTTAATGAAGCAAACTGATGTGCTTTATAAAAAACGGTTTTTTGGAAAACAAAAAACCGTTTTTATTTGCTCGCCCGACAAGGGCATAAAAAACATTATCTGAGCCACTAACCCGATATTGTATTATACTGTAATAATTGTTAACTTTGCGCAAGGGAATACCTACAGACCTTAACATAATTATCACAGATTTCATGAAAAAACTTCTTAGTCTGCTGATGCCGGCGCTTGTTGCCGTCAGCATCAATGCCCGCGACAGGGTCGACTCTATCAGACAGCGCCTTTTTGACCGCGACACAACCACTGTAATTACCGTAGCCCACCGGGGCGACTGGCGTAACTTCCCCGAAAATTCGCTCGAAGGCATAAACAGTGCCATAGCCATGGGTGTGGATATTATAGAAATCGACCTTCAGCGCACCGCCGACGGTCATCTGATACTTATGCACGACCCGTCGCTCAACCGTACAACGACCGGTTCGGGCGAGGTCGCCGACAACACTCTCGGGCATATTAAGTCGCTCAGGCTGCGCAACGGCTGCGCCATTCACACTGCATGCCGTGTGCCGACTCTCGAGGAGGTGCTGACTGCCGCAAAAGGCAAAGTGATGTTCAATCTTGACAAGGCTGACAGATATTTCGACGAAGTGTACGAACTGCTCGAACGCACCGGCACAACCCGGCAGATTGTCATGAAGGGATATTTGCCGGCGGCCGAGGTCAAAAGCCGTTATGGGAAATATCTTGATGATGTCATCTATATGCCGATTGTAAATCTCGATTGGTCAGACGCCGAGGCTCGTATCGAGGAAGCTGTAAGAGAGCTTGACCCTGTGGCTTTCGAACTGATGTATTCATCCGACTCCAATCCGATGCCGCGGAAAGCGGCCGACATGTTGCGCGGTAAAAGTCTTATCTGGTACAATACGTTGTGGGACAGTATGGTCGGCGGTCATGACGATGATGCGTCGCTGGCCGATGATGCCGACGGCTACGGATATCTCATCGACAGCATCGGGTGTCGCATTATACAGACCGACCGGCCGCAAAGGCTGATATCGTATCTTGCCGCCAGAGGCATGCACGACAGTGCATCCGGCACAAGATGGAGCGAGGCGAAAGCCGCCGAGTGGAGTGCGCGTCAGCCATGGCTCGCCGGATGTAACTATATACCCTCCGACGCCATCAACCAGATAGAGATGTGGAGCGCCGACACCTGGTCGCCCGAACTTATCGACAAGGAGCTCGGATGGGCCGAGGAGCTCGGATTCAACACCCTGAGGGTGTTCCTGAGCAGTGTGGTGTGGGAAAACGACCGCGACGGATTTGTCAAGCGCATCGATGAATTCCTCAATATATGCGCCGCGCATTCCATACGTCCGCATCTGGTGTTTTTCGATGACTGCTGGAATGCAGAGTCGCACTATGGCCGTCAGCCGGAGCCTCGCCCCGGAGTGCATAATTCGGGATGGGTGCGTGACCCCTCAATGAGCCGAAGGGAAAATCCCGACACTCTCTTTCCCAAACTCGAAGCCTACGTCACCGACATAGTGGGCACGTTTGCCGGAGATGACCGTATCCTGTTCTGGGATCTTTATAACGAACCCGGAGGAAACGACCAGTACGGCGCGTCGCTGCCACTGGTGGAGAAAGCGTTTGAATGGGCTCGCTCATGCAATCCGTCGCAGCCTCTGACAGTGGGGATATGGTGTGTCGGCGACAAACGCTTTGACAGTCTCAATTCTTTCTGTCTCAACAACTCCGATATAATCAGCTATCATAATTATTCCGGCGCCGACAGCCACCGTGTTATGGCACAATCGCTCAAGATGCTCAACCGGCCGGTGGTGTGCACCGAATACATGGCCCGTACGTCGGGAAGCACATTCGAGACTATAATGCCCATACTCAAGGAGCACAACATCGGAGCAATCAACTGGGGGTTTGTAAAGGGAAAGACCAACACTATCTACTCATGGGCCGAGACCATACCGTCGGGCAAGGAACCCAAAGTTTGGTTTCACGACATTTTCCGCCCTGACGGAACTCCCTACAGCAAGAAAGAAATCGGTTTCATAAAGTCTCTGACGGGAAAATAACTCGTCGCGCGCCGAATGGAACCATAACCGCTTGCGCATTGCACTATTTTTTGTATCTTTGCGGAAACCAACGGCTCACGGCACTCTGCACTATCACCTGACGGGTGCCGGAAGCCTTTATTTCTAACCAATATCGATATATTTTGGACGTAGACCCTTTACCTGCTACTGAAATCACAAGCGGCATTCTGGCAGAAATCACAAGTTTCGGCGCGGCGCAGGCAGTAGCGCTCGCATTCGGCATACTTTGCCTGTTTGTGTCAGGCTTTGTATCAGGCAGTGAAATAGCTTTTTTTTCGCTCGACCCCGACGACGAGCGACTTGACGACGACCGCACCGGCGATCGCATACGCAATGTCATCGAACAGCCCGAACGGCTTCTCGCTACAATACTCATAGCCAACAATCTTGTCAATGTCACGATCGTGGTGTTGTGCAACTTTGCCCTCGGCCCGGTGTTTTCCGGCATGCCGGCAGTGTTGAGTTTCGTGCTTCAGACAGTCATCCTGACCTTCCTCATTCTCCTTTTTGGCGAGATTTTCCCGAAACTGCTTGCCAAGCAGAATCCTTTGGCATGGGCAAAAAGGTCAATCGGCGGCGTGACATTCCTCATGCGGCTCTTCCACTCATTGTCATCGATACTTGTCAAAAGCTCCGGCATCGTCAACCGTGTCGTGACAAAGAAGCATGACAATATATCGACCGACGAGCTTGAAAAAGCCCTCGAGATCACCGACATGAAAAACGGTGCCGACCGTGAGATGCTCAAAGAGATACTGCGCTTCGGCGACACCACTGCATCGGAAGTCATGACTCCGCGCGTCGACATCACCGACCTCGACATCGCCTGGAACTTCGACAAAGTGATGGAGGTGGTGCTCCAGTCGGGCTATGCGCGTCTGCCGGTGTGCGAGACCACGCAGGACAATATACGCGGTGTGCTCTACGCCCGCGACCTTCTGCCATATATCGGCAAAGAGAACAAGGATTTCAGGTGGCAGAACCTCGTGCGCAAGCCTTACTTCGTGCCTGAGTCGCGCACTATCGACGACCTGCTTGAGGATTTCCGCAAGATGAAGATACATCTTGCCATCGTGATTGACGAATTTGGCGGAACGCAAGGCATCGTGACTCTCGAGGATGTGCTTGAAGAAATCGTAGGCGATATCAACGACGAATATGACGAGGAGGAAAAGACCTACAAGCGTCTGCCCGACGACACATATATATTTGAAGGACGCACCCTGCTCAATGACTTTTTCCGTGTGACGGGACTCGACGAAGAAGATTATGCCGACATCACTGAAGACTGTGAGACCCTGGCAGGCATGCTCCTTGCCATCAAAGGCGATTTCCCCAAGGAAAAGGAGCCGCTTGTCTACGGCCGGTGCCGCTTCCTTATCCTTGACATCGAGCATCACCGCATCACCAATGTGCGTGTGAAAGTGATGAACGAGGTGCAGACCGCCTGATAAAAAAATAAACGGCTGATTTCCATGCTCCGCGCGAAACGACTTCTCTTCATCATGGCACTTGCCGGCCTGCTCTCAGGTTGCACAGGCACATCCGCTCCCGACACCGTCGCGGTGCCGCGGCGCCACGCCTATCCGCGCATCGAGCTGCCTGACTCGGCATTCACCGAAGTCAGTGCCGGCGCAGGAAATCTGACTGTCGGCATCAACAAAGCAGCCACAATAGCGTTGCGCGGTTCAGGCAAAGGAAACTCCGGATTTATCGATGTGGCCTATCCGGGGTTCAACTCCTCGGTATATTTCACCGCTACACCTGTCACCCCCGCAACAGCCGGCGAAGTGATTGACAACCGCGTCGAGCGCATGGGACTCAATCTCGGAGGCGCCGAGGCCGAGCTGCTTGAATTTGACACTCCTGACGGATTTGAGTGCAAAGTGCTTGTAAGCCGTGGCGAGATATCCACTCCGGTGCAGTTCATCGCCACTGACGGCGCTTCTCTTGTGGTAAGCGGAGCCGCATTTGTCAGAGATGCTTCCCCCTCTGCCGCCGACTCGATAGCGCCGGTTGTGGGCATGCTCCGCCGCGACATTATCCATGCACTCTCAACCATGCACCGATGAGTATCCGCACATTTGATATTGACGGCATTTGTATCCTTATCGGAGACTACTGCGACATTGATCGCGCGACCATTTCCGACAGCCAGTTCGCCGATATCAACAGCCTTTCTGCTGACAAACAGCGACGCGAGCGGGAGCTGACCTATACACTCGTCAACCGCGCGGCCGGCATTTATACCCGCCGCTTCGGTTGGCTTGCCGGAGCAACACTGGGACATCATGCCAACGGTGCGCCTTTTCTTAATATCGACCGAAAAATCAATATCTCAATATCGCATTGCCGCAGCGGAGCATGCATAGCGTTGAGTGATGTCAGTCAAAATTTCGGCATTGACATCGAGGACAGCAGCGACAAGCTGGCGCGCGTCAAAAGCAAATTCATCAGCGAATGCGAGGAAAAGATTATAGATTCCGACATGCTGCTGTGGGTATGGACCATCAAAGAGGCGGTCTACAAAGCCGCCGGCACACCGGGGCTCTCCCTGCGCGACGGCATCACAATCGAGCCCGTAATGCAGCCGCGGCAGGAAACTGCCGCTGCGTTTTCTCTCATGGCAAATGCCTTGGCTGCAGGAAACATCTACCGTTGCTTGTCGCTGTCCGAACCGAACCGTTGCACCACCATTTCCGTTATGTAGACAGCTGCCAATCGGCCGGAATGCGATAAAATGATACGCATTTACTAAATTTACCTAAAATATGGATATTTGTCACAATTTTATTTAAAATAACGACATTTATAAAGAAAAAATGTTGTATTTTTGCAAAATACTATATAATCCAAACGAAAACAATCATCTGAATGCGCAATTTTTCACTATCGCTTATACTGGTAATGTTTGTCACACTGTTTACGACATCGTGTGACGATGATGAGGACTATTGCAGTCCGATTGAGGGAAACTGGGAGATTGTCGACCCGCCGAATGTCGATTACAACGAGTATAGTTTCTTCCACGACGGTACAGGTGCCTACTATATTGAGGATTACTACGGAAATTCCACATATTATTTCACCTGGCAGATCTACGGCGACAGCCTGTATGTATATTTCAATACAGGCGAAACATGGATTTTCAGATGGTACATAAGCAACGGATACCTCTATCTCTACCGTAACGGTGCGGCGGTTCCGCTTATATATGCGCCATTCTGACCCGAGATGAAATATTGTCCGTAGAAACTTATTAAAAATACAGACGCGGCAAGCCTGCCGCCAAACATAAATTAACAAACAAGGTAAAAAGATTATGTCAAACAATTTGAAAGAAGCGGCTTTGGATTATCACCGCTATCCGCGTCCCGGCAAAACTGAAGTAGTGCCCACAAAGCCCTACTCATCGCAACACGACCTCGCTCTGGCCTATTCGCCCGGCGTGGCGTTCCCGTGTCTGGAAATCGAGCAGCATCCCCAGGATGCCTACGAATACACCAACAAAGGAAATCTCGTGGCCGTGATATCCAACGGCACCGCAGTGCTTGGTCTGGGTGATATCGGTGCCCTTGCCGGAAAACCCGTGATGGAAGGCAAAGCGCTCCTCTTCAAGATATTCGCGGGCATCGACTGCTTTGACATCGAAGTCAACGAAAAAGACCCCGAAAAATTCATACAGGTGGTAAAGGCTATCGCCCCCACATTCGGCGGCATAAACCTCGAGGACATCAAAGCGCCCGAATGCTTTGAGATAGAGCGCCGTCTCAAAGAGGAATGCAATATCCCCGTCATGCACGACGACCAGCACGGCACCGCAATCATCTCGGCTGCCGGATTGCTCAACGCCCTCGAACTTCAAGGCAAGAAAATCGGAGACATTCGTCTCGTGGTGAACGGTGCGGGAGCGGCTGCCGTGAGCTGTACACGTCTTTACGTGGCGCTCGGCGTCAACCCCGCCAACATTGTGATGTGCGACTCCAAGGGTGTGATCAACAAGAACCGTCCCAACCTCTCGCCGCAGAAAGCCGAGTTCGCCACCGACCGCGACATCGAGACTCTCGCCGAGGCTATGGTCGGTGCCGACGTGTTCCTCGGTCTGTCGGTAAAAGATGTCGTCACCACAGAGATGGTGCAGTCTATGGCCGAAAAGCCTATCGTGTTTGCCCTTGCAAATCCCGATCCCGAGATTTCATACGACAAGGCTATCGCATCGCGTCCCGACCTGATATTTGCCACCGGACGTTCCGACTATCCCAACCAGATAAACAATGTGTTAGGCTTCCCCTACATATTCCGCGGCGCCCTCGACTCGGGTGCCACACAGATCAACGAAGCGATGAAGCTGTCGGCCGTAAGAGCCATCGCAGAGCTTGCCAAACAGCCCGTTCCCTCGGTTGTAAACGCCGCCTACGGCATGACCAACCTCAAATTCGGTGCCGACTACATCCTGCCCAAGCCTCTTGACCCTCGTCTGCTCACCACCGTCGCACCCGCTGTGGCCCGTGGCGCTATGGAATCGGGCGTGGCACGCCGTCCTATCACCAACTGGGAGGAATACGACGTCAAGCTGCGTTCGCTCATGGGTGTCGACAACCAGCTCTCACGACGCTTCACCGAAGCAGCCAAGGCCAATCCGAAGCGCGTCATCTTCTCGGAAGGAAACACCGACTCGATGCTGCGCGCCGCCGCCACCGCTCTGCGCATAGGCGTCTGCACCCCGATACTGCTCGGCAACGAGGAAATGATTGAAAAACGAGCCAAACGCCTCGGCATAAGCCTCGACGGAATAGAGATTGTCAATCCGCGTCACGACCGCGAAGCCGACCGCCGTCACGAATTCGCGCTCAAGCTCGCCCAGAAACGCCAGCGCCAGGGTGTTACCTATCCCGAAGCTCTGGAAAATATGTTTGACCGCAACTACTTCGGTATGATGATGGTCGAGGAACGTCTGGCCGACGCTATCATCTGCGGCACATACTCCTCAAATCCCCTCCCCGGCGAAATCGCCAAAGAGGTTATCGGCATACGTCCCAGCTACAAGCACTTCGCGTCGCTCCATATCGTCGACACTCAAAAGGGCATTCTCTTCATCGCCGACACCGCCATCAACCAGGCTACCGACGAAGATACCCTCTTCGACATTGCGCGTCTGGCCCGCAACTCAGTGGAATTCTTCTCCCACGACCCCAATATCGCAATGATATCGTTCAGCAATTTCGGCTCAAGCACTATGCCCGAGTCAGTCAAGGTGCACAACGTGGTCGACCGCATGCAGTCAATGTATCCCGAGCTCCCCATCGACGGCGAGATGACTCTCAACTACGCCCTCAATCAGGAGCTGCGCGATTCCACATTCCCCTTCTCACGCCTCAAAGGCAAGAAGGTCAACACCCTCGTGTTCCCCAACCTCTCTGCGGCATCGGCAGCTTACCGCATGCTTCTTGAGATGGGCGTGGGCGAGGCCATAGGCCCGATCCAGATGGGATTGAACAAACCTGTTCACTTCATCAACGTCGACACCCCCGTGCGCGACATCGTCAACCTCGTGACAATGGCCGTGCTCGACGCCGCCGTGCAGCAGAAACTTGAAGCTGCCACCGCCGTCAAAATCGACAAATAAGCCCTTTTTTAACAAAAGGACAAAAGCCCTGACATCAGAACAGGAGCAACATATTACAACTAAAAGAACAAATGAACAAAATGGTAACAATTATGACCATTTTGTTCATTTGTTCTTTTAGAGAATGTTTGGATTTAAGAGGGTGTTGCATAACTCTGAAAAATGATGCCGTGCGTCCCTACAACATTAGGTTATGCAACACCCTCTTAATACAACAATTGCCAAATTACCGAAAAAATTGACGCCAAATTACCGAAAAATATCGTGCCAAATTACCGAATTTTATAATAATTGATTATTGTTGCATACATAAATGCATGAATTATGGACAATTACAGACATAGAGTAATGGATGGCCTGCTTGAGAAAAAAATGCAGGCAAAAGGAGCCGTAGTCATTGAAGGACCTAAATGGTGTGGAAAAACCACGACGGCAGAAGAATTTCTTCATACGCATTGCTATGATTGGTTGGTCTTACAGCCCCATCGACCTTTGATAGATTAAGAAACGTGGACTGACTTTGCCCAATCTATCGCTGACGGTCGTAGGAAACCTGAAGATGAAGATTTGAGAGTAGCAGCCCACAGTATATGGTGCACTCACGGAGTCAATTATGTTATATCCATAATTTTGCGTAGATTTGCCATTGAATTGTTATCCGCTTCTCTTGAACCCCAAGTGTTTATTAATTTCATGAAAAAAGAACGTATAAATTACCCGATTCGTGTCCTTAGCACTAAGGCCATAAGTACCGTTGTGATTACTATAGTGATATCAATTTGTGTGATATGTGGATTTCTGGCACTACAGGGATGTAACAAGACTGATTCAAAAGACCAAAATTACAATCAAGAGGTTCAAGAGGTCGCAGATTATGAACGTGACGAGTGGCAGCAGTTCGAGGATGAATTTTCAGCGCTCCCTGAGGATGTACAGCAAAACCGAAAATGCTACTGTGAAAACGTACTTGAAAGAATAACTCAAACATTGGAGTCAGACAGTCTTAATCCCGAAGAAAGGCACGAAGCGATGCTCACGAAACGCCACATAGAGAAGGAATTAGAGATAATGAATTATTACTGTCCGCTAAACCATAAAATATTCAATTAAGACAGTCGTGAAGTCATTTTTTTGATTTCACGACTGTCCTATTAATCGGCGTATGGGTATGATAGTGTACTTCAGAAAAATGTGTTCGATTGGCCGCAACCTTCCCTTGTATTCTATCACGCCTCAATTTATCTTCAGTCTGAGTGGCTCGGAAAAGGTTCGCCGCAAGTTCCGTACTTCCCATGTGGTCAAGTATACGCTGATTTTCTTTAAGTCCTTTTCGTTTATGAATATCGTCTTGATCAAGTCCGCCATAAAGCCCTTGTATCCGGCATTCTGAAAAATTCCATAATCCTTGTTGGTAAGGACTCCGGACTCTTTTGCAGCACTGGCTAAACGTGTATTGTGCTTTTTCATTTCGCTGCGGAGCATAAGCCTGCGTTCTTCCTCTTCGGAGAAAGGGGTGTCAAGAAGTTTTTCAGCCCTTCGTGTCTGAATCGCAAAATAAGTCTGAGCCTGAGCAACAATTGTTTTCGATGGGTCTGCGTTCTGCACGGCGAGATAACATACATATCTGCTCATGAGCCATGTTTCTACCTCTCTCTCAGCGGTTTTGCCTATCGGAATCATTTCGGTGACTTTAACGAAATGATGATTAGGGTTCTGTCCACTGTTTTTACATGAATCCCAAGTTTTTATTCAAACTATAAAATGTGCATTGCTACAATGAAGTTTGCAGCAATGCACTCATATTGTCAATATAATTTCAGATGTTTATTTTTCTTTTTCCGGTGTCTGTTTTGTCTTTGCGGGGCGGGGTTTGCTCGCTTTTTTAGGCTTTGACACGGAGGTGTCGGCTTTGATTTCCTTTTTTGCACGAGGCTTTTTGGGTGCAGGTTTGGCTTCCGGTTCGGCGACCTTTTCACGCAGGGCGTGCTCCTCGTTGTAGTGCTCTATGTTCAGTCGCATTGAGCTTACTTCCTTGTTGAGGGTTTCGATTTCGCGGGCCTGATTGCGGATTGTGGTGAGAAGTGAGTTGAGCTCCTCGTTTTCGATTGACAGCGGATACTGCTCCTCGACGCGCACGATGAAGTCGGCAAGCACGTTCATATAGTTTGTGAAAGCCTGATAAGGTGAGTCGTATGGCGAATATAGCGAATGGATTTCCCCGTCGGCCTGATGCTTTGTCGACATGTAGAAGAAGTGGTCGGAAGCCTGTAGGTAATACCAGTCCTGTTTCAGACGGCGGTCGTCGCACAGACGCACGCGCTCTGCCACAGAATACAGCTTGTCGAATGCCTCTTTCTGCAGCTGGTTGCCGAGCCATGCCGAGGTGTCACGTGCCTCATCGGCCCACGACATCGGGAACGGCACGCCGAGTTCTGCCACTGCCTTGATTTTAGAAACAGCCTCAGAGGGTGTGATGAACTCGATGCCACGTTCGGCTGCAAACCGTGGCAGCGCTTCAAGAAACTGGAATATGCCCGAGTCGCGGTTCTGCAGTTCGCCGAACGCCTCCATCGTCATGAACAGGTTGAATATCTGCTCCTCGTCGGGGGTATCGGCTATCCAGCCGATGTATTTGTCGGCGGTCAGAGGATATTCGCTCCAGTTGGTATTGGAGAAACGGAATGTGATGTCGTCTGACAGTTTGTCGTTTTTCAGCAGCATCTTAAGTTTCGGTGCGGAAGCTGCGGCATATACGTAGTTGGGCGATTTCCAGCCGAGTATATGCTTGGCGCCCTCGGTAATCACTCCCTTGTAGCCCATGGCGAGTATCTGCGGGGCAAGGTCGTCGCAATATATGAGCTCGGTGTTGCGCAGCACTTTGGGTCGCACGCCAAACAGTTCGTTGACTTTATCGTCGTGTACTTTGACCTGGTTGGCAAACTCCTCCGGGTCGGCAAGCGACGACAGCGAGTGGGCGTAAGTCTCGGCCAGAATTTCCACGCAGCCGGTGGCAACGAGTTTTTTGAGCAGGTCGAGAAGTTCGGGCACATAGACCTCGATCTGTTCCAACGCGACTCCCGACACCGATATAGCGCACTTGAACTTGCGCCCGCTTGCCTCGATCATGCGCAGAAGCGATTCGGCGGCGGGGATATATGATTTGTGGGCTATGCGGGTGATGATGTCGTCGTTGGCAAAGTCATCGTAATAGTAGTGGTCGTTGCCGATATCGAAGAAACGGTAGCGTTTCAGGCGGAACGGCTGATGTATCTGGAAGTAGAAGCAGATAGCTTTCATGTCTTTATTGTTGTTGGTTGGTGTTAGTAATAAAGTTTTTAAGGTCGGTAATGACCGTTTTTAATAGGGGACAGGTCAGGCTTTGCCGAGCACCTTGTTATAGATGTCGATGACTTTGCGTCCGGCCTTGTCCCATGTGATTTGTGCCACCTCGGCCATGCCGTCCTCGCGCAGCTGGTTATACATCGCCGGATAGTTGCATATCGAATACACGGCATCGGCCATGGCGTCGACGTCCCAGTAGTCGGTCTTGATTACGTTGTGGAGTATCTCCGCGCAGCCCGACTGCTTCGATATGATTGACGGGACGCCCATCTGCATCGCTTCGAGAGGAGATATGCCGAATGGCTCCGACACCGACGGCATCATGTAGACATCCGATGCTTTCAGCATCTGATACACCTCCTTGCCCTTTTGGAAGCCCGGGAAATGGAAGCGGTCGGCAATGCCCCGGCGGGCGGCCAGGTCAATCATCTTGTCCATCATATCGCCTGACCCGGCCATCACGAAGCGCACGTTGTGGTCGAGTTTCAGCACTTTAGCCGCGGTCTCAACGAAATATTCAGGGCCTTTCTGCATTGTGATACGTCCCAGGAATGTCACGACCTTCTCCTTCGGTCTGTTGACCTCGACGTTGAGGAGGTCTTCGCTCAGAGGCACCACGGCGTTGTGCACCGTAGTCACCTTGGCCGGATCGATGCCGTATTTGTCAATCACAGTGCGGCGTGTCAGCTCTGACACGGTGATTATGTGGTCGGCCTGAAGCATGCCGTCACGCTCGATGCCAAACACCGTCGGGTTTACATTGCCACGCGAACGGTCGTAGTCGGTGGCGTGAACGTGTATCACCAGCGGCTTGCCCGTCACCTGCTTGGCGTGAATGCCGGCAGGATATGTCAGCCAGTCGTGGGAGTGTATGATGTCAAACTCTTCGGCACGGGCCACAACACCGGCCATTATGGAGTAATTGTTGATCTCCTCAAGGAGATTGTCGGGGTAACGGCCTGAAAATTCGATGCATCCCAGGTCGTTGGTGCGCATATAGTTGAAGTCGGCGTATATCTTGTCGCGCAGACGGAAATACTCGTCGGGGTCCATTACCTTGCCTATGCGGCTTTCGACATAGTCGTGGCTTACATCGCGCCATGCCACCGGCACCTGCGACGCGCCTATTATCTTTGCAAAACTTTTGTCCTCGTCGCCGTAGGGCTTCGGTATGACGAATGTTATATCCATGTCGCCACACTCCCACATGCCTTTGGTGAGTCCGTAGCTTGCCGTGCCCAGGCCTCCTAAAATGTGAGGGGGGAATTCCCACCCGAACATTAATGCTTTCATGATCTATATTTATGTTTAAGTGGGTTATTGTCAGGCATTCAGTCGTTTAAGGGTGCGAAGCGTGCGGAGCACCTCGGCCACGTTGGTGGCATGCGATATGGCGCCGCGTCCGTCGTAGGGCGGATTGCCGTCATAGAGCTGCGAGAGCGAACCGATGCAGCCGTTGGTCATCTCATCCTCAAATCCGATGAGCATACGGTCGATATATGACACTCCGCTCATGCCGAACACGCGCAGGTAGGCATCGGCATAGAAGCCTATGAGCCACGGACGCGCGGGGCCGTTGTGCAGTGTGAGTTCGCGCTCGTAGGGATTGCCCACGTAGGTGGGGCGGTAGCCGTAGCTGCGGGGCGAGAGTGTGCGCAGCCCTTTGGGGGTCAGCAACTCGCGCGTAACCACATCGAGCACACCTTTGCGCTGGCGCCTGTCGAGCGGCGAGTTGTCAAGACCGATGGCGATGGCCATGTTGGGGCGCACCGACGGGTCGGCGAATGTGCCGTTGACGTAGTCGTAGAGATAGCCCGATTCGTTGAGGAATGTGTCGATAAACGGCTGCTTCATCTTCTCGGCGACAGCTTTCCAGCGGTCGGCCACGGCGGCAAGCTCCGGCTTGCCCTCAAGCATCTGCACGCCAAACATCAGCGCATTATACCACAAGGCATTGAATTCCACAAGATAGCCCGAACGCGGTATCACGGGACCACGGTCGGTGGCCGAGTTCATCCACGACACTGCCTTGCGCCGACCGTCGGTGGTCACCATGCCGTTGTCATCGACCTTCAGGTTGTGATAATTGTTGTCAAGTATAAAATCAAGCAGACGTGTCACCAGAGGCGCATATCGTTCGGCCGCCTCGGCCATAGATACATTCTTGGCATACTGCTGCACAGTCCATACTGCCCACAGCGGTATGTCGGGCATATCTATTCCGTGGATTTTGACCGAAGGCTGCCCCGTGTTTATGTAGTGGGTGAGCTCATGAGCCATCGTGTCCATTATCTCCTCGAAATCCTTGCGGTGGTCTATTGCAAGCGTGTTGCCCGGCAGCGACATCAGTGTGTTGCGGGCGATGATTGTGCCCCACGGATACCCCGAAAGCATGTAATGGCGGTCGCCGTCCTTGTAGTAGAACTGTTTTGCGGCGTTTTTCAGACAGTTGAAAAACGATGTGCGGCGTGTGCGCGACGCAAGTTCCTTCTCATATAAAGCGGCAAGCTGACGCGGATTGACTTCTGAAGTGCCCGCCGAAAATATGATTGATTCTCCTTTCTTTATATTGATCTGGAAATATCCGGGCACATAAAGGTCCTCGCAATAGGGCACGCCTCGTTCAAGGTCTTTTACATACTCTATGCCGTTGTACCAGTTGCCGTCGTCAACCCACTGCGGTTTTCTCGACAACTGCATGTAGAGCGCGGGATAGCCGCGGTAGAGTGTGCAGCTGACGCCGTTGTTCACCGGGGTCATCGTGCCGTCAATGTTGCCGTTGGCGACACAAAGCTCGTTGGCCTCGCGGAAAGCGAGAAACGGTCGGAACTGCAACGTTGTCGGCGAGTGGGCGTCGACCAGAGTGTAGCGTATCAATATTCGGTTTTCTTCCGAAATAAACACCATCTCTTTCGTGAGGATAACTCCGCCTACGCGGTAGGTGGTACGCGGCACTATCTCGCAGTCAAATTCGCGGATATACTTGTGCCCGTTGGGACTGTAGACACCGCCGCGATAGCGGTGCAGACCAAGGTTGAACGGCGCTCCGTGCTGTATCACGGTCTCGTCGAGCGACGACAGAAGCACGTGGGGGCTATACTCCTCGCGCCCGGGCATCGGAATGACGAGCAGACCGTGTTGCTTGCGGGTGTTGCAGCCCACCACCGTGGAGCAATGATAGGCTCCGGCCCGGTTGGTGCGCAGCATCTCCTTGCGAAGCGACTGCTCAAGATTAATCATCAGGTTTTTGTCAAATTTGAGATAACTCATAGGATTTATGTAGTTGGAAGTAGTTAGTTTGTCGGTAGTGTAGGCGGAAGGCTTTTTCGGTATGCCGTCCGGAGTTTTCATGGCGGATTATTAATTCAACGAAAATAAGTAAAAAATGATTACCAAACAAAGGTTTTTTTTAAAATTATTTAAAAACTTTAGCCTCGGTTTCAAAAATGATATATTAATACACGTTTTTGATAACAAACGCGGAGCATCCGTCAGAACGGATGCTCCGCGTTAAACGCTTTATGGGGTTTATTCAATACTTCACTTCGAGGTCGACATCGGTGTCTTGGTAGTCGATGTGTGGCTCGGGGTCGCTTACAATAAGCGCAACTATGACCGCCACGGCCGCCAATGCTATCAACACGAGATTGCGCCTGCGAATTTTTATGCTGCCCATGACGTCATATGTTCTGAAGTTTGAAATTGATGGGCAGGGTGTACCATACGTTGACTGCCTGGCCGTTCATCCTGCCCGGGATAAACGTCGGCAAGGTCTTGACGATACGCACTGCTTCTTTGTCAAGGTCGGGGTCTTTTCCGCGAACCACTTTGACATCGCCGATGCTGCCGTCACGTTTCACTACAAACTGTACCACAACTTTGCCCTGCACATTGTTTTCCATTGCGATGGTAGGATACTTGATGTGGTCGCTGATGTATTTGAGGAGTGCGCTTTCGCCCCCGGGAAACTGAGGCATCGTCTCTGCAGAGGTAAATACCTTATCCTCTACGGGTTCTGGCTTTTTATCTTCGACGATGACTTCGTTCTTATGCTCGCTGACGAGTTTGATGTCTTCCGTGCCCCGGTCGAACTCTGTCGCGCCGAGTGCGGTTGAGCTTTTGCCGGCATCTCCGGTCGATTTCACCTCCTCAGCTTCAACAATTGCAATTGCCTCCTCGGGCTGAGTGTCATCCACAATGGTGACCTCGGTGATATACTCCTCGGGATTGTCAAATTCTACCGGCAACTCGTATTCCTCCGGATCAACGACCTCAATCAGAGCTACTTCCTCTGCGAACTCGGCAGCCTCCTCTTGACGCTGCTCAAAGTCGCTCTTCTTCGTAAAATAAAGAATAGCCCCTGTAGCAGCCGCTGCAGCAACGGCCACTACAGGCCATACCCACGGTTTGCGGCCGTTGCGGTCCGGCTGTGGTTCGGTCTGTGGTGATATCTGCTGCTGCGGCGCCGGTTGCGGCGTCTGTGGCTGTTGTCGGGTCGGTATCATGTAGTTTGTTATATATAATGTGTTAACCGAGACGGTCTACTTCGAGGTCGCCGTCGATAATCTCTTCCCACGGCAGACCTTGCACGGGAAGCTGCTCCATAAACGGATCGGGATCAAACTCCTCTACGTTATGCACGCCGGGCTTTACCCATTTGCCGGTGAGGAACATCATCGCGCCTATCATGGCGGGCACGCCGGTGGTGTAGCTTACAGCCTGCATGCCGGTCTCGCGGTATGCGGCCTCGTGTGAGCAGTTGTTGAAGATATAATATTTCAACTCCTTGCCCTCTTTGTCAAGACCGGAGATACGGCAGCCGATTGATGTCTCGCCGTGATAGTTCTCGCCGAGATCCTGCGGATTGGGAAGCACGGCCTTGAGGAACTGCAGAGGCACGATTTTAACGCCGTTGTATTCAACTTCGTCGATGCGCGCCATGCCGATGTTCTGTATCACGCGGAGGTGTGTTAGATATTCCTGGCCAAATGTCATCCAGAAGCGCGCGCGCTTGATGGTCGGGAAATTGAGCACCAGCGACTCAAGTTCCTCATGATAGAGAAGATAAGAATCGCGTTGGCCTATGCGCGGATAGGTCAGTTGACCGTGTATCTCCAGCGGACCGGTGGTGACCCACTTGCCGTCCTGCCAGTAGCGTCCGTTCTGAGTGATTTCGCGGATGTTGATTTCGGGGTTGAAGTTGGTGGCGAAAGCCTTGCCGTGGTCGCCGGCATTGCAGTCAACGATGTCGAGATACTGCATCTCCGAGAAATAATGCTTGGCGGCGTAGGCGGTGAATATCGCCGACACTCCGGGGTCAAATCCGCAGCCGAGTATCGCGGTAAGACCCGCTTTCTCGAAGCGCTCGCGGTAGGCCCACTGCCATGAATATTCGAAGTGAGCCTCGTCTTTAGGCTCGTAGTTGGCGGTGTCAAGATAATTGACGCCGCATTTGAGGCATGCCTCCATGATTGTGAGGTCCTGATAGGGCAGCGCCACATTGATTACGATATCGGGTTTGTGGCGGTTGAAAAGCTCGCAGAGCTGCTCTACGGAGTCGGCATCTACAGAGTCAGTGACGATATTGTCCTTGCCGATGGCTGCGGCGATGGCGTCGCATTTGCTTTTGGTGCGTGATGCGAGCACTATTTCGTTGAATACGTCGGAGTTTTGCGCGCATTTGTGTGCTACTACCGTGCCCACTCCGCCTGCACCTATGATGAGTACTTTTGACATGTTTTTGTTGTTTTGTTTTGTTGTTTTAATATCAGACGTTGCCGTTGCCGGCATATCCCATGCTGTTTACTTAAGGCTCCATTCGAAGCCGTCTTTGGTGTCTTTGACGTTGAAGCCTATTTGGGCGAGACCGTCGCGTATGGCATCGGATGTTGCCCAGTCTTTTTTTGCCTTGGCCTGCGCGCGCAGATCGAGAAGCAGATCGACTGCATCCTCAAACGGTTTCAGCGCGCTCTTGTCGCCACCTTCGACCACGTCGTCGCTCACGCCGAGTATCTCAAACAGGAATGTGTCAAACAATCGGCGCAGAGCCTCGATGTCTTCGGCAGTAGCCTTTGCATGGCCGTCGTTCACACGGTTGACAATCGAGCACGCCTCGAAGAGATGCGCGAGCACTATCGGGGTGTTGAGGTCGTCGTCAAGCGCCTCGTAGCATTTTGACTCGAGAGCGCTGATGTCGGCCGACACGTCGCTTGTCTCCGATGCCTTCAGATCGGCGATGCGGCGATAGCCTTCGAGCATTCGCTTGAGTGCCTTCTCTGCCGCCTGCAGAGCGTCGTTGGAGAAATCGATGGTCGAGCGGTATTGCGCCTGCAGCATGAAGAAACGTATCGTCATCGGCGAGTAGGGCTGCGTCAGCAACGGGTGAGTGCCGTTGAAAAACTCATCGAGCGTGATGAAGTTGCCGAGCGATTTGCCCATCTTCTGTCCGCCGATGGTTATCATGTTGTTGTGCATCCAGTAGCGCACGGCATCGTGTCCGTTGTGAGCCACCGACTGCGCTATCTCGCACTCGTGGTGGGGAAACTTCAGGTCCATGCCGCCGCCGTGTATGTCAAACTGCTCGCCCAGATATTTCTCTCCCATGGTCGAGCATTCGAGATGCCATCCCGGAAAACCTTCGCTCCAGGGCGACGGCCAGTGCATGATATGCTCCGGCGCAGCCTTTTTCCACAGCGCGAAGTCGGCGGGATTGCGCTTCTCGCTCTGTCCGTCGAGGGCGCGGGTTTCGGAAAGAAGCTCGTCGATATTGCGTCCCGAAAGCTTGCCGTAGTTATGGTCGGCGTTATATTTGGGCACGTCGAAATATACCGAACCGTTGCTCTCGTAGGCATATCCGCTTTCAAGTATCTTCTTGATATACTCGATTTGTTCGATGATATGTCCCGAGGCATGCGGCTCGATTGACGGGGGCAACACATTGAGCCTCGACATCGCCTGATGATAGCGGTTGAGATAATGCTGCACCACCTCCATCGGCTCGAGTTGCTCTATACGTGCTTTCTTGGCAATCTTGTCCTCGCCTTCGTCGGCGTCATGCTCCAGGTGGCCCACATCGGTGATATTGCGCACGTAGCGCACCTTGTAACCCAGATGGTTAAGATAGCGGAACAATACGTCGAAAGTGACGGCCGGACGCGCGTGTCCAAGATGGCCGTCGCCATATACTGTCGGTCCGCACACATACATGCCGACGCGTTCGGGATGTATCGGACGGAAAATCTCCTTGCGCCGCGACAGTGAGTTGTAGATGGTCAGATTATTCTCTTTTATCATTGTTCAAAACATTATTTGGTGAGGATATTGCTTCGTTGCAAGACTTGTCGTCAATGACGGCAAGTCGCGCAGATTACTCGTAACCCCTTACGCCGCGCCGGGCGAGGCATAAGGGGAAAGATGTCATAAAGCGGAATATCCCGCGATATCCTCTGTTGTTGCGGAATTTATGCCATGAAGGGGTTGGGGATGCCGCCGTCGTTGCTGTTGGCATTGTTGACGGGGTGCTTCTGGGTGATTTCACCGAAAGTCTTTTCATATTTCTGCACGTTGTCACGGATTGCGAAGAGCAGGTTCTTCATGTTTTCGGGTGTCATGATGATGCGGCTCTGCACGCGTGCCTGGGGTGCGTTGGGTGTCACGGCGATGAAGTCAAGATAGAATTCACCGGCCGAGTGTGAAATAACCGCGAGGTTTGAGTAATGGCCGGCGGCCACTTCGGGTGTAAGCTCGATTTTTATCTCTTTTTTGTTGTTTTCGTTTGCCATTTTTCAGTATGAATTTATAGGTTGATATTAATTGAAATGCCGTATTGACACAGCATTTTTTGATTTTACAAATATACAAATTTTTGACGACATACACCCTCCGGCGCGAAAATATTGCTTCACGGCGTGGCATTTTACAATAATTCACATATCGGAGCGTGATTATGCCGCCGGTTACGTCTTGCGGAATTCCGACGGCGACATACCTGTCAGGTGCTTGAAATATTTGCCGAAAGCCGACTGGTTGTGAAAATTAAGGTCGTAGGCTATCTGCTGTATGTTGCGTCCGGAGTAGCGCAGCAGGTTTTTCGCCTCAAGTATCACGAAATGGTCAATCCACTCGGTGGCGGTGCGGCCGGTGGCCTCCTTTATGATGAGCGACAGATACTTGGCTGATATAAACAGCTTGTCGGCATAATGCCCCACCGACCGGTGCTGCCTGAAGTCCTGCTGCAGATGCGACATGAAATCCCTCACATAATAGCTTCGGCGTCCCGAACCGCTCTGTGCCGCTGTGGCTTCCTCGCTGACCTCCGGCTGATGTGCGCGCGCAAAAGCCATTATCTGATATATCATAGCTCCCACCAGTGACCGTGACACATTGCGGGTGTAGACCGACCGCTCATGGTTGGTGGCGACATTGAGCTCGAGAAGCGAGAAATATCCTTCAAAAAGCCGGCGTCTCTCATCGTCAAGCTCGATGACCGGCGACGCGTCAAACCTGATATCCCTGTAGTTGAGAGTGTTGCTGTCGAGGCTGAACTGTTTGAGAAACTCTATAGGCAGAAAAAGCGCATATCCCTCCATGACGACTGACGAAGAGCCTGTTATCTCGACCAGATCGTTAGGCGACAGCACCATGAGGCTGCCAACGCATAATCTCACTGTCTTGAAGTTTATCGTGACCTCGGCCTCGCCTGCAGTGCACATAAACACTGACACTCCGTCTACCTTTATTGCATCGGGCAGTGTCCTGTCGCCGTTACCCGCAACGAAGCGCCCGAGAAAATAGTCTCTATCCGTAAAGTTTTCCTGAGCGGCCATATTGGCACATTCGGCAAGCTCTGCAAGTTTTATTATTTGTGACATATAAGTGACTTGTATAAATAATTGGCATTATCGGCGCAAATTTAGCCAATAATGCCAATTATTTATAATTATTTCATTTTTTTAACCTTGACGGCCGCGTTCATCCGCATGAGAGCCGGGCCTGCCGACGGTTGTCGAGCGCTATACCGGCAAATGCCACCAGGCCGCAGACTATTGTCACAAGCATCTGGGCGCCGAGCACCAGTGTGGCGAATGAGTAGCATTGGGCGCCGGTCAGCAGCCCCGGCATAAAGCACTGTATGCCGAAGCCGAGTGCCACCTGATACGGTCCTATGCCGCCGTTGGAGGGAACTGCCATCGACAGCGAGCCGAGCACAAACGCTACCAGAGCGATAAGCGGACCGTGAAGCTCCATATATTCGCGCGTAGGAGCGAATGCCTGAAAGCAAAGTATCATCTGCATAAGATAGGTGCTCCAAAGCAACACCGTAAGAAGCAGCCACAGCCAGGCCTTGCGTATATGGAAAATGGAGGTAAACCCGCCGAGCAGCTCATCTAACTGCTTTTTGAGCTTCATTACCCAGCCGCGGTGACGGTTTATGTGGAAAAACACCCAGCCGGCCACTATAATTGCAACGAGTGCGATATATGTCAGTGGCGATGACACAATGCCCGACAGGCTGTCGAACATCGCCGGATATTCCTCGACAAACGAATCCACAGCACTTCCGGCCCAGATAATCGTGGCCAGAAGCATCAGCAGCACTGTCACTGTGTCGGCGAGACGCTCCGACACCATTGAGCCGAGCACCGATGCAAAATGAGCATGCTGACGGCGCGCTATATATTCACACCGCCATAGCTCGCCCAGACGCGGAAGCACCAGATTGACGGCGTATGTGCCGGCTATGCTGTAGCACATCACATGTGCCGGCGGATTGACTTCCATTGCCCTGAGTTGTATCCGCCAGCGCATGGCTCTGATCCAGAACGACACCGCGCCTAAGGCCATCGACAGCAAAATCCAGGAGAAATCACATTCGCTCACGATAAACCGATACATCTCGCCAAGATTGATGTCGCGGAAAAGCACGTAGCACAATCCTGCGCTGAGAAGTGTCGGCAGCCCGTATTTCACGAATTTGCCGAGCATGCTCCTGATATTTGATTTCGTGGCCATCTGTGGTTATGCTATATTCGCGGTTGTTATTTGGTGATGACGAGATCGGCTGCAGTCGTGATGTTCCACTTCACCTTCACCGTAACGGTGCGCGAGGCGGCGTTGTAGGCGAATGCGGCTTTCTTGCCGTTGAATGTCACCGATGCCGGCCGCGTGCCGATATTGAATACCTCGAACGTGATATTCTTTACCGCTGTCGGGTTTGTGTAATCCTGTGAGCCGTTCTCGGCCGCGAGGCGCACGCTGACAGTCTTGTCGGCGGCATCGGCCTCGAAACGCAGCAGCGTGTAGCGCCCTTCGGCGATTGTGGTCGGTGTCGACATGTCGTCCTCGAAGATGTAGCCGTCAGATTTTCCCTCTACAGGATAATAACGCACGGTGTAGTTGTCGGTGCGGTAGTCGCCGACATTCTTCATCGGATATGAGGCTCGTGCTATAAGGGCACCTGCACGTGCAAACATCGGGAGCACTTCAAGAGGTGCGGCATACGTTATCGTCTGTCCGCCTTCATACACCTCCGACGGATTTGACATATCAACCCACTGCCCGTCAGGGAAGGTTATTTCGCGCTCGGTCGCCCCCTGCGTAAGCACCGGAGCCACAAGCACGTCGCGCCCCCACAGATACTCGTCGGTGATGCCGTCGAGAGAAGTGTCGGCCGAATTGTAATAGTTGAGCGGACGCACCAGCGGCTGCCCTTCCGACGCATTCTCGAATGCCAGTGTATAGTTGTAGGGGAGCCATGCATAGCGCTCTTTGATGAGCGGCAGGATTATATGCTGCTGTTCGGGATATTTGTAAGGCTCGGCCACGTGGGTGGAGTGCGTGCGCAATATGGGTGAGAATGTGCCGAGCTGGAGCCAGCGCACATACAGTTCGGGATTGACCGGATTTTTTTGGTCGACAGCAAATCCGCCCACGTCATGGCTCATATAGCCCAGGCCGGAGAGACCGGAGTTGAGCATGATTGTGATCTGAGGCTGAAGGCCGCCCCACGAGCGCGACACATCGGTCGACCAGGGGAACACATTATAGCGCTGTAAGCCAACGGTGCCGCCGCGCATCATTGTCATGAGACGGCGGTCGGGATACTGCTCCTTAAACATGTCATAGATGATTTTCGACCAGTCGTTGCCGTAAAGGTTGTGATACTGACGGGCCTTGAGGCCGTTGTAGTGCCAGAGCGAGTCGGGGTGTGCCTCCGGTTCGCCAAGGTCGCCCCACCATCCGGTCACACCCATTTCGGTGAGCTGATGATAGCGCTCGGCGAGCCAGTCGCGGGTGTCGGGATTGCTGACGTCAAACATTCCGCCCTCGCCGACCCATATCTTCACTTCGCCGGGGTTGCCGAGAGAGTCGCGCACAAACATCCCTTTGGGTGCGAGCTCGTTATAGTTGTCGATGGCGCGGCCGTTGCGCAGCACGTAGGGCTGCGAGATAGTGACGAGGCTGACTCCCTTCTTCTTCAGGTCTGACAGCATCTTGACATGGTTGGGCCATTGCTCTTTATCCCATTCCAGACGACCCATATCCTCCTCTTTGCCATACCAGTAAAGGTCGAGCACAATGCCGTCGACCGGATAGCCGGCGCGTTTAAGCGAGTCGATTACACCGCGTGTCTCTGCCTCGGTGCGGTAGCCGTATTTCGACGTGATGTAGCCGAGCGACCACAGTGGCGGCAGTTCCTGACGCCCTGTGAGCAGTGTCAGTTTCGAAACCACGTTGTCGATGCGGGCCTGACGGTCGTCGCCCGTGACGCCGCTTATGAAGTAATATGACACAGGCTTGTTTGCCTCCGTAGTGTATGTCAGCGGATTTGATGTGGTGAGTGTGGCGGCGGCGTAGTCGTCAAACACTATCGCATATCCTTTCGACGATATCAGCAGAGGCATCGTGATATTCATCTGCTTTATGCGATCTTCGCCGGCTGTGTAGCCATAGTTCTGGCGGTTGAACATCACAAGCGTGTCGGCGGCGAGATTGAGCGAATATCCGCGTTCTCCGGCTCCGTAAAACGATTCGTTGCCCGGAGTCAGGAGGCTCATGCTCTCCTTGCCGCCTGAGTTGAGGCGCACGCCGTTGTCGGATATGACGACACCGCCGGGCGCCGCTATCGTGACAGCTCCGTCTACCTTGTCGACAGAAACAACGATGCCGCCTTCGGTAGTGAGCACTTCCGCGCCGGGAGTCTCAAGACTCTTTGTCGCGGCATTCCGCTTCACCGGCAGAAGTGTCTGCGACTGCGGCGTCTCGACACCCGCGGGTGTGTTGGCTACTCGTATTATATTTTCAGTCAATGCGGTCACAGTGACATGGCGCGGAGCGTCTCCGCGGGTTTCGACACTGATCTGACCGTTGTCGGCTTTTGCTGACACCACTGACGCCACTGCCAGTGTAAAGGTAAGAAATGTAAAACGACTCATAGATTTAAGTATGCGCCAAAAACTCGGCGCCGTAATGAAAATTTTTTTAAATAAAACAATATTGCGAAAGTAGGCAATAACTTGCAATTATCCAAATTTCACCCGAATATATAACGACGAACTCCATTTCTCATCCTCGCCGGCCCCTCCCGGTGGCATAGTCGCTGTCTGCCGTCCACCACGGAGAGCCGGAGGCTCGTGCCCCTGATTTACCGGGCCTCGCAGACCGTCGACTTACATCTCACACCCTGCCCGCCCGATATGTTAATATTTTTTATCATATCAGTGCAACCATAATATGATGTTAATCGTTATCTTTGTAACGCATTAAGAAACTCATTTAATTAAACATATATGGAAACTAAGGAATTAGACAAAATTTCATACGCTCTCGGACTGAGCATGGGTAACAATTTCAAAGCCTCCGGCATTCAGCAGATCAACGTTGAGGACTTCGCCGACGGAGTGGCAGCTGTTTTCTACGGAAATCAGCCTAAAATGACCTACGACGAAGCCAAAGAGGTTATCCGTCAGTATTTCACCGAAATGGAAGCCCGTCAGAAAGAGGAAGCCTCGAAACTTGCTGAAATCAACGAGAAAGCCGGCAAGGAATTCCTCGACGAAAACGGCAAACGCGCCGAAGTAAAGACCACTCCCTCCGGACTCCAGTACGAAGTGCTCAAGGAAGGCGACGGCCCGCAGCCCGAGTCTACCGACCAGGTGGAGGTGCACTACACCGGTAAACTTATCGACGGCACTGTATTTGACTCCTCGGAAGAACGCGGCGTTCCCGCCACTTTCGGTGTCACTCAGGTAATACCCGGTTGGGTTGAGGCTCTCCAGCTCATGAAAGCAGGTTCGCGCTGGCGTCTGTTCATCCCCTCGCAGCTCGCCTACGGTCCCAACGGTGCCGGCGGTGTGATTGGCCCCAACGCAACTTTGATTTTTGACGTCGAGCTCCTCAAGGTTATCGGCAAATAATTATAGCTATGAAACTCAACCTACTGCGCCGCACGGCTCTTCTGACCGTGGCGGCGGCCGCGACAACTGTTGCCGCAGCTCAGACCGCGCCCGCCGACTCCACATCGACGGCAATGGCTACCATAGTGGCCGGATATCTGCAACCCGCTTTCGAACGTCAGTATCCCGCCGACGATACCGCCCGACAGATGTTTGTCGACGGCATCGCAAAGGCGTTTGCTATCGAGCCCGTCGACGAGGTCTACTATCAGGGTCTTGCACAGGGGCTAAACATCCGCGACAACCTGGAGCAACTCCGCGCCGAGGGCTATACTATCGACAACGCTGACTTTCTTGCGGCCTTGCGCGCTATCCTCGACGGCGGCAACTCCGGCATGACGGTCGACGACGCCAAGCGCTACATGGACTCCGTCGCCCGACGCCTCAGTCAGCAGGAGCAGGCGCGACAGACTGATTTCCTTGCCGCGCAGGCCGCACGCGAAGGGGTTGAGAAACTGCCGTCCGGACTTCTCTTCGAAGTCATCACCGAAGGTGAGGGCGAACATCCCACTGCCGACGACACCGTCGAGGTGCTTTACACCGGACGTCTCTCCAACGGCAATGTTTTCGACACAACCGAAGAAAATGCCGTGAAATTCCCTGTCAAAGGGCTTATCCCCGGCTTTTCCGAAGGTCTCACGCTGATGCGTCCCGGCGGCACATACCGCCTCTACATCCCCGCCGAACTCGGCTACGGACAGCGTGGCGCCGGACGTGACATCCCGCCGGGTGCCGCTCTCGAATTCACCGTCACCCTGCTCGATATCGTCAAATGACATAATTATAAAAAACTACAATAAACTAATTTTAACCCCACAAAAATGAAAAAAGTATTTACTGCTGTCTTGGCTTCTGCTCTGGTGCTCGCTGCATCATGCGACAGCAAAGAAAACACCGCCAAAGGCAATTTCAATCAGGAAGAAACCGCGCTCGGCGACTCGCTTGCCACTGCATTCGGACACATGCAGGGCGCACAGGCTCTCAGCAACTTCAAGCGTTACGAATCGATGATGACCGAGCAGCAGCGCAACGACTTCAAGAAAGATGAATTCGTAAAAGGTCTCGAACTCGTTCTCTCAACCGACACCGCCAACCTCGCATTCCTCAACGGCGTGCAGCAGGGTCTGCAGATGTACGGCATTTTCATGGATAAAAACCTCGGCGTTCCCGTCGATGCAAAATCTATTGTAGCCGCCTTCTCTGAAGCTTACAACTGTGACTCTATCACACAGGCCGACATCGTGAAATATAACAGCGAATTTGACGCCGTGATGAACTCTGTCCGCGCTAAAGCCGACGCTAAAGCCGAGGCCGAAGCCTTGGAGACTCCCGAAGCTAAAGAAAACATCGCTGCCGGCGAGAAATATATCAGCGAACGCCTGGCCGAAGGTTTCCAGAAAACCGAATCGGGTGTGGCTTACAAAATCCTCAACCCCGGCGAAGGCGACAAAGTCACCGACAAGGATATCATCAAAATGACCTACGTCGGCAAGCACCTCAACGGCGAGGAGTTTGACCGCTCTATGGGCGACACTCCCACTCGCTCTTCTGTTGCCAACCTCGTGCGTGGCTTCCAGGACGGTCTCTTCCAGCTCGGCAAAGGCGGTTCTGCAATCCTCGTAATCCCCGGTGAACTCGCCTACGGCGCTAAAGGTCGCGGTCCCATCGGCAAAATGGAGACTCTCGTTTTCGAAGTAACCGTAAACGACATCGAGACTCCCGCCAACTAAGAGGATATTACAAAACTGATACTCCATCTTACACATAACCCGACACGCCGAGCTCAGCAAGGCTTGTCGGGTTATGCTTAAAATGAAAGGAATCCTTTCTGAAACCAATCGTATTGCCTACGTCAAACGCTCTCTAAAATGAAAAAACTGATACTGACTTGCACCGCCATTCTGTGCGCTGCCTGCGCTATGGCCGATGTTTCCGGCTCCTGGTGGGGGAAACTCTCGCTCGGAGTGCATGGTAGCCTGCGCATCGTCCTGAACATCGAGACGGGTGCCGACGGCTCCATGACTGCCACCATGCAAAGCCCCGACCAGAGCGAGCGCCTCATCCCCGCAACCGTCGATTTCTGTGATGCCGACTCTATTGCTGTCTCTATCGACGCTGTCGGTGCCTCTTATCGCGCCCGTGTAGCCGCCGGCCGCATGTCGGGCACATTCACCCAGGCGGGCAGGGAGTATCCTCTCGACATGCTGCCTGGCGACGGTGCATACGCCCGTCCGCAGACTCCGCAGCCACCGTTTGACTATGCGGTCGAAGAAGTCTCTTTCTCTAATCCCGCAGCAGGAAACACTCTTGCCGGCACCCTCTGCATTCCCCGCGGTGCCGACAGTCACACTCCCGTTCTGCTGCTCGTTACAGGCAGCGGCCTGCAGAACCGCGACGAGGAGCTGGCCGGTCACCGTCCGTTCGCCGTTATTGCCGACCACCTCGCCCGCAACGGAATTGCATCCCTGCGCTATGACGACCGCGGTTTCGGCGAGTCAACCGGCAACGGCTCGTCTGCCACTACCTCCGACTTCGCTTCCGATGCCGCCGCTGCCGTCACTTGGCTGCGATCTCTCGGCAGGTTCGGCAGTGTTGGTGTGCTCGGCCACAGCGAAGGCGGCACTATTGCTGTCATGCTGGCCGGAAATCCCGAATATGGCGCGAAGCCCGATTTCATCATCAGCCTGGCCGGCGGACTCATCCCCGGTCGCGAAATCCTTGTCAGTCAGAACCGGCGTATGCTCATGCTCTCAGGCTGCCCGGCCGAGATTGCCGACACCTACTGTGCCGCGCTCGAAAATATCTGGGGCGGAAACAATGCTTCCGTAGATATCTCTAAATTGCCCGACGGGCTGCGCGCAAATCTGCTCGTCATACCAATGCACACCTCTAAATCTCCCTGGACAAAGGCTTTCCTCGAGCTCGACCCCGCGAAATATATATCTGCGGTTGAATGCCCGGTGATGGCTCTTAACGGCACTCTTGACTGTCAGATCGACGCCGGTGAAAACCTCTCGGCTCTCGACCGCGGGCTACCTGCGTCGACTCCCCGTCATATCGTCACCTGCGACGGTCTCAACCATCTCTTTCAGCCTGCGATTACCGGCATGCCCGACGAATATTCACCTATCTCCACCACAATAGCGCCTGAAGTGCTCGACGACATCACCCGGTGGATTACGTCTCTGTCTGCCCGGTAGACGCCGGCAGACCCGCATTCTGATTGTGCCGGCGTATTATCATGTCGGTGAGATAGACCGTAAACAGCGGAAACATTATCATTCCCATCATCGACAGCACCACCGAAAGTATCTTCCCGATTACCGTGACCGGATAGATATCACACCCTAACGTTGTAACCTGCATCCCCGACCACCACAGCGCTTCCCAATACGACGTGACGAGGACATTGACCGGCTGTTCACGCTCGAAAAATATCAGCGACGCGAAATACACCGTTATGATAAGTATCGTAATGTAGATGGCAAGCATCGATTTGATCTTGTTGCGGGTCAGATATTCGTAGATTATCGACAGCGCCAGAGCCCCGCGGGCAAGCGGCACAAACCGTATGCAGTAGAGCACATCGGAGTTGACATGCAGGTCATAATGGTTGATGATTGACAGATACGGTATCGACAGCAGCAGGTAATACCAGCGGTGGCGTATATAGCCGGCTCTCCCTCCCCTCGGCGTCAGCAGCAGCTCGATAAAGAAATCTGCCATAAAGACCATGCACACCCAAAACTGAAATTTCATGTAAAACCGGTTGGCGAGAAAATCGATTTTGTCATATATGTCAATCGATATGAACACGATAAGTGCCACCGACAGCGCGAGTATCACCCACCGCAGCGCGGCAAGCGTCATATCACGCATGCGGTCATCGCGCTGGGGCGTGAAAAAACCTGATATTCTCGAAAACACAGTCATGACAGATTAATTGAAACGTCTCTATGTAATATAAACCGTCGGCGACCGCAATTGGTTGAGAAAGGTGTTGCATAACTCGGAAAAACACCCTCAAAACGTACGGACGCACAAGCCGTGCGTCCGCCAATATCTTGATTATCAAATATTAAATTTAAACAGTTGCTTGTCACATTTCTCGCAATGCGCAAGCCGACAGATGCCGGTGGCCGATACGGCAATACAGACACTTCCGCTTCTCGCAATATTCCCTGCGCAGCTGCACTACTGCCTGCGACACAAACGCCGACCTTACATCTATTCCCGCCATCGAAAACATCGTCGTAAACCTGTTGCTCTCAGGCTTTATATCATGTAGCATCTCGGCAATCTCACGTGCCCGGGAATACTCTCCGTTATACGTGGCGTAGGCGTATGCAAGCGGTATCACAGCATTGATTATCAGTATGTCTGTCGACGACTGCGACAGCGAGCCGTGACCGCGTCCCGCCCCCTCAACTATCTCGTATGCATCCTGCAGCCTCTCGACTGAAAGCATCCGCGTGATGAAATCGCGGCGGTTGCATATCAGCTCGGCAAGATAACCGATGCGGCGTATCGGCGAATTCTGCGGTCGCGTGCGTGAGAATTTCCATCCCATGTCCGACGGTGCCTGTATGCCGAACTTCGCCGCGAAAAAAGCATACTCCGATGCCATCCGCTCACTGCAACCCTCCTTGTCGTAGCGTCCTCCGATCAGCCCCGCCTGTCCTCTTAATATCGACTCTACCACAAGCCTGTCGTCGGCATGACGGCGTAATATGCGCAAGGGCGTCGCTCGTGCCAGACGCTCGAATGGCTCTGAATTGGTCCCGAAGCCCAATGCGCGGGCAAACGTGATAAACCCCGCCTCATGCCAGTCGCCGGAGCTCGATTCTACAAGACCGAGCACCCGGTCGGCCTTCTCGTGCAGTCGCTCGTAGCCAAGCGCCGTAATCCAGTCTGTGAGATATATCTGAGCTATCTTGCCTATCGCCTCGACGCAGGGTAGGGTGTCGGGCGATAAATCGGCCAGTGAATGAAATGTGGAGCTAAGTTCCGGATTGCACTTCATCACAAACTGCGGTATCCGTTCACCGTTCGCACGGTATATAGCCGTGTCGTCATTCTCCACAACATGCAATATCACTGTCTGATATGCCGCGTCATCCGTGTGCCCGTGGCGGTGCCAGTCCGACGCCCTGACATGTATCTCCACATTTCCGGCCCATGTCTGACCGTCGATTATAACCGTCGCGTTGAAGAAATCAGGTCCGGAGCCGTTGTTCGACACGCCGGCGTTAATGATCTGCAGCCGCTTGCCGTCGGCTGTCGTGAGGTTATTCTGCGGAAACAACCTGTTTGACCACACATAATGCATTAACTTTTCCAAACTCCGTAACCTTTATGTAACAATTTTAACTGAATAGTTTACATTCGTAAATCGTTGATACTGCATGTGAAACTCCAAATATAATCATTTTAAACTAACTTTTATCGAACATTTTTATGTTAAATAACATTGTTTTATTGCAGGCTTTTGAAAAAGTGCCTACCTTTGCACCGTATTTCAATAGCACGATTTATCCGGTCTCTGCCTCGCGGCAGTGCTTCCGGCAAAGAAAAAATCAAGCGGCGGTTCTTCTCTCCGCATGATTAAAATAGGTAAAAAACGATTGTTTTAAAGTTTGTTCAACTATGAAAAAAATGATTAGAAAAGCAGTTGAATGGTATATTAACACCACAGCTGCGATTTATTAAGGGATTTAGACCGTGTGGCCTCAAATGACCTTTTCCCTCTTGCAGGGTTTTTATTTAGAGTATAAGCAATTTTTTAATAGCGGCCGCCATTGTGCGGCCGTTTCCTTTTCAATCGCCCGACACCAAAGACCTTAACGACCCTAATGACCTTAACGACCTTATCCGCCTACCAGAATTTGCTGTAATACCTCGTCTCGTTGCCGTCATTACCCGCAGCAGGCATCCCTGACGCCACATGCAGCGCTATCGCCCTCGCCATCAGCATATCGTCATGACACCCCTCCTGAGCCCCGTAGCTACCGTTGTTCTTCACCTGATACGTCAGCAGCTCGTTAAGCGCTCCCTCGTCGCGCTCGATATATCCACGCTCCCTCACTCGGGCTATCATGCCGTTGATTATCATCGACTTTGTGGCGCGGTTGGTGTGAAACCCTATCCTCTTGCCCGACCCCTCGTCGCTCCGACGGTGATAGATATTCGGATAATACCTCTTAACCTGCGATAATATATACAGACCTGGGTCTCCCTCGATATTCTCGCTCTCAAACGTATTGCTCTCAAACACCACAAGCGCGTTGCCCCAGTAGCGGCCGGCCTGCACTGCCTTCCACGCAAGTATGTCATGATCGCAGTGCCCGCGCCACTGTGCCACCACCTCGGCCGTCGCTCCGTCATCGCCGCCGCAGCGGTCTATGACAACTATAACCGACCAGTCGCTCGTAATCGACCTGCCGCCGACATCCACTCCCACCACATAGCGCCGCTCGCTGCGCGCTCTCTCCGGATGCGACCATATCTTCATCCCTCCGAGAGGCGACTCGGCCCACCGCAATCCTTCCATCGACATCTCCCCGGTCACGGCCTCGCCGGCAAGCTCTCCCTTCTCAAAAGCATCGTTGCAGTCCGCACGCATGCGCTCCACCTCCTCCGGATTAAACACACAATGCTCTGTCGCTATAAACGCCTCCTCGTCTGTTGTTGGATACTCGGCATGCATCTGCTCGGCGCTCTGATACTCGGCGCGTTTGTCATGATACCACTGTATCATCTCCAGTGTCAGACCCCGCTCCCATAGCCCTCTCTCATATTCGTCAAGACTTTCCCACAGCGCCCGCGCGTCCTTCACCTCCTTGCGGTAAATCTCTATCTCATACCACGGCACAAACACACCCCGCTTGTCGCTCTCTCCCTTCTTCGCCCTGAGCCACTCCTTGTGGAAATAATTGCCGATACCGTTGGCCGTACTCTCCAGCACTATCATCGTCAGAGGCGTCGAATTGATGCCGCCGCACACCGCACGGATGAACTCCCTCGGCGACGACTGCGCCGTATCCTTCCAGAATGCGACCTCCGACAGATGCGCCATCGAATAATCGTTACCCCTCACCGCATCCTGGTTCTCGCTCGACCCGAGCGTGACCTTACACCCACGGCCCTGTATCACCCTCGTGTTCAATGTCCTCTCAAAAGGTCGGAATGCCGGAGCCGCCTCGCCATCCCAGTAAGCCTCCGGATAGCGGTCAAGCATCTTCGTGAACATGCCCCGTATCGTCGCCGCCGTGTCCTTAACATGCGCGCATATCAGCGAATTCCAGTTCTCCTTCTGCGTTATCTGAATCCATGCCATATAAAGCTGCACAAGCGTCGACCCTCCCCACTGCCGGGCCTTGAGTATTATCATGCGCAAAGGCTTCCCTGCGAGCCTGTCATCCTCGAGCGCGGCAAGCACCCTGCGCTGCGGAGCGTTCGGCACAAACGCTATGTCGGCCCCCGTCGTCTTATCCTTTATCGTCACACACTTCGCCGCCCAATATTCGAAATCATATCTGCAACGCAGCTTCACCCACTCCGCCTCCGTTCTTATCCTCTTGTAACCCTTGTCCCGCTTCATCGCCGCAGGAATATACGCCGTCCCGTCATTCCATTCCCGCGGAGCCACCCTTACACGCTCTCCACAACATCCCCGCCCCTTAAGCGGCTCATACCTCACACGCAGCGCCTCATTACGGCGCCCGTTCTCCGCCAAAATCTCATCAATAACACCCCGACCCTCCATAACAAACCTCCCATTCAAATCATCCATTCTCTCCATAACTCCCTTTTTTTACGGCAAAGATACACCACACCCCATCCCCCCATGCGTCAAATTCATACACACCTTACACCCACATCCACCCGTCCCCCC
>CAMWIJ010000020.1 GCA_947174275.1 uncultured Muribaculaceae bacterium
ATAAAACAAAAAAATCTCCAAATTTATTTGGAAATTAACATAGAATACGTGAGAGTCTGTACTGTTACTCGTTCCACTAACGGAGGCTCTGACATTGCCCATCTTGGTAGAACGAGCAACGAGAGGCCTCACGCAAATATGTAATATGCGCCACGGCACAAGATTTCTCACGAAATATGTTGAACCGCAGGCACGAATATACATACCCACAAGCCATCTACTGTTGCTGCATCCTTGACCAAGATTATGAAACTGTCAGATTTCCGTTAGTCAAGAAAGAGCGCTGGTATACGCTTTCCTTAATGTCTGCATCCCACCCACTTTAACCCATATCGGGCCTCCATGGACGATATGCAGAAGCAAAGTTAATTAATATTTTGTTGTATTTCAAAGATTTTAACAGTAAAAATGCTAAAAAATGCTAAATATTGATGTCCTGGACATCAGAGCCATCCGGTGATACGGGTGGAACAGTTGGAGAGGAGTGGCGGATAGCCGTCGTGGGGGAGCAGGTACGCGGCCTACTGACAAAAATGCATGCCGAATGCGACATTTTGGCAGTATTTAAGTTAAATTGTCAAACGCCGGTGTCGTAAAACTTTTTGGCACAACATTTGTTTGACTATTAGACGCAGCGGTGAGGCGCGCGATGCCGCAAACCGCGATGTGAACTTGCAAATCAGAATAATAACATAAAAATATATATCATTATGGGAAAGATAATTGGTATTGACTTAGGTACAACCAACTCATGTGTATCAGTATTGGAGGGTAATGACCCTGTCGTAATTCCTAACAGCGAAGGCCGCAACACTACGCCTTCGGTGGTGGCATTTGTTGACGGCGGCGAGCGCAAGGTAGGCGATCCCGCGAAACGTCAGGCTATCACCAACCCCAAGCGTACGGTATATTCAATCAAGCGTTTCATGGGTGAGACTTACGATCAGGTGCAGAGCGAAATCGAGCGTGTGCCTTATAAGGTGGTGCGCAGCGACAACAACACTCCGCGTGTCGACATCGACGGCCGCCAGTACACTCCGCAGGAGATTTCGGCCATGATTCTTCAGAAGATGAAAAAGACAGCCGAGGATTATCTGGGTCAGTCGGTGACCGACGCCGTAATCACTGTGCCCGCCTACTTCAACGACGCACAGCGTAAGGCCACGAAGGAGGCCGGTGAAATCGCAGGTCTCAACGTGCAGCGTATCGTCAACGAGCCTACCGCAGCCGCTTTGGCCTACGGCCTTGACAAGAGCGACAAGGATCAGAAAATCGCTGTGTTTGACCTCGGTGGCGGTACTTTCGATATCTCTATTCTGGAGCTTGGCGACGGTGTGTTTGAGGTGAAATCGACCAACGGTGACACCCACCTCGGAGGTGACGACTTCGACCACGTGATTATCGACTGGCTTGCCGACGAGTTTATGAAGGAGCACAATGTAGACCTCCGTCAGGACCCGATGGCTCTGCAGCGACTCAAAGAGGCTGCTGAAAAAGCCAAAATCGAACTTTCGTCGACTACTTCGACTGAAATCAACCTCCCGTATATCATGCCCGTGAACGGCATACCCCAGCACCTTGTAAAGACTCTTACACGTGCGAAATTCGAGCAGCTCGCCGACAAGCTCATCGAGCGTACGCTCGTTCCCTGTGAGCAGGCTCTCAAGGATGCCGGCATGACTGCGAAGGATATCGACGAGGTAATTCTCGTGGGCGGTTCGACCCGTATCCCCGCAATTCAGGCGCTTGTCGAGAAATTCTTCGGCAAGGCTCCTTCAAAGGGTGTGAACCCCGACGAAGTGGTGGCAGTAGGTGCTGCAATCCAGGGCGCTGTGATTTCAGGCGATGTGAAGGATGTGCTTCTTCTCGACGTTGTGCCTCTGTCGGTTGGTATCGAGACTCTCGGCGGCGTGATGACAAAACTTATCGAGGCCAACACTACGATACCTACCCGCAAGAGCGAGACATTCTCTACGGCCGCCGACAATCAGCCTTCGGTTGAAATCCATGTATTGCAGGGTGAACGCCCCATGGCGAAGGATGACAAGACACTGGGTAAATTCCACCTCGACGGCATCATGCCCGCTCCCCGTGGCATACCTCAGATTGAAGTCACTTTCGAAATCGACAAGAACGGTATTCTCAACGTATCGGCCAAAGATAAGGCTACAGGCAAGGAGCAGAGCATACGTATCGAGGCATCATCGGGTCTGACCGACGCTGAAATCAAGCGCATGAAGGATGAGGCCGCTGCAAATGCCGCAAGCGATGCCAAAGAGAAAGAGCGCATCGACAAGCTCAATCAGGCTGACGCTATCATCTTCCAGACAGAGAAGCAGCTTGCCGACCTCGGCGACAAGATACCCGCTGACAAGAAGGCTGCCATCGAAACAGCCGTGGCACAGCTCAAAGAGGCTCACAAGGCTCAGGATATCGACGGTATCGATGCTGCAATAAAGAATATCGAGGCTCAGTTCCAGGCCGCACAGCAGGATATCCTCAACGCCCAGGCTCAGGCACAGGGTGGCGCCAATCCCGGTGCAGGTTTCGATCCCAATGCAGGTGCCAACCCCGGAGCAGGCAGCAACGGCGGCGGTGATGACCACGTGACCGACGTTGACTTCGAGGAAGTGAAGTAAGACATCAAATCAACGATAATAAAGTGGGGCGCGGCTCAATGAGTTACGTCCCACTTTGTTATATTCATTGTTTTGATAAAATAATTTTGAAGAGTTAATTATCAGACTTTTTTCGTAAATTTGCGATAGGTTCAATTGCCTTTGGCGCCGCGAACCGGCCTTTGGCCGACATTCGCTATAGAACCATTGCGAGCTTAGAAACTGTTTAAATTTATATGATACGGATTTTGAGATGGATTGTCGGATTGATTTTTGTTTGTGATGAGGGAGCGTAGCCGTAGCTACGTGACCGAAGAATAAACAAAAAGACACCGACAAGACACTCAAAGGTAAAGTGATATGAATTTTAAACAGTTTCTTAAGGTTGGCGTTGAATAAGAAATGATTATTGATTATGTCGGAAGAGCAGATGAACAGTTATCGACTTACGTCGATGGAGGAGCCGGGAGACGAACGTATGGCTCAGATCATGCGTGAAGTTGCCGAGGATGCGCGCGAAAGCACTCGCCGGGCGGCCGAACGTGTGGCTGCCGGGATTGAGGCGGCCTCGCATGAAGCCCGTATCAGAGTTGAAGAAACGATTAATCGACTTCGCAATGGCAGCAAGTAATCATCGCCCTGTTCTGATTGTGATTGCCGGGCCTAACGGGTCGGGAAAAACTTCTGTGACCTCCAAGATTCTCCATCATGAGTGGCTGGAGGATTCGGAGTATATCAATCCGGATAATGTTGCACGCGATCTGTTCGGCGACTGGAATAACCAGGATTCTGTCCTCAAGGCTGCCAACTATTGCAATGAATGGAGGGAAAGATGTCTTGTAGAACGTAAGAGCCATATCTTTGAGACTGTGATGTCGGCCACAGATAAAGTCGATTATATTCTTAGAGCGAAGGAAGCCGGATTCTTTGTCCGTCTGTTCTTTGTTTCCACTGACTCTCCGACAATCAATGCAAAGCGTGTTGCTAACCGTGTGCTGAATGGTGGACACGATGTGCCTATCCCAAAAATCATATCCCGCTATGATAAGTCAATAGCCAACTGCATTGCGTTAGCTCCATACGTTGACCGACTCTATGTCTATGATAACTCAATCGAGGATGCAGAAGCGCGTCTTTTGTTCCGACTGAGCGACGGCGAACTTGCCAAACGCTATGTTGAGGAACTTCCCGATTGGGCCTCAAACATCCTTCCGAGATCGTATACGACAAAGTGAAGCAAGACATCGAATTGACGATGACGGAACAGGACGTGTCGGAAATTTTAATTAAGACACAGCCTGTTTGTTTTGAACTGTTGTCATTGGCAGGTGTTAATATGGAAAACCTATTAAAGAGATTGTGATATGAAGATTGCTGAGGCTTTGGCACAGAGGGCGGATCTGCAGAAGCGGATCGCGCAGATGGACGGGCGGCTTAAGGCTGCATGCCGCGTGCAGGAGGGCGATGAGCCTGCCGAGCAGCCTGCCGAGCTGTTTGGAGAGTTTGACAGGTGTGTAGATGAGCTTGAGCGGCTTATCAGGCGCATCAACCGCACGAACCAGAGTGTGGTGCTTTCTGACGGGGCAACGATTGCTGACAAGATTGCGGTGCGTGACGTGTTGAAGATGAAGGTGCAACAGTTGCAGGGGCTGCTGTCGTATCTGTCGGAGCGTGCTGACCGGTATACGCGTCAGGAGATACGTTATGTAAATACTGTCGATGTGAAGGATGTGCGACGTCAGGCCGACGATTGCTCGCGGCGGTTGCGAGAGACGGATTGTGAGATACAGTCGGCCAACTGGTTGTATGACCTGATGGAATGATATTTCCGGTGTAGCCGTGGGCGTCGGTCTGAGAGTATGCGAATTCGCTAAGGAGTCAATCTTAGCATCGTGCAGACACACAGGGCATGTGTCACTGTTTTTACAGGGTAATGCCAGTAGGCTGTAGAAATGTATGATTTACATCTTATTTTTTATTACCATGCGTATGCAGACCTGCGTCAGGGCGAGGGCGGGAAGCGGGATATAACGGAAATGTCAGAGGTGCTCGACTTCGGGAGTGAGGGTGATGGCGAAGCGGGAGTTTACGGCGTCGATGATGCGGTGTTCGAGGGTGAGTATGTCGTCGGCGGTGGCTGTGCCGTCGGTGTTGACAATCACGAGGGGTTGCGTGGGCCATAACGAGGCTCCGCCCTGTGTCATGGTCTTGCATCCGGCTTTGTCGATGAGCCATGCGGCTGGGACTTTGACGGCGTTGTCGCCGACGATGAAGTGTGGCACTTTTGTGTCGGGACAGATGGCTTCAATCTTTTGGAAATGCTCACATGTGATGACGGGGTTTTTGAAGAAACTGCCGGCGCTTCCTGTCGTGGCGGGGTCGGGGAGTTTGGTGTCGCGTATGGTGATTACGGCGCGGCGCATGTCGGTGGCTGTGGGGTTGTCGCCGACTATTGTCTGCAGGTTGGCGTAGTCGAGGCGCGGCGTCGGACGTGTGGTGAGGCGGAAGTATACTTTGGTGATGATGTAGCGGTCGCGTGCCTGCGGAGTCTTGAAGATGGAGTGTCGATAACCGAACTGCATCATGTCGTGGTCAAACCGGCAATGGCTGCCGGTGACGGTGTCGATGGCGTCGACGCGTGCTATGTGTTCGCCTGCTTCGACTCCGTATGCGCCGACATTTTGCACGGCTGATGCGCCGACTGTGCCTGGTATGCCTGAGAGGTTTTCGAGTCCCCAGATGCCGAGTGCGGCCAGGTCGCGGCAAAGGTGGTCCATGACGATGCCTGCCGAGGCGGCTACGATGACGCTGTCGTCAGTGGCGTGGTCGATGTCGCGCTCGTTGATGCGAGATATCAGTATTGTGCCCGGGAAATCGCGTGTGAAGAGCATGTTGCTGCCTTGTCCGAGGTGTTTTACCGGGCGGGGCAGGGTGGTGTCGGCGAGCAGCTGCTCCAGCTCTTCGATGCTGTCGTAGCAGGCTACGCAGGCGGCTTTGGCCGATATATGAAATGTGGTGATGTCACGGACATCGCAGTTATGAAGTATCTCGCTCATATCGTGCTTAAGTAACTGTTTGAAATTATTCTATACATTCTCTATTATTCAAATATTCTGCCGGCGTTTTTGTCGCTTTCCGTCTCGGCGTGATATCAAAATAATCAGAGCAGCTGTATATTTTTACAAATATAACAAAATTTGTGCAGTTAGCGATTGCGGATAGTTAATTGCATATAAAAAAAGGTGGAGCGTCAACACTGACACTCCACTTTTTTTATATGTGCTGTCAGACGTCGGAATATGACGTCGGGCATGATATAATTATTGGGGGTAATTATTTAAGGGCATCTTTAACGGCGTCGTTGGGCACCATTTCTTCCTTAAACATGTAAGCGCCGGTTTTGGGCGACTTTACCATTTTGATAACTTTGCTGTATGTGCGACCTTCACCTTTTTGAAGAGAGGCGACTGTTTTCTTTGCCATATCCTAATCGTATTATTTGATTTCTTTATGTACGGTTACCTTCTTGAGGATGGGGTTGTATTTTTTGAGTTCAAGACGCTCGGTTGTGTTCTTGCGGTTTTTGGTGGTGATATAGCGTGAAGTGCCGGGCATACCACTTGCCTTGTGCTCGGTGCATTCGAGGATAACTTGCACGCGATTACCTTTAGCTTTCTTTGCCATTTTATTTAGAATTCTATATATTTGATTTCAGAAATATAACCTTTGCCTGCAGCGTGCTTGAGAGCAGCGTCAAGACCTAATTTGTTGATAGTGCGCAATCCGGCAGCGGAGATGGTGAGAGAAATCCACGCGTCCTGTTCAACCCAATAGAATTTTTTGTTGAAGAGATTGACATTGAAGCGGCGTTTGGTACGGCGCTTAGAGTGCGATACGTTGTTGCCGGTAATCGCTTTTTTGCCCGTAATTTGACAAATCTTTGACATGGCTGTTAATGAATTTATCTATTATGTTTCGTTATTTTACTGCATCGCTTCATGGCCGCCATCTCAGTCTCATATCACCCGGGAGCGCATCATTTCTCTCAGGCTTTACAGGATGAGCCATAAAACAGTGTGCAAAGTAACTGATTTTTTCTCAACTAACCAAATTTTTTCACTTATTTTCGATAATTTATTAACAAAGGGAGGCCGGTTCGGCTCTTTTTGGAGATGAACAGTTACTTATTATAAAAAAATGAGTAATTTCGCAGAGCAGGTGGGGGCGTCGATATGCGCTCCGGCCTTAGAGCTAAAATCATTTAAAAGTAAACACTCTCTTAGATTTCAAGATATGACAGAGCATGGCTTTTTTAGAGTAGCGGCGGGAGTGCCGTCGGTGAATGTTGCAGACTGCAAGGGGAATGCTGAGGCTATTCTTGCCGTTGCGGCCGAGGCTGCGCGCAAGGGTGCCGAGGTGGTTGTGACGCCGGAGATGTCGGTGACGGCATATACGTGCGGCGATCTTTTTCACAATGCGGTTATGGCGGAGGGTGTGGCCAGTGCGGTTGACTTTCTGGCGCGGGGCAGCGAGGCTCTCGGGATAGCGCTTGTGGTTGGAGTGCCGGTGACGAAATGCGGGTGTCAGTATAACTGTGCGGCGGTGATAGCCGGCGGCCGCGTTGTGGCTGTGATACCGAAGTCATATCTGCCGAATTACAATGAGTTTTATGAGCGGCGCTGGTGGCATCCGGCCGACGGGTCGCTCTCTACGGTGAGCGTGGGCAGTTTTGACGATGTGCCTTTCGGTTGCGACCAGTTGATTGAAATCAACGGGGTGAAGGTGGGGATTGAGCTGTGCGAGGATCTGTGGACGGCTATTCCGCCGTCGTCGCGTCATTCGCTTGCCGGAGCGGAGGTGATGCTCAATCTTTCGGCATCTGACGATGTGGCCGGCAAGTATGCCTATCTTCGCGGGCTTGTCGCCCAGCAGTCGGCGCGGTGTATGGCGGCATACGTCTATGCGGGTGCCGGTTACGGCGAGTCGTCGACCGATCTGGTGTTTGACGGCAAGGCTATAATTGCGGAAAACGGCCGTATACTCCGCGAGGGGGTGAGATGGCAGTCAGAGCCTCAGCTTGTGGTTGCCGACGTTGATATCGAAGCGTTGCGCCGCGACCGCATGCACACTACGACATGGGGAGACACGGCGGCACGCGAGGTGAATGCTCATTATAATATAGTCAAAGTCGCGGCGCGAACAGATGCTGCCGGCGATACGCTGCTGCGCGATGTCGATCCGATGCCGTTTGTGCCTGCCGGTGACGATGATATGGAGGCGCGCTGCAATGAGATCACCAACATACAGGTGGCGGGGCTGGCCCGGCGTCTCGATGCCACCCGCACGAAGCATCTTGTGGTGGGTATATCGGGAGGTCTTGACTCCACGCTGGCTCTGCTTATCGCGGTAAGAACCTACGATCGTCTCGGTCTTGACCGAAAGGGGATCGTGGGGGTTACGATGCCCGGGTTCGGGACAACGGGGCGCACGTATAACAATGCTCTGACTCTGATGCGCGCGCTCGGCATCACTATGCGCGAGATACCGATTGCCGATGCTGTAAATCTGCATTTCCGCGATATAGGTCATGACCCGTCGGTGACCGATGTGACATACGAGAATTCGCAGGCCCGCGAGCGCACGCAGATACTTATGGACATCGCCAACCAGACGGGCGGCATGGTGCTCGGCACCGGTGATCTCTCTGAGCTTGCCTTGGGCTGGGCTACCTATAACGGCGACCACATGTCGATGTATGGGGTGAATGCCGGAGTGCCTAAGACGCTGGTGCGGCATCTTGTGAAATATTTTGTCGCTATCACTGACAGCGATGAGGCGCGCACGGCGCTTGCCGATATCATCGACACTCCGATAAGTCCGGAGTTGACTCCGGCCGCTGCCGACGGGACTATAGCGCAGCGAACTGAAGATCTTGTCGGGCCGTATGAGCTTCACGATTTCTTCCTTTATTACACGCTTCGCTATGGATTTACGCCGGCTAAGATTGAGTATCTCGCCTGCCGTGCATTCCCCGGGCGTGAGGAAGAGATAAAGAAATGGATAAAGGTGTTTTTCCGCCGTTTCTTCAACCAGCAGTTCAAGCGGTCGTGTCTGCCCGACGGGCCGAAAGTGGGCAGCGTGTGTCTGTCGCCGCGCGGCGACTGGCGCATGCCGTCAGACGCGTCATCGTCGATGTGGCTCAACGGTCCGCGCGTGTGACGTGACCCGCAGCCAATGTAGATATTGCAGTTATCCCCGCAAGTCGGAGCGTAGTGTCCGGATTGCGGGGATTTGAAATTGAAATTCGGAAAAAGCACAAAATCACAACGGTTTCTTATCTCGCAAATTTGAATGTCGCGATTTGGTTTGCCCCTTGTTGTAATGATAGGACATATATGCCCTTACGCAGATCGCTGACGTCAATTTGGTTAGTGTCTAATGAATGATTTATATTAAGACACTCTGTTGATGTAATGCTTTTTATAGTATATGATAAATTTTCCGAGGCTATATTGTAGTCAGTAAGTCCGTCAAATGAAATTGTATTACCTGTTTTATTGATTGAAATGCGAGAGGTCGGATAACCTATTGCCGGGATTACGATTGTGTTACTCCGCTTATAGCCATTGTCATTGTAGCATATTACAGTCAACGTGGTCGCGCACTCTCTGTCAAGATTAGCGATAAAATAGCCTTTGCGGAAGTCTTTCACCTCATATTGGAAAGGTAATTCTTCGCCTTCGTCGAGTTGTTCGACAAACACCCGGGTAGTTCCTTCAAGATTGGAAATGCCAACTTTCACATCAATAAACCAGTCATCATCAGAAAGCGTCGTTAGCCCGTTGCTTTTAGTTGCAATATCAGGAGTATATTTTATTAGAGCTTTCTGTGGAGTAAAATCTCGAGTGAAGTATTTGGTTTTATAATCATAACATGTAGAATTAAAGGTAAATAAATTTTCCTTGCATTCTGTTAGACGATATCTTAGCCCTCCGGTCGTTCCTCTGGCATATTCAGACTCATCAAAATTGAGAACCAAATCTTCGATGTTAACAGAAACCGGTTCGTTTCCGGAATACGGTACTTTATAAACACAGTCCCATGACCCGTCTTTTTTCATTACAGACAGCGAAAGTCCCATTATAACAGGTCCGTCAGGAGAGAAGCAATCATATTTTTTACAATAATCAGTTATAGAAAGAGAAGATCTTTCCGGGGATTGTATAGGCTGAATTTCAGTTGAAGAATACTCAATTGTCTGATATTTTAAATCTTTTGATAGCTGTTTACTGAAACGAGCATTATCATTATCGTTAAATGTCAGAGTCACTGTTCCCTTATAAGGCAATACATCATCTGTGGTTCCTGTAGAAGAGGCACTTCCGGAGGCAGAACCTACAGTCGGCTCTCTGCGCCAGTCAAGCGCATCACAAAAAAGATCATTCCAGTTTTCACCTGACAGGTCTCTCATTATATAGCCTTTACCGAAATCGTATGTCAACAATTTTGAAATCGGTTTGTCATCAGGAATGAAGTACCGTAGAGAGTTGCCGTTAGACCAATTGGCCGGAGCATATAGCAAAAGAGTGTCGGGAGCATAACTTGAAAATTTATTCAGCGGAAGATTTAACGAACCCTTAGTCGCATTTGCGTATGCCTTGTATGGATCTGTTGTTCCCAATGCCTTCATTACCAAGGACTCAAATGGCGTAAGTGCGCCTCCGTCAATTATTAATCTTTTGTTAATGACATCACCTGTGAATGAAGTGCCAAAACCAAGCCCGATGGCTATATCGCGAAGCGCAACTGTGACAAAATCATATTTGGTTGAACTGAGCTCTCCATCAAGAGAAAAGTCAAATTGATCAATAAGTCTATAATTATATGTTATTGTGATATCGTTTTTGTCAAAGATTTCTGTGTCATATACGTAATCGTCGAATCGAGAGGAGTTCTTTCTATGATATTCTTGTAAAACAACTCCTTTTATCATTGATAACGGGTATGCATAGGTGTTATCGTTTATATCCTGACATTCAATGGTATTAAAGTTTATACGCGACAATATATTACCGTTCCCGAGTATTGTGCCTGTCTTTACTGTAATATGTATAGGAAGTGTCATAGGAAGAACCTCTTCCCATATTTTTACGGCATGTTCGAACGCACCCTGCATTTCAGCCGGAATTTCGCCTTCGTATGTGACTATAAACTTGGATCCGCTATCTACCTCCCTATAATCGGGCATCTCGATAAAAATATTCTTGAAAGCCTCGCTTGCATAATTATCACTTGTGTTTGTGCCTATTTCTTGGGCAACTCCGGAGGCGCTCACCACTGCCAATAATCCACAAAGCAAATTCGTTTTCATGATTTAAAGATTTTGGTTTTATATATTTGAGACTTATATTGATAAACTATTATGTAAAAGCCATTGTGCAGGTCGGATAAGTCAACAGTGTCACAATTATCTGTTTTATGACATAGTTGGCCGCTAAGGTCATAGATATGGATCTGATCTATTTGTGTATTGAATGTCAGTGTAGAATTGTTCCATTGATATGTTGGTGGCGCAATATCTACAGATACGTCTCCGATGCCGGCTTCATTTTTCAATTCTTCAATTCGCTTAAGTATCATTTCATCTGTAATATAGGATGTTGTGCATATTGTATCACTATGAACTGCACCGAAGGAATTGATAGCGCTGACGAATACAAATTCACCCCAATCGGCATCATATCCCATTTTTGTCGACTCAGGGACATTGTATAAATGTCCGACTAAGTGTTCAAAAAAATCAGGTAGTTCAAATAAGCATCCTTCAGATACATACATATTGAAGTAATTTGCATTTTCGGAATAAATATCAAAAGAAAAATCTCCGTAAGGATAAATCATGTCATATTCCCAGTCCCAGTCGCAATAATTTGCTATAAAAATAACGTTTGATATAATCGGCCGAGAGGGTACCAATCCCCATTTCAGATATATTTCATCCTTATTCTTGTCACTTGCTGTATACGTCACTTTTAACTGGAAAAAATCGCGATTCAGAGATTCGTTATATATTTTCTTTGCCTCACGCCGTGATATTTTTTTTATAGTTTCATCAAATGGAGTAATAACACATTGTCTATAATCGGTTATGATGAAAGGAATGTCGACATATTCATCTTTTTCATTTAAAATTGCGACATTCCAATCGCCATAGATGTTGTTATCAGTCAGCCGTATGGTTAAATCTGACAGAGATGTGAAATATGTTTCTGCATCATAAAAACTGCCGTTCTGCTCAATTTGACGAGAGATAAGATTTCCGCCATATAAGTCACCGGCTGACATAAATATAATGCCAAGCAATAATATTTTTTTAAAAAGCATACTCATTTATTGACGAATTTTAAGGTTTTAACAGATTGTCCGTTTATATGTCTGATGATTAGTATCCCTTTTTGAGGTATACTTTTGATCTCTGACATATCAGTGAAAACGCCGAGTTCTCTGCCCCAGGCGTCATAAACTTCAAATCGGCAGTCGTCGCTCCTGTCAATATTTATGGAATGAAAACCGGTAACAAGCGAATCATCTCTTAGTCCTGAATTATCAGACACAGCACCGTATGGCTCTAATTCGATTGTATAGATAGATTTGCCATATTCGTTTTCTGCCACAAAGTTAATCCAGGCAAAAAATGGTGCAGTTATATGATCGGCCATTCCGTGGGCTATGTAAGGTTCGTTTATGACACTGTATTTAACTTTCGGGGCATATTCCTCCTCGACATAGATCTGAATTTTTCCCGCTCCACGATATTTGACTGTATAATATGCATTATATGAGTCGTAAGGAGCATTATCTTCAATCCGGTCAATAACAGCGTATTCAATCAATGGCTTTAATTCAAAATAGATTTTAAATGAAGCCTTCGCCTCAGCCCCGTCTATGGTGCATGTGAATTTTAATTGAGCCTCAATGTCTCCGTCAGAATTGATTTTATAGTCTTTTTCATTTTTGATGGATGGGGTGGTGCATGACAGATTATTATCGGGTAATTGCATTGATTGAGTCTTACCATTAGCAAGAGGTAATTCCAGCACCCATTTCGGATCACTGATAGACAAGTTCCCCTTGTTGATTCTGAATTTGTGGGAAGAATAGGCCGATGCAAGTCCGGTATCGTCAACATCATCACCAGCTATGCTTATTAGCACAGTTGCAGGAGCATCCCACCCCAAATCACGTAAAATTGCACGGGTGGCCTCATCGACATTCAATATATAATCTCCTGTTGACAAATCCCCCTTCATCAATGAGTTCATATCTTTAATAAATACGAACGGAGGATTGTCTTTCGTATAGGGCGGTTCGGCCAACTGGTATATGACTTTGCCGGTATTCAGCCAGAAAGTCTTGCCGGGACTTTCCACATATTCCTTAAGCTCTTGACTCGGCTTTCCTCTGTTCACACCGATAGAAGTCAATTTCTTGTTTGACGAATCCGATACCATACTGTCAAAAACAGAATGTAGCCTCTTGTCAGCAAAACTGTAATTGCCAGGGCTTTCTACCTGAACGCTTGAACCAAATCCCAAGATACGTGCAACTGCCCTCATAATTCCAAATGACAGATTCTTTTTATCGGATGATATATTATCACCAATATTGTAATCCCAATCCGTATTGGAGTTGATGGTAATTATTCCATCAGGTGTATTCTGATCTCTGCCTGTCATGTTTTCAAGATATGCATATAAGGCAACAGGAAACATCAAGTCATCTTTTCGTTGATAGCGAACTGTTGTTTTAATATCTTCCTCTATATCTTCAAATCGAATTTCAATGAAGATTTCTGTATCTCCGATTATGCATGATTTCCATACAGACATTGCATAATCTAAAGATTTAGATACCTGTTCCTCCAAATCGCTTTCTCCGGAAATTATTATAGAAGGAGCATGGCTGTTAACACGCTTTTCTTTAGATAAAGCAGGTATGCCGGAATACGAGTAATTATTATCTCTGAATGTATCGGAGAATGTCAGTTCAATATAGTCCTGAGCAAAAACCGGCAAGGCATTTATGGAAATTATAAATGCCAATGATAAAAAGATTTTTTTAAGCATCTCGATATAAATTGTAAAAGTCGGAATTACCTGTTGTTATTATATTATGGTAGCTGTGCCATACCATCCTTCGCCTTGGATTAAAATAGTATATTCGCCCGATGATGCAAGTGTGAATACAGTATTGAGCGACGACGAATAATTCTCTAATATGCCTGATGCATTATATAAAAATACTTCAGCGGCGACAGACTCATCGCCGATTATTGTTATAGTATTTAAATCAGAGTTATAGTAGACCTCAACAGGTATGCGCATCGGCGCTCTTTCCCATGTGTTTTTACTGGATGTCTGCTCTTTTTTATTAATAACTACAGAAACTCTTTCGTCATCAGCAAACGACGTTAATGTAGTTGCAAAAATCATAGCAATAATTAAAAATAGCTTTTTCATTGTCAAGAAATTTTAGTGGTTATTATTAGTAAAGTTAAGAATTTAAAAGTTTGCAAACAAATAAAAAGTTTAACGGCGACATTTTTATATAGCTGAAACACAATGTGTTATAAAATGCGAAAAAGGCAAAGTTTAACGCGTAGCCAAAAAGTTTAACGGTGTGGTCGCGTGACGTATTTTTTGCGTCAGGAAAATGATGTCAAGCTGCGTCGGATATATAGCCCTATATTAGTCTCGTGCTCGTCAATGCCGAGTTTCTTGCGAATTGAACTGCTTATATTGTAATGACGTTTAAGCTGCATATACTCTCCGACTTCTTTTCCTTTTAGTCCGATAGCATACAGACATACATATTTGATTTCATCATCGGTAAGGCCGTAGGTTTCGAGGCTATTCATGAATGTGGGGTAGGATGCAGTAAGGGCTATGCGCGTGGAGTTGAGAAATTCTTCTTTATTTTTGCGTATGTATTCAATCCATTGAGTGTAGGCAGCGGCATGAGATTCATTGTCGGAGATTTCTTTTGCGAGGAGACTGTTAAGCATGTCAAGGCGCTGCTTTATTACATTTTTAATAGGTGCATCAATTTTTTGCTGATTCTGCAACAATATTTTTAAGTTATTGCGTTCCTCCTCGAGTTGCGATTTCTCCGATCTCAGATTATTAAGCTCAAGTTCGGCTGCCTGCTGTTCCAGTTTCAGTTTCAAATTCTCCTGTTCGGCCATCATACGTTTAGTGCGGATTTTGTAATACCGGTAAATAATTATTCCGGAAACAATCATCAAGGCGATTATTGCGAACAGACTATAATTGATTAATTTATCCCTATTCTGTTTTTCAATCAGGTTTGATATTTCCAGCTGATGTTTTTTTTCGGCAAACAGCAGATCATTAGAGAACATCCTGACGTGGAAACGTTCGGCGACGTTCATATATTTTTTATATGCGTTAAGTGCATTCTCCGGAAGTTGCGCGGTATCCAGTATATCTGATATCACGGCATAATATTTTAATGAATCAGAAGTGGTCGGAGCTATTTCTATATGTTCAAGCAGTGACAGCGCTGTATTAATATTTCCTTTGGTAGCATATCCTCTGGCAATATCGAGTTTTGTATCACTTGGTAAGTCGTATTGTTGTAGATCGCTTGCCAGTTTGAAGAATTCATCAGCTGTCCCGTATTCGATTAAATACGAGAGATAATTACAATTGAAGAATTGCTCCATTTCCGGATTATTCTTAATAAGAGGCAAACAAATTTTGACAATACTGTCGGCTTTTGACTTATTGTTGATGGTTACGATTGTGTTAAGCGCTTTGGCATAGCATCTGATTGCAGGGGGAAAATTCTTTGAATCAAGATATAAAGTCGCGGCTCTCAGATTGTTTTCAGCAAATTCGTCAATCTTATATTGCTTATGGTATAAAGCACCTTGTCCGACCAGCGTGCGGGCAAGAACCAGTGTGTCTGTCACACCTTCGATGTTGAGGGCTTCAATGCATGATGCCATTGCGTTGCCGTCGTCGCCGCGGTTGCGGTAGATACAGCTTTGGTAGTAGAGTGTGCGCAGTTTTTCATCGGGTGAGCCGTGTCTGAGATAGTAGTCAATGGCCGGCTGAAGCACGTCGAACGATGTGGTGTCGATGTAGTTTTTGTCGAGAGCCATCGACATAAGCAGTGCGTAGCGGGCGCGCTCCTCGTCGCCTCCGAGCCGCTGCCTGTCAATTGCCGACAAGATTGACAACGCTGAGTCGGGATTTGTTTCGATGAAATTTTCGGCATGGTTCATTTCGCTCCATGCCGCAGTCTTTTGGCGGCAGCCTGCCGGCACAACCGAAGCAACTGCCGCCGTGAGAGCAATGATATATATGATAAGTCTTTTCATAGTCGGGTGTAAGATGGTCTACAGGTGTTAATGGTCATCTCAGAGCCATAGCCAGGAGGGTAAGTGCAGTGGTCGATGCGCGGTCTATGACTCGGTCGCGTGTGCCGGGGAAATGATATGTGGCAGCTACGGTGCGCTCGGGCGTGGCGATGGCTATGCAGACTGTCCCCACCGGTTTGCCCGGAGTGGCACCCGAGGGGCCGGCAATGCCGGATGTGGCGATGGCACAGTCGGTGCCTATTGCCTTGCGCACGCCTTCTGCCATCTGTGAGGCTACTTCCTCGCTTACCGCGCCGTGGGTTTCGATTGCAGCAGGGTCGACGTTGAGTATGTTTGTTTTTACGCTGTTGTCGTAGGATACGACTGAGCCGAAGTAGCAGTCGGAGCATCCGGCTATAGCCGTGATGCGGTGGGCGATGTTTCCGCCGGTGCAGCTTTCGGCAGTCGCTACGGTGAGGCCTTTCGCCCTCAAACGTTGCAGCAGTGACTCTTCGGGAGTCATGTCGGAGTCGGCGAGCAGATGGTCGGCGAAGCGGTTGCAGAGCCAGGCATGCAGGCGGTCGAGGGTTGACTCAAGCAGGGCGCGGTCAGTGTTGTGTCCGTCGAGACGAAGGCGTATTATGCCCGGTTTCGGCAGATATGCGAGATGCACGAAGTCGGGAAGGGCTTCTTCCCATTCGTCGAGCTGCATGGCTACTTTCGATTCGGTCAGTCCTTCGACGATGACGCATCGGTGGGAGATGTGTGTGTCGCTGTGGTATTTTTTGAGCAGTTGCGGGAATACTTCAGATTGAAACATCTGCAGAGTCTCGAACGGGACGCCTGGCATGGATACGAGCACTTTGCCGTCGGTGCGCTCAAACCACATGATGGGCGCTGTGCCGACGCGGTTCTGGATCACACGGCAAGATGTCGGCACGAGAGCCTGGGCTTCGGTGAGCGGGTTGAGCTGTATGCCGCGCTTGGCAAACACTTCCTTGATGTTGTCGAGCACGGTCTCGTCGTGGCGGAGCTCTCCGCCGAAATAACGGCACAGTGTGAGTTTTGTGATGTCGTCTTTTGTGGGACCGAGCCCGCCGGTGGTGAGCACTACGTCGGCAGCACGGAAAGCTTCGTCGACGGCCGATGTTATGGCGTCGGCATCGTCGTGGATTACCTTTACCCACTCCAGGCTCCAGCCTGCGGGGTCAATCATGCGGGCTATTGCTCCGGAATTGGTGTCGATGACCTGTCCGAGGAGCAGTTCGTCGCCTATCGCTATGACAGCTGTTTTCATTTTGACAGTAATTTTTTACAGATGTAGGGTGAGGTGAATATGAAAGGAAGGTATTGGAGGAGCGCGCCGATGCGGTTTTTTAACCGCACTTTGCCTCCGGCGATCTGACTGCCTGCGAGGTTCCGTATTATTTTCCGGCATGATGCCACATGGCGGGGGAGGCCGGCCCGGTTGGCGTTCATCAGCAGCCACAGGTTGAATGCGGCGCTGAAGTGTCGGGAGCGAGCGGCTTTGTAGAGGTCAGGGTCGTCAGCGAAATGTCGGCACAGGCCTTCGGTTACCTTAAGGGCATCGAGCCGTTGCTCGGAGAAGGTGTGGAGAATGCTGTTTTCATTGTGCCGGTAGCCGTAGACGGTGCAATCGGTCACAGCCACGCGGCGCGCTCTGACACACAACCGCGGTATGAGTTGCAGGTCTTCGTATATTATGCCTTCGCAGAAAGTGGTGTCGCGCCACAGTGAGCTCCGATATAGTTTACCGCAGGCCGATGAGTTCACGGTGTTCAGGCAGCGCTTTTTATAGAGCATGATTTCGGTGGCTTCTTTGCCGGAGAGGAGTGTGATGCCTGTCGGTCGGGAGGGCGGAGGCACGAATTGTCCGTGAAACTTTTTCCAGCCTCCGGCCACGATGTCGATATCATTGCCGGAAATGGCTATGTCGAGCATAGTTTTCAGTGCTCCTTCGGCAAGGAGGTCATCACTGTCGACCATTGTGATCCATTCCCCGCGGCAAAGCTGCAATGCGGTGTTGCGCACGGCCGAGAGGCCTCCGTGGCTGCGCGGCACCGCTCTTATGCATTTATGAGCGGCGGCATAGCCGCTGACAATCTGCATTGTGGAGTCAGTCGACTCGTCGTCGACAACGATAATCTCAAAGTCGACATCTTTCTGGGCGAGAACAGAGTCGAGGCATGCCCCGATGTAGCGCTCGACGTTGTATGCGGGGATGATGACTGATACCATAGGTCGCGGTTAAATTAGAGGGTGTCTCATACTCCGACGCGTGCAAACGGCGCGGCGTCGTAGGGGCAGAACTGCTTGTCGAGATATTTGAAATAGCCGGCGATTGCAACCATGGCGGCATTGTCGGTGGTGAACACCCGTTCGGGAATGAAGGCTTTGATATGGCGTCGCTCACAGTAGTCGGCTACGGCCGCGCGGATGCCGGAGTTGGCCGATACACCGCCTCCGATAGCCACGGTCTTTACGCCGGTTGCTTTTACCGCCTTGTCGAGTTTGTCGAGCAGAATGTCGATTATGGTGCGCTGGAGTGATGCGGCGAGGTCGTCGATGTTTTTACTGATGAAATCGGGGTCGAGAGCCACATTGTCGCGCAGTGTGTAGAGGAATGATGTCTTGAGGCCGCTGAAGCTGTAGTCGTAGCCCGGGATGTGGGGACGTGCAAACTTGAAGCGGGCGGGGTCGCCGTTGGCTGCATGTCGGTCGATATGCGGGCCGCCGGGATAGGGGAGCCCCATCACTTTGGCGCATTTGTCGAAGGCTTCGCCGGCGGCATCGTCGATTGTGCGGCCGAGAATTTCCATGTCGTTGTAGTCTCTGACAAGTATTATCTGGGAGTTTCCTCCTGAGATTAGCAGGCATAGGAAGGGATATTCGGGCACGATGTCGGCGGGGTCGCGGCGTATGAAGTGGGAAAGCACGTGGCCGTGCAGGTGGTTGACGTCGACAATAGGTATCCTGAGCCCGAGTGACATGCCTTTGGCAAATGAGGTGCCCACGAGGAGGGAGCCGAGCAGTCCGGGGCCACGAGTGAATGCTATGGCGCTGAGGTCGGAGGCCGCGATGCCGGCACGTCGGAGGGCGGTGTCGACCACCGGCACGATGTTTTGCTGATGGGCGCGCGATGCGAGTTCGGGCACCACGCCGCCGTATTCCTCATGCACGCTTTGCGAGGCTATTACGTTGGAAAGCAATATGCCGTCGCGGATTACGGCTGCGGAGGTGTCGTCGCATGATGATTCTATGCCAAGTATTGTTACGCTCATTTTGAGTTGTTGTTAGAGGGGTTTGCTGTAGATTGTTGCTTTTCGTTAAAACGGAGCAGAGAGGTTGCTGTGGAGTCGGGCTGCTGACGGGTTGAGTCGGCCGGAGCCTCGGGGATGAAAGGGGTGCGGTCGTTGACTGCCGGCGCGGTATGGCCGGTGCTGTCGTTGCTTTCGACGGCGGTTGCCGCAGCTTTTCTGAGCCACGGACGTAGGAATGAGAATATGTTGTCGAAATCTTTCTTGAACATCACGCCTACGCCCTGTGTGGTGTCGGCTGTGCGCAGATAGTAGTTCTGGTCGTTGTAGACGTTGTAGGCTTTGAGGCGTATTGTGCCGCTGCGGTTGAGCAGGTATTCTATCTGGAAGTCGCCGATAAACTGGTTGGAATTCATCAGGTTGTCGCGGTAGCCGAAGTTGCCGTTGAGGAGGAGCCGGTTGTTGAGCAGGCGGCTGGATAGGGCAACGTCGACTTCCATGTCGGAAAAGTCGCCGCGGTCGCTGCGGAAGTTGGGCGATACGCTCCAGTTGTCGCTCAGGTGGCCGAGTATGTTGCTCAGCTGTGACGATATGGTGGATGATGCGACGGAGAAGAGTTCGTTGCCTTTTGTGGTCGATGCCATGTAGTCGGGGGTGTAGAAGCGGTTGAGGGCGAGCAGATAGATTATCTGACGGTTCATCATCTCTTCGGTGCTTACGATGGAGCGCACCTTGCGATAGGTGTCGGAGGTGAGGGTCGGGAATGCCAGGTCGAAGCTGATTTCGGGCTGCTGGATGTCGCCCCTGACTTTAAGCACGGCGTGCACGGGCACGTTGGTGCGGTTGAGTTCCTTGTCTTGCAGGAAAGACTCGTCGAGGTCGCTGAGGTTGGCGTTGAGGGGGTAGATGGCCTCGATGTTGAGGCGTGCGGTGAGCGGGTCGCCCGTAAATGCGATCTGGCTTCCGGAGTTGATTATGAAGTCTTTGATTATTATGTCCTGGAGTGTGAAGTTGTAGGTGCCGCGGTCGAGGGTATATGTGCCGAACATGCGCAGGTCGTTGTCGGCCGATGTGTAGACCATGCGCATGTTGCCCTGTCCGTGGGAGCGTATGCGGTCGCCTCCGACGGGGTCCATGACGAGTATTACCTCGGCCTCGGGGGTGATGTTGACGCGCAGTTCGATGATGTAGTCGGACGACTCCTCGTCGGCTGGCTTGTTGAGAAGCGCGCGCAGATGTTCGACGGCACCGAGGCGCTCGTCGACGGTCACTTCTTCGACAGCCGCCGGAGCGTCTTTGTCGCGGAAGGTGAGGAATGTGTATTCGTCGGCAATCTCGAGTTCGGAGAGCACGAACGAGAATGTGGAGCCGGCGGTTGTGGTGGCTTCAACATCGATATTGACTACTCCCGGTTCGCCTTTTATGGTGGCGCCTCCGTTGACGAAGATGCGGCCGTACCAGTCGGCATTCTGTTTCGGGGACTCGTCGTAGACGAGCATGCCGCGTGCGTCGGTGATAGCGAAGTCGAATGTGGGATTGCGGAAGAATTCGTGGCAGACGGTGCCGTTGAGGGTGGCGGTGTGTCCGTAGGGGTCGCTGAGGGTGACGTCGCTGAGGGTTATCCTGCCGGGGGTAATCTTTATGGAGTCGGAGGCGGTGAAGTAGGTGTTGGTGAAGTCAAGTTTGAGCCGGAGGTCTTTGACGTAGAGGTCGCCTTCCATGTCGATGTCGGAGAATGTGCCGTAGATGCGTGCCGAGCCGGAGCCGAGGCCGCTGATGTCGGAGGCAAACGCTTTCATGTATTCGCCCATGAAGCCGACGGGGGTTTCGTCGGGGAGCAGGCGGATGTCGAGCGATGAGCTCAGCGGGAATATCTCGCCTTCGACTTTGGCGGTCTTGCCGTTGTGCTGATGTATGGTGCCGTCGATAGCTACAGCCTTGAGGTCGTTGTCCCACCAGGAAAGCACGTCGGCGTCGCCGAGCACGCAGCGGTTGTAGCTGATATCGGTGACGTGGATGCCGTCGGTCGACAGCCGCGGCGAGCCTGACAGCAGGTGTGAGGCTGTGAGCACCCCGGTGGCGTCGCCGCCGAGCATTACCTTGTCGATGCCAATTGCCTCGAATATGTAGTCGAGGTTGAGGTTGAGCACGTCGATGTCGACGGTGTCGTCGGGGGCATTCGATATGGTGCCGTTGATTTTGACGAACTGGTTGCTGCGGCTGACGTTGAAGTCGGATATGCGTATGTCGGATGTGCCTTCGGTGACAATCAGGGCGGGGGAGACGGTCCATACGGAGTCGTTGAATGTCATTGTCGAGCGGTGTATGTCGGTGTAGGTGCTGAGCATGCCGTCGTGACGGTCGATCAGCGTCGACATGGCTACAGCGCCGCTGTAGTCGCGCTTGCGGTCGATTTTCCATTTTATGTCGGTGTCGACGACATTGGCTTTGGCCTGCATGGCGAGGGTTACTGCTGTCATGCCGTTTTTTGACGGGAACGATGTGTTGAGCACTGCGCGGTCTATGCCTTCGGCGCCGTCGACAAATGCGGTCAGCTGTGTGCCCTCGATGAGTTTGTTGCCTTGACGCAGGTAGGGGGCGTCGATGTTGATTGATGCCTGCGAGGAGGCGGCATCGATATTTCCGTCGATGTCGACGGGATATATGGCGTAGACCGGGAGGTTGAAGAAGTCGGAAATGCGGTCGAGATTGTCGAGGGTGAAACTGAAATCAAAGTCATTGCCGGAAATGTCGGCGGCGCTGCGTCCCTTCAATGAAGCGGGGGAGCCGGCGAGTGTCGGCAGCGCCTCGATGGCAATATCGCGGAGTGCGGGCACAAGTGTGGTGAAGCGGAAGTCACCGGTGATGCCGCCGTTGATTATGTCGCTTTCAATCTCGAGTCGGCGCGGCAGTTCTGATGCGCGGCTTATGAGAGTGATGCTGTCGAATGTCAGTTTTTTGTCATGTTGCTGCGAGGCGATGTCGAGTCCGGCGATGAGTATTGAGCCGTCGGCGCGGTCGGGAAGAGTCCCGCGGAGATCGGCTTCAATACGGCCGTTGACGATATAGTCATTGAAGCTGTCGGAGATGTTGAGTCCGTGGGGACTGACGTCGGCGAGGGTTGCCGTTGCGCTGAGGCTTTCTTTGCCGGGAGTCAGTGATCCGTTGAATGCGAGGTCGATTTTTCCCGCGGTGTCGTCAAGTGATGCGTTGCCGTCGAATGTGCCGGCGTTGTAGGCGGCCGTGGCGGCTATGCGTCCGTAGGAGTGTCCGCGGTAAGTGAAATCGGCCACGGTGGCGTCAAGCCGGGCCTTGCTTCTCTTGCCGGCTATTGTGGCTTCGCCCTTGAAGTTGCCGTTGAGGCGACCGATGCCGTCGATGCCGGTGGCCTCGCGCAGGTCGATATTTTTTGCCGTGACGTTGAATTTTGCTGACAGAGGAGTGTGCTCGTCGGGACGGCTGTAGGCCATCTGCATCGCGATTGTGCCGTTGTCGACGGTGGCGTCGGCTTTTGCACGACCCGACACGGCGTTGCCCTCGGCGTTGCCTTTTAGCGTAAGGCCGTGGGGTAGCGCTATATTCTTCAGGGCGGGCAGTCGGGAGGCAGCGAGCATGTTGTAGATTTTGCCGCCGACGTGCAGTGACAGGTCGTCGACCTTGTAATGCAGTTTTCTCGAGTCGAGTGGGTTGTCGATGATGCCGTCGCGCAGCGTCAGGGTGAGTTGGCCGGTGTTGTCGGAGATGTTGACGGTGTTGAGGCTGATGTGCTGGGGGCCGGCATCGATCTCCATGTCAAAAGCTACGGTGGCGTCAAAGCCGTCGAGTTCGGGAGCGAGCGGGGCAATGTCGGAGAGCTGTATGTGGCTGCCCGGTTTGAAGCCGAGACTGAGCATGCGGCCTGAAAGTCCGGTGGCGATGCCGCCGAGCGAAGTGAGTGATTCGCTCATGTCGAGAGGCTCAATCTTTGAGCCGGGCATTTCTATGGTCAGGTTTTTCCATCCGATTTCTTCGGGAGAATAGCGGAAATCAGCTTTTATGCCGGTGATTTCAATGCCGGACTGTTCGGCAAAGGCGAGCCGACGGAGATTGATGCGGCTGTCGTCGTTGCTCAGTCGGGGTATGTTGAGGTCAGCCCGGAGGTTGGTTATCTTTATGTGCGAAGGGTCGAAGACGCCGGGCTGACGGCCGGGGGCGGAAGTCACGTCGTAGCTCACGGTAGAGGTGCGGATTACGACAGTGTTGATGCGCAGATCGAATTTAGCCGGGGCTTTGTCTTTGTCTTTGCCTGAGAGGGCGTCGATGACCGGCTGAATGTTGAGAGGGGAGTCGGGGGAGTCTCTGTGCAGGCGCAGGTCAAGACCTGAGACTTCGGCATAGTCGATGGCGATGTTTCCGTGCAGCAGCAGTTCGTAGACACTGATGCCGGCACCGAGCCGTTCGGCAGTCATGATTGTGTCGCCGGCGTTTACCACAGTCACTCCGCGTATCGTGGCGCGGTTGAAAGGACGTATGCCGAGGTCGTCGATAGTCACATCGGCACCGAGCTTTTCGGTCAGCACCGACTCGCACTTATGGCGTATGGCATCGTGAACCCACGGCAATGACAGCGCCACATAAAGCAGCGCCGGCAGAATGACGGCGAGCACGATGCATGTCATCAGCACGCCACGTATAATCTTGAATATCTTTCCACTTTTCATTGCAATGACGCTCTGTCAGTAAAAAGCGACAGCCACATCCCGGCAGAGCATACAAAATTACGCATTTTTCCCATAACCGCAATCCAATAACGCAGTCAAAATGCATAATTTGCGATGCATTAATTCATAATTTGAAATTGTTAGTGGCTATGCTTCGAAAATTCTTATTATCTTTGTGAAAACAGCAACAATAAAATCTGAATATGGCCGAAACGGTTTAAACCAACAGGCAGAGATGCCGCCAAACCTCATCGCATCGCTTGGCGCTTTGTCTGGCAAAAAATCAAATCCAAAACTCTCAGGCAGTCGTTGCAGGCACGGCCAGTCCTCAGATAACTGCCGCCGGAGTTTTTATTTTTCATAGATATGGCAAATGCCTTAATTGATAACTCTGAGCAGTTTAAGCTCGTCAAACATATTAAAAAGCTAGTCTCACGCCCTGAGTGTAATCACATTATGATCGCAACAGGCTATTGGGACTTGCCCGGTACAGCTTTAGTCTATGAAGAACTTAAGGACTTTTTCGTGCGAGGGGGCAAACTTGACTTATTGATAGGTCAGGAACCGCAACTTCAATATTATCAGGCCTCTCAAGAAGTGCGCCAATTTCCGGATTTCTATATTCAAAGGGATGTCGAATCTCTTACCGATGTATATAAGCCTATTGGCAAGTTGATTATTGATAATGCTCTGACAGAAGAGAATCCCAATGGAAAGTTTGAGATTCGCGTGTACGGTCAGGGTGAACATAAGGAGTTCCTTCATGCCAAGTGTTATATTTTCCTTGGAAATGGACTTGGAACAGGTATTATCGGTAGCTCTAACTTTACTGCAAAGGGTCTTCGGAGTAATGCGGAACTAAGTTACCTCGAGGAAAATAGCAACTGCGTTACAGCGGATTTTACCCAATATTCAAATACAAAATCTCACAAAGCATGGTTTGAAGAACTTTGGCAGAACAGTGAATTGTGGTCTGGCAAGTTTATTAAGAACATTCTCAAACCATCACCCATAGGTGTAGGGATTGAGAAAGATAACAAAGTTGAAAAATCTCTTTCGCCCTACGAAATATATATCAAGTATCTCCAATTACAGTTTGGAGATATGATTGATGCTAATACCTCGGAAGTCCTTAAATCGTATTTGCCACCGTCATTCAATACTCTTGAATATCAGCTTGACGCAGTAAAACAATGCTTCTCTGTAATGAAACGATTCGGTGGCTTTATTCTTGGCGATGTCGTCGGTCTTGGCAAAACTGTAGTTGGGGTATTGCTTATCCGTCATTTCCTTGAAAATGCCGAAACACTTGGTCGTGTCCGCAAAGTTCTGATTGTAACACCTCCGGCTATTAAGAAAGCATGGGAAAAGACAATAAAGGATTTTGACAACGATAACCCTCGTAATAACATTGAACTCAGTGTTGACTTCGTAACTACCGGAAGCATCGGAAAAATCACAGAAGAGCTGGAAAATACCGATGATATTGAAGACAGTGACGAAATAGAGAACATCGAGTTTAGAAACTATGGTATGGTTCTTATTGACGAGAGTCACAACTTCCGCAATTCAGAAACTCAGAAATATAAAGCGATTGATGACCTAATCGGTCTTATCAATCCTACTCCATACGTCGCACTCCTGTCTGCCACGCCCCAAAATAATTCCCCAAAAGATCTTTATAATCAGATACGTTTATTTCAACGCACTCCCAATAATTCAAACTTACCCAATGTTGAGGGTGGAAAGCTCGACTCTTTATTCAATGCGATGGAACGACGCTTTAAGGAGGCGAGAGGTATATCGCAAGACACCGACGAAAGCAAAGCAGAAGCCCGCGCTATTGTAAAGGAAATTTCTGAAAAGATCAGAACCTGCGTCCTTAATGACCTGGTAGTTCGTCGCACCCGTACCGATATTAGGAATCTCTACTGTGAAGATGCTGAATTACTGAAATTCCCCACCGTGAAAGGACCTCATAAGCTCGAATATAAGATGGATGAGGAACTCTCAAAGCTCTTTGCTGATACCGTTGATGCTATCTGTCCTCCTGCAGCAGGAGAATCGTTTGACCCGGGTAAACATATCGGCTTTTATCGTTATGCCGCAATTACGCAGTTCGTAGATAAAGACAATAAGAAACTGTATGAGAAACGAAATCTAACTGTAGATAGCATTACGCAGCGCCTTCAGCGCATTATGCGGATTCTATTGGTAAAGCGACTTGAAAGTAGTCTTGCGGCATTCAAGAAAACGCTTGAAAATCTGAATCGGTATAATGACGTTATGATCGATATGCTTCAACACGACTGCGTATTTATCTGCCCGGATATTGATGTCAATAAATTGCACAATGAGCATAAAGGAAACTTCGCGGCTTTCAAGGCGGTGGTAGAGGCGGCGATTGGGCATAAAGGCGGAAACAACAGATGTTTCAAAGCATCCGATTTTAACGAATCGTATCTCAAAGACTTGCAAAATGACAGATTGCGCATTGTTTCTTTGCTTGAACGGTGGCGGGAAAATACCGAAGACCCCAAATTTGACTGTTTCAAAGAAGCAATAAATCCTGAACTATTCAATCCGGAGATTAACAATCCTTCGGGAGCGAATAAGCCTCGTTTGGTTATTTTTACCGAAGCAATCGACACGCTCAAATCATTGGAACGAGCATTAAAGGCAAAGGGACACAAAGTGCTTAGCATTACAGCACAGAACCGCACTGAAATGCAGGAAGCTATTGAAGCCAACTTCGATGCGAACTGCAAGCCTGAGAATTGCCGTGATGATTATGATGTTATTGTCACAACCGAAGTTCTTGCCGAAGGAGTGAATCTACATCGCTCAAATGTTATTCTCAATTATGATGCTCCGTGGAATGCCACTCGCCTGATGCAACGCATCGGTCGTGTGAACCGCATAGGCTCCACTGAAGATTTCGTCCATGTATTCAATTTCTTCCCATCAGATGAAGGCAACAGCCAGATTCGCCTGATAGAAAAGGCTTATGCCAAACTCCAATCTTTCCATGAAATGTTTGGCGAGGATAACAAGGTGTTCAGTGAACGTGAAGAGCTTGTTGAGCATGACCTGCAACATTTCATTGATGGTGATGAATCGCCGTTTGGTCCGTTTATCAAGGAGTTGAAGGCGTTTCAGGAAGATGCACCGGAGCGATATGATTATATCGCCTCCGTAGATGCTGACGGACTTGGAGGTGTTTTACAAGGAAGTGATGAAAAAACTCATGCTATTTTCGTATTTACTGATAATTCGCAAGAACTGATTTCAGTAGCGGTGGAGAAAACGCAGGAAGACACCTCTTCACGTATAATTTCATCATTGGCAACTATGCAACGATTGAAATGCGAGCCTGATACTGAGTTTGTCGATATACAATGTGATGATGCACTTGCTGACACAGCAAAAAAAACCTATCAAAAACATGTTGCCCACTATATCACGGCAGCTGATGCAGGTAGAAAGTCTGCGGAAGCACTTTCCGTGTTATCATCATTACGCTCACGATTGGATGTTACACAAGAGTCTAAGAAACTCTTGAAGCAAATAGAAAAACTTATCAGAGCAAAAGATAACTATGTCATTAAACAGGTAATGAGATTTGAGAACTACCAAGGCTCACTCTTTGGTGCTGATGATGACATAAATGCGCTCCTTGATGCTGCACTATCAAATTTAGCTAATCGCGCTCAGGCGAAACGAGGAGATGCTAAACTCGTACTCTATTCTGAAACTAAAAGCAATAACTGACTATGGAACTCAAGCATAAGTTAGAAAAGATATTTAACAATGATTATCCCGGAACTGAACGTTTCATAGCGGATGTCATTGTGCCAATCTTCGGCAATGAAATCGAATATATAAACGATGACCTTGCCGAGAGAGAAAAGTATGCTGAAAAAGCTAAAAATGCCGGAATCAGGCACATCAGATATATAGGAGACCTTACAGAAAAGAACTATAATGCTGATAATATTGCCCTTCTTGATGTTACGCTCGATGACTCGAAGAATATAGAGCGGTCGCGTGTCAATATTCAGCAGCTTATCCGTTCCATAATGGATTACCGTCAGCATCTTATGATTGTATTCCATTACGAGGATGTAACAAATAAGCAGTGGCGATTTTCTTATGCATATAAAGGTGATTCATTAAAAGACACAACATCTGCCAAACGCTATACCTATGTTTTTGGACGTGGTTATCGTGGTCGTACAGCAGCCGAACGATTTCAAATTCTTGCCGATAGTCCGCGCAATAACGAGAATTTTGAAGAGGCATTCTCTGTTGCTGCACTTAGTGATGAGTTCTTTGATAAATACAGAGCATATTATGCGGCCTTTGTTGAGTATATTACAGGAGAACGTTATTCGGACGAAAGGGAGCTTAATAATCAACTGAGTAAGTTTAATTGGCTCCAAAAAGATAGTAATAATCAGTTTACGGCAGTCTTTGAATCGAAAGCAAAAGAAGCGCGAGACTATATTAAAAAAATGTTCGGTCGTATAGTTTTCCTTTACTTTTTACAACGTAAAGGATGGCTATACGACAATAATGGCGTAGGCGATTCTCAATATATGAAACATCTCTTTGAGAAGGCTGAAAGAGATGGGATTGCTGAAACTTTTTTGGACGATGTATTAGAACTTCTGTTTTTCTATGTTCTCAATACAAAAAAAGAACAGCGAGTAGAAACTGCATTAGCCGACAATAAAGATATCAAGATTCTCCCGGGCTGGGCACATATTGATTATTTGAATGGAGGATTATTTAATCCGGATGAGATTGATCCAAAAAAATGTACGTTCCCAGCAATCTATTTTAAAGAGCTATTTTCTTTCTTAGACGGTTATAACTTCACCATAGACGAAAACGATCAAGAAGATGCTGAAATTGGTATCGACCCGGAAATGCTTGGTCGTATTTTTGAGAATCTTCTTGAAGATAACAAAGACAAAGGCGCATTCTATACGCCAAAAGAGATAGTAGAATATATGTGCCGAGAGTCACTTATAGCCTATCTACAAGTTAATCCTAAACATTATACACAAGATAAAGCGCGTAACTTTATAGAGACGCTTGATATTGATATACTTAATGAGGAAGAACGAAAAGAAATTGAACGTCGTCTAATTAGCGTAAAAATATGCGATCCTGCAATTGGCTCTGGTGCATTTCCTATGGGTATTGTCAATCTTCTAGCTAAAACCTTTATAGTCTTACGCACCTATTCGTCTATTGATCAAGCTAAGATGAAACGCTATATTATGCAAAATAGCATATATGGAGTGGATATTGAACAAGGAGCTGTTGACATTGCCCGCTTGCGCTTTTGGCTTGCTATGGTCGTTGAAGAGGAAAAGGCATTGCCTCTGCCAAACCTACATTTCAAAGTAATGCAGGGCAATTCTTTGGTAGAAAGTTATAAAGGGCGTGATTTGTCTAAAATATGCTTAAGTACGGGCTCGTCTGGTATGGGAGGCTTTGATTTCTCTGGATACCAAGAGTTGCTACGTAATGACATTCGGAAATTCTATGAAACCGATACTCATGAGGAACGAGACAAAACTCTCAATGAGATTAAGAACTTGGTTATTACCCAAATTTTTGAGGAAACGCAAGATCAAAATCTGCTAAAGGACATAAAAGATGTAAGTGCCAATGAAAAATTCTTTTTATGGCACACGTGGTTCGCTGATGTATTTGAGAAAGGAGGTTTCGATATCGTTATAGGTAATCCTCCATATCTCAAGGAAGGTCGTGCAAATAAGGCAATCTTCGAAGCTGTCAAAGATTCTCCGTATTATATAGGCAAGATGGATATATGGTATATGTTCGCTTGCTTAGGGCTTGATATGCTAAAACCCGATGGTAATCTTTGCTTTATTGCGACCAATAATTGGGTTACAAGTTCTGGTGCTAAAAAATTACGTCAGAAAATTAATACAGACGCGCAAATCATTCAATTATGTGATTTCAAAGATTATATGATTTTCAAAACTGCAAGTATACAAACTATGATTATGCAGTTTAAGAAAAACAAGGCTGAGCAATCATATAAGTTTGATCTTCGCAATCTGCTTGGTTTCAAGTTAGAAGACGTTATTAAACTGTTAAACAAGGAGGAAGCTTCAACGACTCAATTTATTGAGCCAACGTATAATCGTCTTGAAATGAGAAATAAATTTATCACTTTCTCTAATTCAGAAGATTTGTTTAAGAAGATAAAATCGGCGTTCGGGATAATATACCTTGAAAATAAAGAAATTGCTCAAGGAATCGTTTTCCCTCAAGATTTTCTTAATAAAAAAGGTCAAAAGATTTTAGGTCATCACAAAGTTGGCGATGGGATTTTTGGCTTAACCGATCAAGAACTCAGCAATCTTAATCTGCCTGAAAATGAGATGGTTTTGATTAAGCCATATTATACAACTGAACAAGTAAGAAGATATTTTACGATTTCAGGAGCTAATACTCAGTGGCTAATCTACACAGATTCGACATATAGAAATGAATCATCTATGGATAGCTTTCCCATCTTAAAAGCTCATCTTGACCAATTTAGACAAATTTTCACCTCTGATAACAAACCATATGGACTTCACCGAGCAAGGGATTCACGTTTCTTTTCTGGAACAAAGATCATCTGCCAAAGGAAGTGTGCAGAACTTCCTATATTCTCTTATTCAGATGGTGAGTGCTATCTTACGCAGACTTTTAACATTATAAAGACTAATAGAGTTAATCTTATGTATCTGACAGGGTTGCTCAACTCCAAACTAATCGCATTTTGGTTGAGAAATCGAGGCAAGATGCAAGGGTTGAACTATCAACTTGACAAAGAGCCCTTACAACAAATTCCTATTGCAGTTCCGAAAGCTGAGACTCAAGTTCTGCTTGGGCAGATAGTTGAGAGAATTATCGCTCGGAAATCAGCCGAAGATAATGCCTCAATTCAAGATTTGGAAAATCAAATAGATAACATTGTATATCATCTTTACAATTTGACATACAATGAAGCCCTCATCGTTGACCCTCAAACCACATTATCATGCGAAGAGTATGAATCATTTAACTCGTAACTAATTCAGCACCTATGAGTAAAGAAACCATTAAAAGTATCATTGTCGGTGTGATTAGTAGTTTAATTGCATCTGGAATTCTCTATTCCATTACAGAAAAATGGTTATGGAATTACAAATTCCCCATATGGCTCTGGTTGTCCGCAACAGTCGGAGTATATCTGATATATAAATTAATCATGTATTTGATTTTTATACAGAGATTGAAAGGTATCCTATCAGAATTCAAAGAAGGGTACATGGGCGATTCCTTTCCATATACTTGGGAGTATAAAAAGAGTTGTGGCCCTTATAGTGTTTATGGATACGAACCATACAACATCAAGATTAAAGCAGAAACAAAAGAAAAACTTTCTAAACCAAATACATATGTACGTGGACACGATGTCCCAGAAGATGCCTTAAAACGATACATCCAATTAACCGTAATATATATGATGAATAAAAAGCTTCAGGCATTTATTCTACCAACTTTAGAGTATCTCAACTATACTCAAGATTCTCAAAAGCATCAAATTATATATTAAGTTGTAATCCTGAGTCTTTAACAATAACGAATATGAATCAATTCAATTATAATCAGTCGGATGGTAGAGATGGCTTTTCTCGTTTTATTGAAATATTCTCGCCAATGATGAAACCAGAAGAGGAATCAGTATTGCGCTCAATTTCAGCTGACTCTTTTAGTTCAGATTTCAGGACATTGATGAATGTCTTGAATAGTAAAGTGTTTATTTCAGTTATGCCCTCAAAGACGATTGACAATGCTGTTGAATATTATAAACAAGTAAATAAAGCACTATTAATTTTTCGTGATTTGAAAGAGCCGGAGAAACTTCGTGAATCAAATGAAATTGACTATGAAGCAACCAGACTCAAAAGCGATTGGTATAATAAACTATATCAAATGCGAATACATATAATATAAATCACTATGTCAACACTAAGCGAACTATATATCACAATGGAGAATCTGCGTAAGCTCAATCTACCCATTGATGAAAGACTGAAACAGGAAGCTGCTAAACTTGAAGAGGATCTCATCCGCACCGAGATTCTCCCGACTCTTACCGAGAAGATTGAACCGGCCTTGGCACAGGTTCAGCGTGAACTCGTCTTAGTCGTTGACTATGTACCCGGAGCTCCTCTTAAAGTAAGCCTATCTCGTAAACGCAATATAACTGATGTCCTCTCGGATGCTGTAGAAATTAAACCAGATCCGGTTGTAGAACACACTGAGAAGAAAAAGGGAAGCAAGAAGGTTGTAACAAATCCGCGCACTCGCTTAAAGATAACTATGCCGGACGGCTCAATCATCGAAGAACGGACAGCATGGGAATCATTGCATAAATTTGTTCTTAAGGTTGGAGTTGACAAAGTGCGAGCCGTAGGTTTAATAGCCAACAAAATTCCCCTTGTCAGCAATACAGTGGATAAGAAATATCAAACAGCTCAGAAACCACTCGGCAACGGCTGGCTCCTGATGACATGTTCCGACACCGCCACCAAACGCAAACAAATCCTAGCCATCGCCTCCCATATAGGGATGAAGATAAAAGTTGATATAATATAATAGAAATCGCACCTTTGTATGCATACATCGCAACAAATAACAAGAATCCGTCATCTTCTTAATAATAAGAGTCTATCTTTTATTATTGGAGCAGGTTTCAGCAAAAATATGTCGGATAAGTTTGTGGATTGGGGTGAACTCTTAACACCTGTAGTAAAAGAACTGTATAACATTGACGATGATAATGATGTATGGCATAAGATTGGAGAGATTGGTTATCTCGGCATTGCTGAAGAATATGTACGAAGGAAGGGCTACCACGAGGCAATAGATGTATATATTGAGCAACATACTCCAATAATCATTCGTAGAGGAAACTCGAGCGATCATAACGAGACTGATGAAACGGAGTACGTTGTTATGCAAAATAATGAGGAGGTTGACTTAGCAGATATCACTTGTCATAAGCTATTATTTGATCTTGATGTGAAAAATATTTTCACATTTAATTACGATAATTGTCTTGACATCATAGGCAACACAGATAAAGCTAATAAACTGTTATGCAGCATTAGGCAGATACAGGCAGAATTGTATATTCTCGAACAAATAAGATTTGAATCAAATAACTATAATCCAGAAACGCATCCTGCTAAAGAGAAAACATCTACCGAACAGGAAGCTATAGCTGCCAGTACGATAATCTCAACAACAGACTTTGGTACATTCTTAGAGAGATTAAAGAGCAAATTCTCTTCGTTAGATTTCTTAAATCAACCTTTCACTGATATTATAGTGTTTCACGATAAAATTGAAGATGAAATTGCAAGAAAAAATGTAGAACTTTCAAGTCTTCAGAGACAGCGAGAATCGTGTTATCAGCTCATTTCGTCGGGAGGCATGCTTTCACTTACTGATGGAAAGAAGAATATATATAAGTTACATGGTACAATCAGGATAGGTGAGGAGAGTGAATATGGATTTGACGGAGACTCCCATTGCAATTATATTATCACTGCAAACGATTACACTGATTATCCAATAAAACATGAACCATTTGTAGATTACATGAAAATTTCTTTATTGAAAGGTTCATTTTGTATAATGGGATTTTCTGGCGACGATCCTAATTTCCTCTCATGGATGTCTTGGGTTAAAGAAGTAGTTGACAAGAATCCAGAAATAAAGGCGGAATTATCTCAGAAAAATTCTGCTCGCTTTTTCTATATTCATTCTGGAGATAATCCACTTTCAAAAGATAAAAGATTATTATTAAAGAATCACTACATTGAGTATGTAGAACTTTCGAAATTATCCAATGGAAACTCTCATAAAGAGAGAATAGCACAATTTCTTGATCATCTTTCTCCAAAAACTTCTCATTTTCGTAAGATAAAGGAATCTTGGAATAACATAAATAAGCATTTAAGTCCGATTCAGTATTCTAAAGAAAAATGGGATATATCTTCTCTCTCTGAAGATATTGAATTTATCTATAATTCTCATAATATAAATAGAATCCCTATCCAGAATAATTTAGACAATTTGAATAGGGATCATATCCTTAGAGCTCTTCATCGAAAATTTAATACGAAATGGGATCTTGCATCTGAACAAGAATTAAAACTAGCATTTTCTGCTCTTAGAGACGAATTGCTCTTACCCTCACACTTCTTTAAGGAAGAAGAATATAGAAACCTACTACAAAAGTCACAAAATCCGATATTTGACGATTTGGCAAATTTGTTTCAAAAGGAGCGTGCCCTTTGTATTCGGAATATGAATAACTCAGGTCTTCCTTTCAGTACCTATATGCAGATATGGAAGAATCTATATAGTTTTAACTTCAAAGGAGCTAAGAAACTACTTGACGCGTGGAAACCGTCAAATAATAGTCCCATTGAGAAAATAAGGAAACTAATGTTCAAAGCAATTCTCTCTGAGGATGTCTTTGAGCAAATTTCTCCATTAACAAATAGGGATCTATATGTCTCAGTTCAAGATTACATTAATGCTTTAGAATTATTGCCACTTATTAGTCGTCGCTATCGCACTCTAAAAGACGGCGGTATGAGCAATATATTTGATTATTCTGATGAAATTGATCAAATACAAACTGATTGTCCTTATATAAAAAACGCAGATCACATTGTTAACAAATTAATTGAAAAAATCAAAGGATACCGAAAGCCTATGCCCTTTGGTAATAAATCGCAGTCTTTTACCTTTGGAAGTGGTAATCCTGAATTTGTTGCTTCGTTCAAAATATTGAGTATCTTTTTTGAATTATGTAGACCTCTATATATTAGTAATATCATTTTATTTCCAGCGGAAAAATGGAATTTAGTATGTGAAAACTTATATAGAGATTATCCCTATCCCTGTCTATTCTACAGTTTACAATATAATAGCTCTAAGCTCACTACTTCAATTTGTCAAAAGATACTGTATTGTGATGAGTTAAAATATGAACTCCCAAGAATTGTAAAATCGTTGTTTTCGGCCTTGAGGCAGAAAGAATGCCCTGGAAATTATCGGCAATCGATTATGTTAGCATTGCCAATATTATTAATAGGAGTTGATGCAACACGTTGGAATATAGACTTCATATCCTTTTTCAATAAACTGAAACCGTATGACCTTAAAACAAGGAAATATGATGACCGCAATTATACGCACGAAGACTTTTATAAACTCATTACATTTGGGCTAACTTGGACGTCAGATAAAGAGTTCAAGATTAAAGTTATATCAGATATATTAAACACCCATGAAAATATTGGAAATTGGGAAAATTTACTAATTATAAACGCATTGCATTCCTTAAGTGAGGAAGATCTACTTTCATCTCATTATATTGATACTATACGTCAAGGTTTATTATGGCTATGTAAAAATGGGAATAAACCACCTCATATCTATGTCATATTGAATTTAATCAAGTTAATTGATAAGGAGACCGTTCAAGAATGCCTTGAAAGTATCTCATCGTCCTTGATTGAATCTGATTGTACCCTTATGAAGGCAATTCCTAACTACATTCAACCGAATTCGCCATTGATTTCCCGTATTAAGAATATCATTCTCAATTCTCACTTTTTATGGTCCAATGGCATCATTAAGGGGGGGATGTCTGTAGGAGGCTCATTCCTTGATATTGCAGATATATCAAGGAAAATTGACTTCACAAATGATGAATTATTACATATATGGAATAAGATGAAACTATCATTATCTCAAATCCAGAAAGAATGTAATAAGAGGTCTGATAATGAATCTCTATTCTTTTTGAGTCATTTTGATGGGATATTGGATGAAATGAAATTGTTTGTGGAAAATAATTCATTCAAAGCGATTTCTAAAGAAGAATATGAGAGTGTACATGAGGTTATTATAAAGTTAAGAATCTCAATATCATCTAAGACAAGTCAGAATATAAGTGAGCTCCTGATAGAAGATCTCACCAATGATGCTATCTCAATGCTTGTAGATGTACAGCCTGAAAAAAGATTTACGGAATTTCAGTCGGAATATATTTTGTTGGCTAATAAAATAGTGCTAAGACAATCTCAATATCTAAATAGCTGTATGAAACATTTTTCATGGATTGTTGGAACTTATTCAGATATGATTCCGCGAGTAATCTTCAAGCCAATCTTCGAACAGATCCTAATCTCTTATATTCCATATTTTAATGGAGAAACAAGCTGGGATATTTCATACGCAAGAAAAGATGAATTTGAGAAGGGATTATTGAAGATATATTCGACTTTCCGTGATTGGGGTGGAGAAAATTCCTTCTGGAAATCATATAAACCTCGATTTGTTAATATATGATATAATCATTATGGATAACAGACAGATGATACTATTTCAGATGCACGGAGGCGAGACGAAGATTAAGGTTCGTATTGACAATGAATCTATGAGCCTTAATGCAGACCAATAGCTGAGCAGTTTTCAACAAAATTTCTAACCATTGTATAAAGTACCTTATTTATGAGCAAAAAGTCGATACGGTTTTTCAATGACCGCGAGGTGAGGGCGGTCTGGGATGACGAGAACAACTGCTGGTGGTTTTCGGCTATTGACGTGGTGCGTGCTATCAATGACGAGCCGGACTATACAAAAGCCGGCAACTATTGGCGTTGGCTTAAACGTAAGCTGGGGCAAGATGGCGTTCAGTTCGTGAGTGGCACTCACAAACTGAAAATTGTCGCTGCTGACGGTAAGCAATATAACAGTGATGCGCTGTCGGCAGAGGTTCTCCTCAAGATAGCATTGTGAATAGAGAAACCCTCGCTAAGACCGGACAGTCATCACATTCAAGGCCAAACGTCAATATGATGAAAGGGAGTATTAATAACTAATTAAAATGGCGAAGTCTACAGATAAAATATGGATAACTTTGGATTCTGGTGTCAGTGCTGAAGCTCAAGCGCCGGTGATTGTGTCGGCAAGCAGAAGTACTGATATCCCGGCATTTTATGCCGATTGGTTCTTTGAGAGATTGAAACGTGGTTACTCTGCCTGGACCAATCCGTTCAATGGTGTCACGTCGTATGTGTCATACAGCAGGATGCGATTTATAGTGTTCTGGTCAAAGAACCCCAAGCCACTTCTGGAACATCTCGATTATCTGGCTGAGAGAAATATTGGATGCTATATACAATATACTCTGAACGATTACGAAGCAGAGAGCCTTGAGAAGGGTGTGCCGCCATTGAATCAGCGTATTGAAACTTTCAAGATGTTGGTTGATAAATTGGGTAAAGGACGTGTTGTTTGGAGATTTGATCCGATGATTTTGACTGACAAAATCAGCATTGGCGATTTGCTTGAAAAAGTAAAAAATATAGGAGATCAACTAAAGGACTACACTGAGAAACTTGTATTCAGTTTTGCCGACATTGCCTCGTATCGCAAAGTGAAATCCAATCTCGAAAAGAATGGCATCAACTATATTGAGTGGGATGAAGCGTCAATGAATGAGTTTGCTGCGAGACTCTCTGAAATGAACAAAGAGCGCGGATGGAACTTTGAACTAACCACTTGTGGCGAGAAAATTGACGTTGAACAATATGGTATTGAACATAACCGTTGCATAGATGATGACCTTATGATTCGGTTTTCATATCAAGATAAATATTTGATGGATTTCTTGAAGGTTGATATCAGGAGAGTTCAGCCATCTGCACCATCCATGTTTGAAGAATTCGATGACGCGCCTTTAATCCCTTTCGGTGCCGTTATGCTTACGCCTGACATATATGCTGTTAAACAAAAGAACAACAGGGACAAAGGACAGCGTCAGTTCTGTGGATGCATTGTGAGCAAAGACATCGGTCAGTACAACACATGCCCTCATCTTTGCGAATATTGCTATGCGAATACGAGCAAAGAAGTTGCAGTAGCTAACTGGAAACGACATAAATCAAATCCTAACGGAGATAAAATAATCGGATAGTTATGAATGTTGATAGACTTGTTGACGCTTGTTATGATTCAATACCTTCAACCTGGAGACAAAAACCGTGGGAGCATCTAAATCATGGTAAAGCTGTTCTTGACTCAGAAGAATTACTCAACGCCTATATTGCTGCTTATGGTGAAATGCATATAGTTAAATGCCGAATGGCCATGCAGAATTTCCCGTTTGAAGATTTAGTGTTTTCTAGAAATGATAATGGAGAAATTACGCGCCTCAAGAACTTTGAGTTGTATGATTGGGGTTGTGGCCAAGGAATAGGCAGCCTTGTTTTTCTTCAGATGTTATATGAGCGCGAAATGCTATATGGGCTTAAGCGCATTACACTTGTTGAACCATCTTCCATTGCCATTTCTCGTGCTGAACAATGGGTTAAGCAAGCGGCAAACGCGTCAACAGATATTCGGGTCGTAAATCGTTTTATCCCTGCCAACGATGATCCGATGTGGACAGATATTGATTGTCAGACTTCTATTGCAATACATATTTGTTCAAATATATTAGATATAAATGAAGTCGGTTTAAAGTGGCTCGCTCAAACGACCTCTAATATATCGCATCACAACATTTATATCTGTGTAGAACCTCAGTTTGGACAAGGGATATCGCGAATATCCGACTTCCATAAATGCCTAGGGGAGCCAGCTTGTTTTACCGATTTCTCAAGATACCCATGTGCATATACATCAAAAACAAGACATCCTTTTGGTATTGAAGCCAAATGTTTCACACTTGATTCTATAAATGGATTTAATAGCGAATATGTTGAGCAGTCTAAACAAATTCATATTGACGAATATCAAAGTGGAGATGAATGTCTAAAAGGTATTCTTCCAGATTCTATTATATCTGCATATCACGCTCTCTTAGAAGCTACCAAACGAGACTCTTTTGAACTATATTTGCGGCCTTCTATAGGTATTGAACGCCCGGACTTCGTATTAGCAAATATGAACCGAGGCATTGTTGTTATTAATGTCTGCAATGATATTTCAAAATTCGCAGTAGATTATGAACGCATAGAAGCGATTAAGCAAGCGATAATTGACACATATATCAAGAGTCTTAAAATTGGTACAATTATAACCCCTTCAACATATAATGCAATAAAGGTCGGGCTATATTTTGATTCGTCAAATTTTGAGGAAATAGAAAGTGCATGTGCCACTTACTATAAAGAAATTTTGGCTAAATGGGAAGAAACGGAGAAAGCAAGAGAAGAAAAATTCAAGAAAGAAGGGCGAGAATATAAAAGAGGCGTGCAGCCTAGTGACTCTACACGCTATCTTGTTAAAATAAATCGTGAAAATTGCTTATCTGAAATCAATTCCATTACTTGTCGAGGGTTCCGTTATGACTTTTTTAGTGAGCTAAAATCTCTAATTCTCGGTCGATGGCACACGTATTCACAGGGAGATACGACATTACGCCTGACAAAACGTCAAAATGATTTAGTAGAAAGTGAATCTTCAAGACTTAGAATAAAGGGGGGTGCCGGATGTGGCAAGACTCAAATTGTAGCCCATAAAGCGGTAAAAGAACATATACGTACTGGTACAAAAGTATTGATTGTTACGTATAACATATCCTTGATATGCTATATTAGAATGCGCATAAATCTGGTTCCCGCAGATTTTTCGACAGATGCTTTTGAGATAATTAATTATCATCAATTTTTCATATCTAAAGCAAGGAAATATCACGGGAGCCATATACCCTTTGGAGCATCTGACAATGCGAGATTTTTCGAACCTTATCTTGACGATATCCGAAGAAATAAAGATCAATACGATACTATTATTGTCGATGAAGCCCAGGATTATACTCCAGCATGGTTTGATTGTCTAAGACTATATTTTCTCTCTGAGAAGGGACGTATTATTCTATGTGGAGATGGAGAGCAAAATATATATAGCCGTGAAATAGAATCAACGACTAAAATGCCAATGGTGCGAGGTTTTGGTCAAAATAATCCATGGAGAAACGTTAGCCAGCGTGTTTCCATGAGGATGTTGAATCCCAAGATTGCAATCTTGTCTTCTCAGTTCGCTCGGGAATTCAATATTTCAAATGAGGAATTATCAATACAGCAGGACAATCTAAATCTTTTTGATTATAAGATGGGATATTGGTATGTCAATCCTGCAGTGTTTCCTGATACAATTGCGGGAAATATAGAATGGGTTATACGACAATTTAATCTCAATCCTAAAGATGTTGTGATTCTTGGACAAACAATAAATCTCCTAAGAGTGGTGGATTATCACCTTCGTTCAAAGTTTTCACATAAGACTATGACTACTTTTGAATCAAAAGAGGAATACGAAGAGATTAAATCCAAGATCTACAGCCCGGCAAAATTAGAGTTGGATTTAAAGGCAATTCGTAGGGTCGCCAAAGTGCACTTCACAACGGATGTTGATTGTCTTAAATTAGCTACGATCCAGAGTTTCAAAGGATGGGAATCGAAAAGTATCATACTTTTAATCCAACCAGAAAGAGATTCTGTGGAGTCTATTAATGAAGATGATTTAACTCTTAAAACGAGACAAAATATCCCAGCACATCTATACACTGCAATAACTCGCGCTCGCGAAAACTTGTTTATCTTAAATCTCGGGAACCAAAAATTTCATAATTTCTTCAATTCTAAAATAAAAAATGACTGAATTTAAATTAGAAGAAAAACAAATAATAATCGCAATTTTAATTGCGATTATGGAAGCTGACGGTGTTATCGATCCTCACGAAACTGATTACCTTGACAGTGTGATATCATTATTAAACATGTCCGAGGTCGAATTAGATTCGATTGATGAACTTGACTTTAATCTAATCGTTTCCGATTTCAAAAGATTAGATGTCCATAAAAAGGAAATAGCGAAATCATTGTTTATCGAGATGGCAAAGTGTGATGGATATGCAGACCCTCGAGAATTAGAGATTATTGATAAACTGAGTAGTTGAATAATTTTGGACAGTAAAATTCTTTAAGGGGCGACGGAACAGATATCTATAACTATGATCCATGCCAGTCGTTTTACACATATACAATGATGAGCCTGACAACATGTGGATACGATTGGAGTAAGCAAATGTAAGTTGGAGCACGAGGATGTTCAACTTATGAGTCGCACTCTCGGGTTCAATTCCTTAGTTCTAGCTGGGATTAAAGTCAGAAAAACAGAGTTTGTGAGTGAGACTCACGGACTGAGAAGTGTGGTTACCACCTAATGCCGTCTATGCGTATCGGCGGCCAAAAGTTACGCGGAACCTTTAGCTCGCCGGAGGCAATATTTGAATTTTGGGGTCAGCGGATTTTTCCGGTGGGCGGGGAGGGAATGTCAAGAGTATAGCGTTATCTTTGCACAATGAAACCAGACCAACTACTCAGAGCCATCCTCCCCGAAGTCCTGATAGACAACTTCGACATTGACCGCTTTGAAAAAAGCGATACCCGCTTCGATATATGGCTTGATGAGAAGAATGAACAGCTTAGCGAAGATAAGTACAATAAAAACATAATCTCCTATGGTTTTGGAGATTACCGCAC
>CAMWIJ010000021.1 GCA_947174275.1 uncultured Muribaculaceae bacterium
CCGATGTTAACCACAGCTTCGCGCTTGTTGAGGGCGATGATGGTACCTTCGATTACATCTTTGTCTTTTACAGTGTTAAGGCTCTCGTCGTAGGTCTTGGTAAGCTCTTCGCGAGATTTTTCACCTGCAGTTTCGCCTTTTTCGTAGGCATCCCAGTCGAAATCGGCGATGGGAGAGGTTTTAACTTCTTCAGTCATTAAATTAAACGGTTAATAAATTAGTTAATTAAATCAGTTGTGCTCAGACAGTTGGCGCTTTCCGGCATTGCCGTAGGCGCACAATGAGCCTTTTAGCGTCGCAAAGTTAAACATTTTCTTTTAATTAACCCAATTTTACATTCTCAAAATTTTATCAAACTTGATTTATATATGTTTATATATGTCATCGCAGGGGTAATATCATCGTGAAAGCACTTTTCTCCCGATGTGAAAATGTAGCTGTGAGTTCTTTTTGATGTGGAAATTGTTATATTTTTCGGTTTTTATGTGTCAAAATGATTAAAAATAAAAACTTTATCTTTAAAAAGTTTAAAATTTGAAAAAGAAATCATATCTTTGCAAAAATAATAAACGATACGCATAAGTGGCATGCGTTCCGCAGTGGTTTGTGCGAATGCATTTCCGGTTAGGACTTTTGATGATTTACTTATTATATTATATCTTCTTACATTTTTAAATTTTCCTACATGTTGAAAAAAGTTTTTTGCGCAGCAGCGTTGGCTATGACCGTATCTGTTGGTGTCAAGGCAGCCGATTACGGCCTCCCCACCAACATCCAGGACGGCAATATCCTCCACTGCTTTGACTGGACATGTGCTCAGGTTCAGGCTGAGCTCGACAACATCGCCAAAGCCGGTTTCGGTTCGGTGCAGCTCTCTCCCATGCAAGGCAACTGTAATGCCGGCGCCGAGTGGTATTATGCCTACATGCCCTACGACTTCGCGCTAAAAGGCTCGGGTGTCGGTTCAAAAGCCCAGCTGACCTCTCTCTGTAATGCCGCCCATGAGCGTGGCATCAAGGTAATCGTCGATGTCGTTGCCAACCACGTAAACCAGGCCAACGGATACCACGATACTTGGTGGGACTCCAACGGGCGCGTGCGTTGGAACGGTAGCATAAACTACGGCGACCGCTACTCCATCACCCACGGCCAGCTCGGCGACTACGGCGACGTAAACTCCGAAGACGCTCAGGTGCAGGCTCGTGCCAAAGCCTATGTCGAAGAACTCAAAGCCTGCGGTGTCGACGGCATCCGTTGGGACGCCGCCAAGCATATCGGTCTCCCCTCCGAAGGCTGCAATTTCTGGTCGACTGTCACCTCTGTCCCCGGCATGTGGCACTACGGTGAAATCCTCGACTCTCCCGGAGGCGACGCCAACAATGTAATAAAAGAATACACCAATTACATGTCGGTCACCGACAACGGATATTGCGACGGTGTCCGCAACGCCGTCAAGGGTGGCGGCGCTCCTTCCGGTTATGCCGGCTGGGCTGCCTCCGCAATCGCCGACAGCAAAGTCGTGTATTGGGCCGAAAGCCACGACGACTACTCCAACGAGTGGCAGGCTACAACCCACATATCACAGGCCGTAATCGACCGCACATGGGCCATCGTGGCTTGCCGCAACGGCGCATCATCGCTCTATCTGTCGCGTCCCGCCGCAACTAACAAAGATGCCATCAAGATGGGTGTCAAAGGCTCGACCCACTTCACCTCGGCCGAAATCGCCGCTATCAATAAGCTCCGCAACACCGCCGTAGGTCATGCCGACTATTTCTCTTCAGGCAACGGCGTGGTGAGCGTCACCCGCAAGGATGTCGGTGCGGCCATCATCAAAGGCAACGGCCAGGCCGGCAGCGTGTCTGTCGCCAACGGCGGCGGATATTGCCCCGCAGGCACTTACATCGACCAGGTGTCGGGCTCGACATTCACAGTCACAGCCACCACAATCTCCGGCAATGTAGGCTCGACCGGCATCGCTGTCCTCATCAAGGATGGTGCCGCGCCCAACCCCGATCCGGATCCCACCCCTGATCCCGATCCGGTTCCGACCCCTGATGGTGACCATTACATCTACTTCGACGGCACTTCATTCTCACAGCCGCAGGTTTGGGCCTGGAATGCTTCAGGCAGCTGCACCACAGCGACAGCTTGGCCCGGTGACAATATGGTCAAGAAGAACAATATGTGGTATTGGGAAGTGCCTGCCGGCAAGTCCCTCCCCGCTCAGATCATCATCCACGAGGGTGACAACAAAATTGGCGGCGGCGACCTTAAATATGTTGATAAAGCCACATATCATCAGAACGGTTCTTACACCGAAAACGGAAACAACCCGACCCCCGGCCCCGATCCCGATCCCTCCGGCACGGTGACAATCCCGGGCGACTATAACCTCGCCTACAGCGGTTCGCACACCAATGTATATTACTGGGGCGCCACAACCCCCGTTACCTGGGACGCTGCTCCCGCTATGCAAATGGCTACCGGTTCTGACGGCAATACCTACAAGGTCTACAAACTCCCCGAAGGAATGACCCACGTTATCTTCAAGACCGGAGGCTCACAGACTGCCGACCTCACATACACTTCCGACTATGTGATGAACGACAACGGCGCTACTTCTACAAAAGTAGTATTCGGAAACACTCCCGTTCCCGCCAAGCCCACTGTGACTATCTCGCCCAACGGCGGAAAAGTAAAAGGCACAGCCAACATCACTGTGACCATCGCCAAAGCGACCTCTGTCACCGCTGACTTCAACGGCAAGGCTCTCAGCCTCTCCAACGGCGCCAACACCGTGGCTGTAAGCTCATACCTCAACGACGGACAGACCGGCACTCTCACCGTAAAAGCCACCAACGCTGACGGCACCACCAGCGCCGAAGCCACCTTCACACGCTCCGACGCCGTGACTCCCCCCGTGCCCGCAGGCAACAACCTCATCACTGACTACTACAAGGTAAACCCCGACGGTCAATTCGGCTCAAACCGCACCGTCAACATGCAGTTCTCCAGCCAAACCGCTGCCGGCGCACTCAGCCACTGGACCGCTGACGACCTCATCGCGCAAGGCGTGGCCCGCGACGTGGCTCAGGCCATGAACGGCAACCACGAGCGTCCGGTCATCGACTCCTATGCCATCTATGCTGCCTACGACAAAGACAATCTCTATCTCGGCGTGCAGTTCGTCTACACCGTATGGGACTTCTATGGCGATGGCAAGCAGCCGGGCGAATCAAAGCCTTACAACATGGACGGCCGCCTCATGCTTGCATTCGACCTCGACCCCGAGGCTTCATTCGACGGCTACATCGACGGTAAGAAAGGTATCTGGAACGACGAAGGAGCTCCCGGAGCAAAATTCGAAAATGGTGTCGATGCTGTATGGATCGGTTCTACCAAACCCGGTGTAGGCACTCCCGGTTTCTTCGTTCCCACTCCCGACGGCCATGCAAGCTACGACGCTCCTTATTGCAAGGAAAGCACCGTAAAATACGGCTATGCCGACGGTCTCGCATCATGCATCAGCAATGTATGGGGTCAGAAAGAACTCAACTTCGAGCCCGAAGTGCTTGAAGGCAACGACGGCTTCGTCGACCTCCGCAGCGAAATCGACGACTCTGCCCACACATTCTATGAATTCTGTTTCCCCCTGTCGCTCCTCGGCGTCACTGAAGACTATATCCGCACCAACGGCATCGGCGTGCAGTATCTCGACATCTACGGCTCAAGCCCTGTCGGCGGCACTCCCTACGATCCCTCGTTCTTCGACAATGTCAAGGACAGCTATTCGTCTGATCCCTCTTCAAGCAAGGAGAAAGAAGATGAGGACATCATCACCTACGCTCCCGCCCGCATCGGCAAGGCTGCCTTCAGCGCTGTCGGCGACATCACAGTAGAGCCTGCCGGCGACGACTCTGCCCCCGTGGTCTACTTCAACCTCCAGGGCATGCGTGTCGACAACCCCGCCAACGGCATCTACATCAAGCGCCAAGGCTCAAAGGCAACCAAAGTCTACGTCCGCTAAGCCGTAGCCCGCTCCCTCCATCATCTCCGGACACGAGGCCGGAGATGAACAATAAATAAAACAGCTGTCGCGATTACCGACCGTCACGCCCGACCGACAAGGGCAAAACGCAAGGTAATCGCGATTGCTGTATATATACCGAAAAAGTGAGCAAAATACCAAATCCGCTCCCACACATCGCCCCGCGTGGCACTCCACATTACATGCTGCCGCGCCGCATCCCCTCGCAGATATCACAGCGCATTCCCCGCGGAGAGCCGGAGGCTCGTGTCAGTGATTAACCGGGGTTCGCAGAACGCGGAGCGGGCGTAGACCCCGGCCCACCCGACATCTCTCCCCAGCCGAGCCCGAGCAGGGCGATATGTGGTAACGACATTTAGCTCATGCATATCCACGCTCCATAGTATCGACTACATAGCGGCAGAGACCACCATCCCCGATAGCATATAGCCATCGAGTAGAGTCATGAGATAGGCCGACATCGATAGCATCACCCCCACATCCCCTCGCAGATATCACAGCGCATTCCCCCGCGGAGAGCCGGAGGCTCGTGTCAGTGATTAACCGGGGTTCGCAGACCGCGGAGCGGGCGCAGACCCCGGCCCACCGACGTCTCCCCACTCCGAGCCCGGGAGGGGCGGTGTGTGGTAGCGACATTTAGCTCAGGATCCACGCTCCATAGTATCGACTACATAGCGTCAGAGACCACCATCCCCGATAGCATATAGGCATCGAGTAGAGTCATGAGATAGACCGACATCGATAGCATCGCCCCCCGCATATCCCGTCACAGATATCACAGCGCATTCCCCGCGGAGAGCCGGAGGCTCGTGTCAGTGATTAACCGGGGTTCGGAGAACGCGGAGCGGGCGAAGACCCCGGCTCACACGACATCTCTCCTCAGCCGAGCCCGGGCAGGGCGATATGTGGTAGCGACATTATATACATGCATCAGGCAAAATTACGACATATATTTTTGCATACTCAAATTTAAGAGTTACATTTGCTACATGAGCAAAGTTTTGTCCCTCCATCATATAGTATTCGGCACCAGACATCGCATTCCGGCGATTGTCCATGCCGAGCGTGAGCATCTTTGCAGAGTGATATGGTCGCTGTTGAAAGAGGAGAAGTGTTACCTTTATCGTGTAAACTGCGTCCCCGACCACGTGCACATGCTTATCGACCTAAATGCGACAAAATCACTAAGTAGTGTAATCAGCAAAATCAAGTCAAAGTCGAGCCTTTGGATTAAGAGTTCAGGTATATATCCACTCTTTGAGGCATGGTGCGACGGATATTATGCTTCGAGCGTATCGCTCGAAGAGCGTGACTCGGTTATTGACTATATCAAAAACCAGCAGCAACACCATGCAGGTATAGGGTATGAGGCCGAGATGAAAAATCTGTATCTGAAAGCCGGCCTTATATGGCATGACAACGACCTGCAATGATGCTCCCACACATCGCCCCTCCCGGGCTAACCGTAGAGACGCATCTGCATGCCGGGGTCTTCGCCCGCTCCGCGTTCTGCGAACCCCGGTTAATCACAATCCCGAGCCTCCGGCTCTCCGAGCAAGAAACAATCATCCACTGCGAGACTCGGTAGATAGTCTGACACTGGGTCCGACACTGATATTATATCCCTCCCAACGCTACCACACATCGCCCCGCGTGACACTCCACACTACATGCTGCCGCGCCGCATCCCCTCGCAGATATCACAGCGCATTCCCCACGGAGAGCCGGAGGCTCGTGTCAGTGATTAACCGGGGTTCGCAGACCGCGGAGCGGGCGTAGACCCCGGCCCACCGACGTCTCCCCACATCCTAGCCCGGGCAGGGCGGTGTGTGGTAGCGACATTCCGTTATATAGCGACGAGGTCGCGCCGTATCCACACGGCGCGACCTCGCTTATAGAGTGTATGTTCAGTTGCTTACATTACGATTATTTTCAGCGCCTTGACGCTTGTTGCTCCGGCGGCTGTGCCGCTGAGGCGGGCTATGTAGACACCTTGGGCGAGGTCCACCACGATCTGCGAGGCGGTGCCGTCGGCAGTCAGGCCGTTATATTCAGTCACGGTCTGGCCGGTCGTGCTGTAGATGCGCAGCGACAGTTCGTCAGTGTTGGCCGAAGCAGAGTAAGTGATGACACCGTTGGCATACGCCAGAGCCATTGACGGATCTGTGACTTCCGGCACGCCCGTCACGCCGTCGCTTGACAGACGCAGCCAGTGCGACTGTGTCGCAGCCATATTAGGTATGCGGATATACAGCTCGTTGCCGTCGTTGGCGAAGCTGACAGTTTCATTTTCGGCGAGCACATCGTCGAGCGAGCCGACCCTTTTCGCACTGAAATCCGAAAAGTCTTCGGCATACGTGCTGTATTCGCCGGCAGCTTTAGTCGAACGGCTCTTTATCATGTTGCCGCTGCCCAGGCGGTAGTCATGGACATGCAGCAGTATGTCCTGCGGACGGTTGTCATACATATTGTCCCAGCCGTTGCCCTCGCGGTCGATATGGATATCGATATAGCCGTTGACGCCATCCTGGCATGTGGCGGTGAAGCGGGTCAGCAGATACGCTCCGTCCTCTATAGAGTTGGCCGAGGTGTGGTCGTCATCGTAATATTCTCCGGTGTCGGTTTTTTGTCCGTAAGAGGGGAAATAGTGCACGGTGATGCGGTTAGACTCTATTTCAGCAGTGCTGGTGAAGGTGTCCTGACGGTAGCGGGGCACGAATGAACCGCGGCGCATGAAGTGGGGGAGCACGCTGACGGGTGCGTCATAGCGGATGGTGCTGTGGCCGCTGTAGATGGTTGAGAAATTGTTCATGTCGAGCCAGTCGCCTTCGGGGAACGTGATGCTCTTCGTCTGACTGCTGTCAAGCACCGGAGCAACATATATGTCGGCGCCCCAGAGGTAGGCGTCGCGGCAGTCGGAGAGCACCGACGGGTCGGTGTCGCCGAAATTGGCCGGACGGGCTATAGGTGTCCCCTTGGTCGTGTAGTAATATGAGCGGGTATAGGTATAGGGGAGATAGGCGTAACGCAGGTTGATGGCATTGCGCACATCGTTGCGTATGCCTGAATAATCCGGCTGCCACACCTCCGGTCGGGTGGCCGAGTGGGTGCGCATCGACGGGTAGAACACTCCGAGCTGCACCCAGCGGCGGTAAAGGTCGGCGTTGGTGCCGATATTATCCGCGCTGAAGCCGCCTATGTCACTGCCGAGATAGCTGACGCCTGACATGGCGCCGCTGACAAGTGCCGGCACCTGTGCCTTGAGTCCCTCCCATGTGCGGGCGATATCGCCTGTCCAGGGGAAGGCGTTGAAGCGCTGCATGCCAGATGTGCCGGCGCGGGGCATCAGTATGTGGCGCGCCTCGGGTTTGCATTCCTTGAGCGCCTCGAGGGTGAACTCACACCAGCGGTTGCCGTATTCGTTGTGTACCTGGTTGACATCGCCCAGTTCGTAGCTACTGTCTCCGTCATGTCTCTCCGGTTCGCCAAGGTCGAGCCACCAGCCGTCGATGCCTTCGAGGGTACGCTTCTTGTAAAGGTCTTTGAACCATTCGATAGCCTCCGGTTTGGTGACATCGAGAAGTCCGACATGCTCTGATTGGAGCCATGCCATGTCGTTGACATGGTTGTCGGAGAAGAAGCCGTTGTCATTCATATACTGATAGTTGCCGCAGTTGCTTGTGAAGAACGGTTCGGTGATGGCTATGGTGTGTACATTCTGCTCGCGGAAGTTGGCGATCATTTCAAGCGGATTGGGGTAATTTTCTGTGTCCCAGTCGATTTTGCCCATATACTTCACGCCGCCCTGCCAGTGGATGTCAAACACGATGGCGTCGAGCGGTATATCTATATCTTTGGTCTTGCTGACAGTCTCTTCGGCCTCCGTGCGCGACGCGAAGCTGAATTTAGAGGTGATGTAGCCCAGCGACCAGTAGGGAGGCAGTTCCTGGAAACCGGTGAGGCCGGTGTAGTTTTCCACTACGGTCTGCATCGAGCCGTGGCCGCCGGCAATCTCGCCGCCGCCGATGAAGTAGTAGGCGATAGGATTGCTGCTGCCGCTGGAATATGTCGAGCCGGTGCGGGTGGTGGAGATGGTTGCCCCGCGGTAATGGTCGTCGAAATACACGCCGTAGCCGTTGGTCGACACGTAGAAGGGGATGCAGATGTTGTGCGGATGGCTTGTGCCCTGACCCCAGTTGCCGGTCTGCGTGTTGTTCATTATCATGGTGTTGCCGTCCCAGTTGGTGCGGTTGCCGTTGTAGCCGCCGCCATAGAAGCCGGCTTCGTTCATGCTTTCAAACGACACCTCTATTCTGCCGGGATTGTTGACCAGACCGGAGAGTTCGCGCAGATACAGTTTGTCGTTGATGTCATGAAATGACACCTGGCAAGTGGTCTTGTCGATGTGCGCCTTGATGCCGCCGCTGATGCTGAGCGTGATGTCGGTGTCATTTTCAGTGACGGAGTAGGAGGGGCTTGCAAACGCTTCGTCGACAACCGAGATCGACGGCCGCTCTTCGGTGACGGTGGCGCTGTTGCGCAGCGTGAACACCTTTATTATCTGGTCGTTGACAGGAGTGAGCATGAGCTTGCCTTTCTCGGCGGTGACGGTAAGGGTGCCGCCGGCATTCTCGTATGACAAGATTGCGCCGAGACCGGCTGTAGGGTCGGCAAGCTGCTTGAGGCTGATGAACTGGTCTTCTTCGCCGTGCTGCTTGATGTTGCCTGCCTTGTCGCGGAATATCAGGGCAAGTTTCGTGAACCGGTCATCATCGTCAGCGCCAAACCATGAGGCTATCGACGGTGTGAACGTGATGCTGTAGAGGTCGGGGTTTGACTCGTCGCGCACCATCTTGTATTTGGCGTCAAGATTATCCCAGGCGGGTGCGCCAAACCAGTTCGTGTCCGACCCGCCCTTGAGCACCAGTCCGGGATAGATATAAATTTCGTCGGTGTTGAGCAGTTTGCTGTCGGGGTAGTAGGCGCGGTTAAACCACAGAGTCGCCTCCTGGAGCTGCGACGGCATTTCCGGCTCGAGCCAGTATTCTTTTTCGGGAAGGGTGTTGACGGGGTCATATTCGCTGTTGAGTCCCTTGTCGCCGCTTTCGGTATAGACATGCCCGTTGACGAGTTTCCATGTGGCGGTGGTGTTTGACTCCGCTCCGCCCGAAACGCTGTAGAAACTGCATTTGAGCGACGCGTTTTCCGGAGCCTCGAACTCGTAGTCATATATCGCGCCGTTGAGAAATGCCGACATCTGTCCGCCGGTATCTTTCCCACCGCTTATTCTGACATACACGTTGTTCCATGAACTCTTGTTGTGGAAATGCACCGTCCACGTCACCGTTTCGGCTTCTTCCTGCGAGTAGGTGCCGATGTCGCCGATTATCGCGTCGCTGAAAGAGGAGCCGCTCCCTTTGGCGGCGAAGCCGAACACCTTGTCGGCAAACATCTCTTTCCCGCCCTTCAAGTCGATGGTCTGCTGGCCGGAGCCGTTGTTGAAAATGATGCAGGTGTATTTATCGTCGACCTCATATTCCCATATATCGGTCAGTTTGGCATTGCCGGTATATTTTTCCATGGGAGTTCCCGGCCAAGAGCATTCATCCCCGTCGGTGTCATTCCATACATAGATATTTGGGGTAGTCCAGCCCGTTTCGGTGTTGTCGTAATACACCATATAGGCTTCTGCCGATAACCCTGCTGTCGCTACGATGGCCGCTGCGGCGATGCTTCGTAAAAATTTGTTTGATGTTAGCATAAAAATGATGAAAAATATTTAACGGACTGATGCTTCCGGCGATATTTATCACCGGAAGCATCATAGGAAATGTATACTTATATATATTTATTTCTGTCAGCGGCGCTCCATGACGAGGGCGTCGATGATGGCATGGTTGGTGGCGAGGTTCATGTTCTCGTCGTAAGGCATCATCTCGATGGTGATTTTGTGTTTGCCTTTGGTGAGACTCACCGGGATATAGTTGGTCATGCCCCAGTCATCCCAGTTGCCGACTCCGCGCTGCGGCATCACGACTGTGCCTGCCTTGACCCCGTCGACGAAGAGTGTGCGCACCGCGCATTTGTTTTCCGTGTTGACCGGGCCGTTGCCGTTGGCATAGCGGAGCGACAGGAAGTAGTCGCCGTCGGCGTCGATATCGAATACAACAGGTGCGGTGTTGTGGTCAGTCTCTGCAAATCCGTTGCCGCTGTAGCCGTTGATTACACCGCCGTCGGGTTGGTATGACACCTCTTTCGATTTCAATACGGTGGCAGTGGCGGCGGGTTTGACACGCACCGAGGGCTGGTTGCTCAGAGGCTCTGATGCGAACGACTCAACTCCGTCGGCGTCGACTCCGATCACCTGATATACTCCCGGCACCGATGCGTCAAACGATGTCTGGCGTGTGCGGGCTATGCGCTCGCCGTCGCGGAGCACGATATATCCTGCGATATATTCTATCGGGTTCCATTGCAGGGTGTTCTCGTAGGGAGCGCCGGGATTGGTGGCCGCGATATCGGCGTCGTGGGTGAATCGGGTCAGCGGAGTCAGAGGTGACTTGACGTTGGCGGTGCGGTTCACCTTCATTGGGGCGATATCGTTGTCGGCCATAGTTACAACTACGTTATAATTGCCTTTGGGACGGGCGGGGATTACGGCACCGTTGACATCTTTCAGGCGCTTGCCGTTGACTGTGATGTCCTTCACGCGGTTGCCGTATCCGTTGACGGTGATGTCGATTTTCGAGCCGCGGTAGTCAAAGCCTTCAAGCGAGCGGGTGCCGGCAAGTGCTTTCGGCACGAACGGACTAATGTGCAGGCCGTCGGTCTCGAACGTGATGCCGAACAGCACACGGTGGGTTATCGCCAGATTGCCGGCAAGACACCACAGCATGTTCGACGAGTTTAGCTCGGTGGCGATGTCGCCGTTGTCGAGGTTGAAATTCTCCTTGTTGGTGGTGAAGAGCGCTGCCGGACGGAACACCGAGCCGATACCCTCCATCACGCCCTCCTCATTGCCGGTCTTGGCATTGGCGAGCACCCAGTACGATGCCACCCAGGGCCATAACGCATTGTTGTGGTAGGCGGGCATGTCCTTGATCTGCGGGAAGAAGATGGCCGGGCCGTAGGGTGTAGTGGGTACATTTTCAGTGATTGTGGCGGCCATCGAGTCGGGCACCTGGTCGTAGAGTATGGCGAAAGCCTGGCCGAGAGTCTCGGAGCGCGGGTTGATTATCGGATACTCGCGTCCGTAGGTGTACATTGCCATCGTGCCTTTCTCGGGCATCCAGAATTTCTTTATGATGCTTTCATTGAGCGATTTCGACATCTCGGCATATTTTGCCGCGTCATCTTTCTTGCCGAGTTCGGCGGCAATCTTCGACAGCACGTCGAGGGCGGCCACGTGCACGGCGCCGGTGTTCTGCGCCTGCGAAGCGTAGATGTCGACGGTCTGCATCCATTTCGGGTGGCTCTGCTCGCGCCAGTCGATAAATGAAGTCTCGCCGTTGACAGCTCCGTCGACGTATGTGATCTCGAAGTCATCCTCAAGCGAGTTTTTGATTATGGGATAGATATATTCGAGCCAGTCGCGGTCGCCGGTCACCTTGTAGAGCTCGTAGGCGGCAACAGCCCATATCATGCGGTCGGAGCTCACGGGCCATGCGCCGCCCGAGCCGGTGTCCTGGATTATGCGGCCGGTCGGAGTCACCTTCTTCATCAGAGATATCTTCGAAGCCTCGGGCTGAAGATATGACATCGACAGTATGATAGAGTAGGATACGTCGCGGGTCCACACTCCGGCCCATTCCTTGCCTGTGCGCAGGGTGGTGTCGGGCTCGACGGCGTTGACCATCTCGTCAAGACCCATGTTGTAGATGGCGTTGTGCAGACGGTTGTCGCTGCGCAGCTTCGGATATGACGATATGTCGTTGCGGAGTTTCCACCGCTTTTCTATCGGCATGAAATAGTGGGGTTGCGCCGAGTAGTCCGAGATGATTTCCACATCGCTCGGGGCGTAGGCTTTATATTCTCCCTGGATAATCGAGTCGCCGGTCCAGCGGTAGGCGTCGGTGGCTACGATGTCGCCGGCCTGCGATGCTTGCAGCGAGCCTGCTGCAGCTGCGGCCAGTGTGATTGTTGCTATGATTTTTTGTTTCATGGAAATGTGTTAAAGTGGCTGTATCAAGCCGTGTATGGTTAAAATTTACAGGTTGATGTCACAGGGCAAATTTAGCAAAAAAATGCGATATGCGCAAGTCTGCGTCCGAGCCGTGACGTGGTTGTGGCGGGTAAGAGCGCCGGTGCCGTCTGTCGGCATGGCGAAATTAGCAACAATAACTGTTTTGTCCAATGCCTTGTGTTTAAAATATAGATGCGTAAAAACGGATGTCGTTGACCTGTAGTGATATATGACACTATTTTAGTGCTAAAAAGTAGCGGCGGCACAACTGTTGTAGTGTTGTGCCGCCGGTGTGGGTCGGGCGATATGTGCTCTCTGTGCTTACGAAAATTCCTCATGCAGGGCGTTGAAGCGCTGCAGAGTTGCGGGGGTGAATTTTTTCATGGAGGCGATGACGCGTTCGAGCGGCTTCTCTTCCATGTCGCCGCTTTTTGAGTAGAATTTGTCGGCATAGCAGATCAGGCGCTCCAGAAGTGTCTCAGGCAGATAGTCGCGCACCGCCAAAGGGAGCCCTGAGGCCGCCACTTCGTCAGCTGTGATGCCGGCGCCGGTGTGGCGCTCGGCGATGCGGGCAAACCGCTCGTCGACACCTTCGCGGCGCAGCAGGTCGGCGCCGGCCGTGCCGTGGCAAAGGTATGGTAGAGTGCCGTGGCAGTCGATGCCGGGAGCGTCGGTAAGCGCTATGCCTATGTCATGAAGCATGGCTCCGGCAATGATGTCTGCCTCATCAAGCGCAAGCCCTTTGCGCCGCGCTATCGCGAGAGCCTTGTCGGCCACTTGCCGGCAATGCTTCATATAGATATCCCGCCGGCGGCTGCCGACGGGATAATATTTATCGATTACTTTATCGAATTCGCAATTCATAATTGCCACGATTGAGTATTGATTTGAAAAAACTTATCCTATTTCCCTTTGTAGGGACGCACGGCTCGTGCGTCCGAATTTGACGTTTGATAATCAGGGTGTTGGCGGACGCACGAACCGTGCGTCCCTACATTTTGGAGGTATTAGCCTTGGAGATGCATAATTATGAATTATGCATTATGAATTATGAATTATGCATTATGCATTGACAATAGTGTTCCATCCGTGGATATCCTCCTCCTCGCCGAGCTGTATGGCGCGGAGCTTGTTGTAGAGGGCGGTGGTGATGGGGCCTGCCTCGCCGTTGCGCGACACTACATATTTCTTGCCGGTGTCGAGGTCATCGATTTCGGCGATGGGAGAGGCCACGGCAGCCGTGCCGCATGCGGCGGCTTCTGTTATGTCGGCGAGCTCTTCGAGCAATATGTGGCGGCTTTCAACCTCGATGCCCATATCCTTGGCGAGCTGCTGGAGCGACTTGTTGGTGACCGACGGAAGTATCGACTCCGAGGCCGGAGTGATATATTTGCCGTCTTTGATGGCGAAGAAGTTGGCCGGACCGCATTCGTCAAGATATTTTTTCTCCTGCGGGTCGAGGTAGAGCACTGCCGAGTAGCCGAGCTCGTGAGCCTTTTCGCCGGCTGCGAGGCTGGCGGCATAGTTTCCGCCCACTTTCCAGCGTCCGGTGCCTTTGGGAGCCACGCGGTCATAGTCGCGCATGATGCAGATGTTGGTGGGCTTGAAGCCTTCCTTGAAGTAAGGTCCGACAGGGGTGACAAGAATGAGGAACACATATTCGTCAGCCGGCTTCACGCCTACGCGGGCGCTGACGCCGATCTCGAGAGGACGGATATAGAGCGAAGCTCCGCTGCCGTAGGGGGGCACGAATTCGGCGTTGAGTTCAACGGCTTTGATTACCATCTCGCGGAACAGCTCTTCGGGCACCGGCTCCATGAGTATGCCCTCGGCCGAGCGGCGTATGCGCTTGCCGTTCTCGTCGAGACGAAACACGCGTATCTTGCCGTCTTTGCCGCGGAATGCCTTCAGACCCTCGAATATCTCCTGGCCGTAGTGAAGCGCCGTGGCGGCGATGTGTATGTTGATATATTCCGAATCGGTGACTTCGATTTCTCCCCATTTGCCGTCGCGGTAGGTGCAGCGTACGTTGTAGTTGGTCTTGCGGTAGCCGAACGATAAGTTGGCCCAGTCGATTTCTGTTGCCATAAGCTTTATGTTTTAATGGATTTGGAGAGTGTCTGCATCTTATGCCGCCGCAGGCCGGTAAGGTAATATTCCCGATGACACAGCTTCGGCATTCAATCAGACATTCAATTAATGTTTTTACAAAAATACAATAAATTTCTTTATCCGCTTTTATTTTATCGGAAAATTAGCTGCCGTCTGATAAAAAATATCAAAAAAGCGAATGTCCGCGGCAATCACTTGTCACGGACATTCATAGATTAGGGATCCGGTAGTGCAAACCGGTCTCTACTTAATAAACGGGTTTAATCTTTAATTATCACTATTACCTATACCTTTCAAAGAAAGATATAAATATCGGCGGCTACGCGGCCTCACGGTTTTGACCGTCGATTCCAATCTAACAAAACTATATTCTTTTATGGTGATTTGATACTTGTCTGTTAAATAAGCCCTAAATGATTTTACCATGACAAAGACAGCCGCATATCATGACTTCGGGAGTGTGATATACGGTGCGTTTTATTTAATTGCCTGCGGCTGTGGCCGCCGACCGGTGACAGATGCCGGAGAGATTGCCTCTCGCTATAAAATAATCATAATAAACCATCAGGGGATGTGATATTGTAATTGAAATTATATAGACCTGTCGAGCTTGCTCCTCTGAGCGGCTCATGGAATTTGTCGGAATTAACTGTCTGACGGTTAACGGGAACCGATGGGGTGTCTTTGATATCGGCCGATAGCCGGCATGACCGACTGTGGCTGTTTGATATCGGAAACATGGCAACCTGTGCCTCCTGATGCATGACAGTACAGATTTCTGACAGTTCCGGAATAATCAGTAAAAAAAGATAGTCAATGAGTTTACGCTGTAAATAACAATATCGGTATTTTTTTTCAGTGAATCTTAGTGAATGGCCGGCGCCCCGCGAAGCTTATTATTTGACAGGGACACAGGCTTTCGAGCTTTTTTTATCCTATTATGCTGCAAAAATATGCATAAGTTTTATATTATACAAAAAAATCAATGTATATTTAAAAAAATGTAATAAGTTTGCTACAACATGCAGCAGGTAATGATATTCGCGGCGCGAAAACATACTCTAAGACTCCTCCGTTTCAAAAACTTTCATTATCTTTACTGCATTAAAATTTAAAAACCATGTTGCAATGAAAAAGATAATGCTTGCTGCCGTTATGGCAGGAATAGCCATCGGCGCGGCCGGCGCTTCGGAGTCGTCGCCGCTGTGGCTCAGAAACAGCGCTATATCGCCCGACGGCACAGCTATAGCGTTTACCTACAAGGGCGATATCTACACGGTCGATGTCAACGGCGGCAACGCCGTGCGCATCACCTCCGAAGGTTACAACTCTGCTCCGGTGTGGAGTCCCGACTCACGCATGCTGGCCTTCTGCAGCGACCGTCTCGGCAGCGACGACGTGTTTGTGGTCGATGCCAAGGGCGGCACTCCGCGACGTCTCACTTCAAACAGCGTCAACGAGACCCCCCGTGCATTTCTCAACGACTCGACCGTGGTGTTCGACGCCAACATACTCCCCGCTGCATCTGCCGCCGTGGGCAGCTTCCAGAGCCAGACCTACACTGTGCCCGTCAAGGGCGGACGCCCCTCGCTGCTTATGTCGGTGCCCGCTCTTGCAATGAGTGTCAACGACCGCGGCGATATCCTCTACCGCGACCGCAAAGGCTACGAGGACCCGCTGCGCAAGCATGAACGCTCGGCCGGCACAGGCGACATCTGGCTCGTGCGCGACGGAAAATTCACCCGCCTGACCGACTTCGACGGACATGACATCGACCCCGTGTGGGGAAAAGGGGAGCAGTTCTACTATCTCAGCGAAGAGGACAACGACAACCTCAATATCTACACACGCAATGTCGACGGCTCGGCTCGCCGCCGCCTCACATCTTACGAGCGCCATCCGGTGCGCTCTCTCTCTGCCACCGCCGACGGCTCCCTGCTCGCCTATTCGTGGGACGGTGAGCTCTACACACTGCGACCCGGCGGCGAACCGCGCAAAGTCGATGTCAGCATCGTAGCCGACCTCTATGACGCCGACCATGTGAAATATTTCACCGGCGCAGGCGCCACGGCTCTCGACGTGTCGCCCGACGGCAAGGAGGTGGCTTTCATCATACGCGGCGATGTCTATGTCACTTCGACCAAATACAAGACTACACGACGCATCACCGACACCCCCGGACAGGAGCGCTGCATAAGTTTCTCGCCCGACGGCAAGACTCTCGTCTACGACAGCGAGCGCGACGGCAAGTGGCAGCTCTTCACGGCAAAAATAAAGGGCGACAAAGACAAGCTCTTCACCTACGCCGACGAAATCGTGGAAGAACCGCTCTACAGCTGCGACGGTACCGCCCAGCAGCCCGAATTCAGCCCTGACGGAAAGAAAGTGGCATTCCTTGAAGACCGTACCGCCATTCGCGTGATCGACCTCAAGACAAAGACCCCGGTCACTGCGCTCGACGGCAAATGGAACTATTCCTACACCGACGGCGACGTGTCGTTTCGCTGGAGTCCCGACTCTCGCTGGCTGCTCGCTTCATATATCGGCACCGGCGGTTGGAACAACTCTGATATCGCTCTGGTGAGCGCCGACGGAAAAACCGTGGTCGACCTTACCGAAAGCGGATATGCCGAGGGCAACCCCCGCTGGGCGCTCGACGGCAAAGGCTTCACCTACGAGTCGGGCCGCTACGGCTACAAGAACCAGGCTTCGTGGGGCGAGCAGACCGATATCCTTCTGATGATGCTCGACGGCGAGGGTTGGGATATGCTCAACCGCACAAAGGAGGAGGCCGAACTGGCTGAACAGGCGGCCAAAGATGCCGACTCTGACGATGCTTCCGACGACAAGAAGAAAAAAGACAAGAAAAAAGGCAAAAAGGGTAAAAAAGGTGAAGAGGCCGATGACGATGCCGGCGATGTAAAGCCGCTCAAATTCGACCTCGACAACCGCCGATACCGCACACGCCGCCTCACTTCAAGCTCCGGCTTCCTCGGCGACTATTACCTTGACAAGAAAGGCGAGAACCTCTACTACACGGTAAGCGCCCCCGACGGCAAGGCCAACCTGATGAAAAAAGACCTCAAGAAAGGCGACACATCGGTGTTCGCTTCAGATGTGGCCGGCGGTTTCGTGCCCGACAAAGACGGTGAAAACCTCTACATAATCTCCGGCAGCGGCCTGAGCAAACTTTCGCTTTCCGACGGTTCGAAAGAGGCCATCGAATTCAGTGCCCTCTACACCCGCACTCCGTCGGCCGAGCGTGAATATATCTACGACCACATGCTCAGCCAGGTCGAAGCGAAATTTTACGACGAAAATCTCCATGGCGTCGACTGGAAGGCCTACGGCGATGACTATCGCAAATTCCTTCCCTATATCAGCAACAACCGCGACTTCGCTATAATGATGAGCGAAATCCTCGGCGAACTCAACGCATCACACACCGGAGCCCGAAGCTACGGCGCCGGAGCTCCGCTTTCAACTGCATCGCTCGGCGCTTTCTTTGACTCCGCCTACGACGGCGACGGCCTGAAAGTGGAAGAGGTCATAGCGCGCGGCCCGCTCTCTACGGCCAAAGCCGACGTGCATCCCGGCGACATCATCATGTCGGTCGACGGTGTGAAAATAGCCTCCGGCGCCGACTACTTCCCGTTGCTCGAAGGCAAAGCCGGCAAGAAAGTGAAACTCGAGATCAAGCCTGCCGCAGGCGGAGCCTCACGCACAATCGAGGTAAATGCCGTGGCGCAGGGCACTGTGTCAAACCTCCTCTATGAGCGCTGGGTGGAGCACAACCAGGCGCTTGTCGACTCGCTTTCGGGCGGCCGTCTGGCCTACGTGCATGTGCGCGGCATGGATTCCGAAAGCTACCGCCGCGTTTATCAGGACCTGCTCGGTCGCTACCGCAACCGTGAGGCAGTGGTGGTCGACACCCGTTTCAACGGCGGCGGCTGGCTGCACAACGACCTGCTGATACTGCTCTCCGGCAAGGAATACATGCAGTATGTGCCACGCGGACAATATATCGGTTCTGAGCCCTGGGCGCAGTGGAACAAGCCGTCGGTCATGCTCGTCAACGAAGGCAACTACTCCGATGCGTCGGGCACTCCGGCTGCCTATCAGGCGCTCGGCATAGGCGATGTCGTGGGCTCTCCCGTGCCCGGCACCATGACAGCCGTCTGGTGGGAGACTCAGATTGACCCCTCTCTGCTGTTCGGCATCCCGCAGGTAACCAACAAGCTCTACGGCGAGACCACGCTTGAAAACAAGCAGCTCGAACCCGACGTGCTCATCTACAATAACCCCGGCGACCTCATCGATGGCCGCGACGCACAGCTCGAAGGCGCCGTCGCCCACCTCCTCAAACAACTGAAGTAATTCATAATTCACAATTCATAATTCATAATTGGTCGGACTTGTCCGACAGGTCCGACCGGTCTGACATGTCGGAGAACTCTCCGAAAAAACAATAGCCAATGAAACGACTGACAACCATATTTGCCGCTGCAATCGCAGCCTCATTGCCCGCCCTTGCATGCACGAGCCTTATCGTGGCGAAAGGCGCCGGCGAAGATAAAAGTGTTTTTGTCACCTATGCCGCCGACTCCCACAGTCTCTACGGCGAGCTTTACAACCAGCCCTCGGCCGACCATCAAAAAGGCGCCATGCGCAAGGTGGTCGAATGGGACACCGGAAAACCTTTGGGTGAAATACCCGAGCCCGCCCACACCTACGCCACCATCGGCAATATGAACGAACACGGCCTCACCATCGCCGAAAGCACATGGGGCGGCCGTCACGAGCTTGCCGGAAGCGGCATGATTGACTACGGCTCGCTCATTTACATCACTCTGCAGCGCGCACGCACTGCCCGCGAGGCTCTCGACACGATGATAGAACTTGTCGACAAATACGGCTACGCCAGCGAAGGCGAGTCATTCTCGATTGCCGACCCCGACGAGGTGTGGCTGATGGAGATGATCGGCAAGGGCGCCAAAGACAAAGGTGCCGTGTGGGTGGCGCGCCGCGTGCCCGACGGATATATCTCCGGACACGCCAACCATGCGCGTATCCACACTTTCCCGCTCAACGATCCCGAAACGCTCTACAGCAAGGATGTCATCTCTTTCGCCCGCAAGCAGGGCTATTTCAAAGGCAACGACGAGGATTTCGATTTCTCGAAAGCCTATGCCGTGACCGACTTCGGCGCGTTGCGCGGCTGCGACGCCCGCGTGTGGGCTTTCTTCAACCGCCACGCCGACGGCATGGAGCGCTATCTGCCGTGGATTGACCGCGCCGAGGGTGAGCCGCTTCCCCTCTGGGTGAAGCCCCGCAAGGCTGTCACCGCCGCCGACATGAAAGCCATGATGCGCGACCACTTCGAGGATACCCCCTACGACATGACGCACGACATCGGCGCAGGCCCTTACGGTGTGCCTTACCGCTGGCGTCCGATGACCTTTGAGGTCGACTCCGTGGAGTATACCAACGAGCGCGCAATCGCCACGCAGCAGACCGGTTTCTCGTTTGTGGCACAGATGCGCGGCCACCTGCCCGACTATATGAAGGGGCTGCTTTGGTTCGGCACCGACGACGCCAACACATGCGTATATCTCCCGATATTCTGCTCCGTCGACCATGCGCCCCATGAAGTGGCCGTGGGCAACGGCGACATGAACACTCTGTCGTGGACCTCCAATTTCTGGGTCAACAACTATGTCGCCAATCAGGCCTACAACCGCTACTCGCAGATGATACCCGACATACGCAAGGTGCAGGCCGAGCTTGAGGACGGCATTGTGAAAGATGTTGAGGTGGCGCTCGACCAGGTGCCTTTCTTCGAGACCGAAGATGCGAAGGAGCTCCTTCAGAACCTCGCCGACATCTGGGCCAAGAAGGCTACCGACCGCTACAAAGAACTCGGCGACTACTTGTTTGTTAAATATATGGACGGCAACATGAAGAAAGAGGAAAACGGACAGTTCATGCGCAACGAATACGGCATGCCCGCCTATCCCTCTTTCCCCGGATATGACGAACGCTACTACCGCTCTATCGTCAATGATGCCGGAGAGCGACTGAAAGTGCGCCCGATTGATTACAAATAAGAAACAACGAGTTAGTTATGAGACTTGACGGTAGACGAAGAAGCGACAACGTGGACGACCGGCGCCGCGTGTCGGGCAAATCGATTGCAGCCGGCGGCGGCATTGTCGGCGCCATTGTGGCTGTAGTGATAACCCTGATGAGCGGAGGTGATATCGGCGACGCCATCGGCAACCTTGCCTCGCAGGGGCTCGGAAGCGGCGGTTCATATCCCGAATATGTCGAAGACGAGACCGACGCTTATCTCTTCGATCTGTCGTCGAAAGTGTTTGCCGGCACCGAAGATGTGTGGCGCGAGGAGTTCCGAAAGAACGGATGGGGCGAATATCAGGAGCCAAAGCTCGTAATCTACAAGGACGCCGTGCAGACCGGCTGCGGACAAGGCACCGCGCAGACAGGCCCGTTCTACTGTTCGGCTGACGAGACGGTATATATCGATCTGGATTTCTTCCGCGACATGCAGTCGACAATCGGCGGTGGCGGCGACTTCGCCTACGCCTACGTCATAGCCCACGAAGTGGGGCATCATGTGCAGCATCTGCTCGGCACACTCGACAAAGCCCATAATCAGATGGCACGCCTGTCGGAGACAGAGGCCAATAAAATCAGTGTGCGGCTGGAACTGCAGGCCGACTATTATGCCGGCGTATGGGCCTGGCACGACAATCAGATGTTCGGCTCGCTCGAGCCCGGCGATCTTGAAGTGGCGCTCGACGTAGCCTCGAAGATAGGCGACGACTATCTGCAGCGCAAGGCCTACGGACGCGAGATGCCCGAAAGTTTCAACCACGGCCGCTCTGAGCAGCGTGTCCGCTGGTTCAAGAAGGGTTTCGACACCGGCGCCTCAACAGCCGGCGACACCTTCTCCCCGTCATATAGCAGCTTGTAGACATCGCTGCCGCATAACCCGGAAAAGTGCGCTCAAAAATTAGGGACGCACGGCTCGTGTGTCCGAAGGATAGTGCTGATAATCAGTATGTTGTCGGACGCACGAGCCGTGCGTCCCTACAATGTGATGTTCTGTTTCAGTCGAGGTCGACGGCGCCTTCGCGGAGTATTACCGGCGAAGATGAGTCGGTCAGGTCGACTATGGCCGAGGGGATGCAGCTGCGTGGTCCGGAGTCGATTGTCAGGGCTACGTCGGGGCTGTAGCTGTCGGCTATCTCCATCATGGCAAGGTGGCAGTCGTCGCTGTCAAGACTGTCGGTGACTATCGAAGTGGTGAGCAGCGGGCGGCCGAGCTCTTCGGCAAGGCGGCGGGCAACGTCGTCGTCGGGTATTCTGACGCCCACCTCCTTGCGTCCTTTGAACGCTTTGGGGAGCGTGGTGGCCGGCGGCAGAATGAATGTCACGGCGCCGGGGAGATTGCGGCGCATGATCTCGAACGCACGGTTGTCGATGCGTGCGAACCGCGCTGCCTGGCTCATGTCGGCGCACAATATGGCGAGATGCTGACGGCGCGGGTCGATATTTTTCAGACGGCACACTCGCTCGATGGCGCGCTGGTTGGTGGCGTCGCACCCTATGGCGTAGTAGGTGTCGGTAGGGTAGATGATCGGATTGCCGGCCTCGAGCGCCTCCACTGCCTCTTCGATAAACCGCATGTTGATATTGCCGGGATAGATACGGAGAGATTTCATGTTTCTCTATGGTTTGAAGGTTGGAAAATTGATTGCTTGTATGTCATTCCTGCCGGCGCACGATGCGTTCCGCCGGACGGGTGTTGATGATCAGGGGTACGTTTTCGACGTCGACATTGCTGGTGTCGAGTCCGAGCGCCACCTCTTTGGGTATGGCGATGCGGCGCAGCAGTGTGTGGAGCCGCATCATCACCTTGTCTGACCGCTTGCACGAGCTGTCAGGCGAGAAAAGATGCCGCAGTATCACGAAGCGGAAGTTGCCGGCGATGCCGTGGCGGCTCAGCGAGCGGTAGCGTGATGTGATGTCGACGAGCCCGTCGCGCTGAAGGTCCTCCACAATCTGGCGGAAGTAGACGCTGAGCTGTGATTTCACCCTGAAGCCGATGTGCATGTTGATGCGGTAGAGGGTGTCGGGCACGAGCACCTTGCAGTCATACTCCAGCGTGTAGGGGCGGTCGGTGTCGTCGATATGTATTACCCAGTAGTGGTCGGCGCGCTTGGGGTGCTTGTTGATGATGGAGTAGATGAGTTTGCTCTCCACTGAGTCGTCATCGTCCGACCGGCTCAGATACACCACATTGGAGGCATAAAGCGGTATCTCTCTGTCATCTTTTATATCTTTTATGACCGGGATATATGTGTCGAGGCTTTTCATGTCGACAAATTTGCGGCGTATGGTCTGCGCGCGGTGCCACACAAACATCACGGCGAACACCAGGCCGGCTATCAGCACTGTGTACCAGCCGCCGTGCACGAATTTGGTGGCGTTGGCCGTGAAAAACAATCCCTCGATGGCGAAAAACGTGACACCGAAGGCGAGTGTGAGCCACATTTTGACTTTGCGGTTGTGCATCCACACGCACAGCAACACTGTCGTCATCAGCATCGTCACGGTGATGGCAAGGCCGTAGGCGGCCTCCATGCGCGCCGAGCTGCCGAAGATGACTACCGTGAAGATGCACCCCAGATAGAGGAAGATGTTGATGAGCGGTATGAACAGCTGCCCCTTGATGTCGGTGGGATATTTGATGCGTACACGCGGAAAGAAGTCAAGACCTATCGCCTCGCTGAAGAGGGTGAACGACCCGCTGAGCAATGCCTGGCTGGCTATGATGGCGGCAAGGGTCGACATCACGATGCCGATGCCGGTGAACCATTGCGGCATGATGCCGTAGAACGGATTGACCGACAGCACCGCGTCGGCCGGGTGCGACAGTATCCATGCTCCCTGCCCCAGATAGTTGAGCAGCAGCATCGCCTTGACGAAGCCCCAGGTAATCGATATGTTGCGGCGTCCGCAGTGCCCCAGGTCGGAATACAGCGCCTCGGCTCCCGTTGTGCATAGAAACACTGCGCCGAGCACCAGAAACCATCCCGGATAGCTTATGAGCAGACGCACGGCATAAACCGGATTGAACGCCTTGAAGATGGCCGGACACGAGGTCATGGCCGACGCTCCGACAACGCCGAGCATCAGAAACCACAGCAGCATCACCGGGCCGAACAGGTTGCCGATGGTTTTCGTGCCGAAATACTGGAGTATGAATATGAAGGTGATGATGGCGAGCACTATCGGAACAACCGGAGCCGAGGCGCTGAATGTGTCAAGCCCCTCGATGGCTGTGGTGACGGTGATGGCCGGCGTGATTACGCCGTCTGCCACAAGCGTGCTCGCGCCTATGATTGCGGCCACGTAGAGCCACCGCGGCTTGCACCGGCGCAGAAGCGCGAACAGCGCCAGTATGCCGCCTTCACCCTTGTTGTCGGCGCTCAGTGCTATTATCACATATTTAAGTGTGGTCTGGAGTGTGAGTGTCCATATCACGCACGACACCGCGCCGATCACATAGTCGGCGTCGAAGTGCGGATTGACGTGCAATATGGTTTTCATCACGTAGAGCGGCGAGGTGCCTATGTCGCCGAACACTATGCCGAGCGTCATCACCAGCGTGAGCGCCGTCACTTTTCTTGTCTTGCTGCTTTCAGTCGCCATCGTCACTCCTCCTCCTGTTTGATTTTTTTTACGAGAAATTTGTCTATGCGCGGTCCGTCAATGTCGATAATTCTGAAACTCAACCCTTGCCACTCTACGGTTTCACCTTCGCCGGGGAAATGGCGGTAGGTGTCGAGAAACCATCCCGCTATTGTGGTGTAGCCTGACGGTTCGTAAAGATATTCCGAGTCCATGAATGCCAGAAAATCATACCATCTGTATTGTCCGTCGACAATGTATCCGTCGTCCAGCGGCTCGATGACCGGCGAGTCTGATTGGTCGTTGATTATGCCGACGAGCCCTTCAAGCACGTCGCGCAGTGTTATTATGCCCTGCATGTCGCCGAACTCGTCGCATACAAGAGCGCATTCCACCTCGCCGCTTTTCAGCACGGCAAGCGCGTCGTATGCTGTCATGCTTTCGGGGAAATATACCGGCTCTGACACTATGCCGCTCCAGTCGATACGGCCCGAGTCTACGGCACGCAGCAGCTTGCCCACGCTCACAATGCCTCTCACTTCCTTGCCGTCTTCGCAATAAAGGGGATAACACCGGTGTATATTTCCGAAAACAATCTCCTTTATCTCGTCAGTTGACATGCGGCTGTGCAGGCTTATGATGTCGGAGCGGTTGGTCATGATGCGCCCCACGGTCTGGTCGCCCATCACAAGGGCACGTTCCATGATGTCCTGCTCCACTTCCTGCACCTGTCCTGACTCCGTGCCCTCCTGTATGAGGGAGCGTATCTCCTCTTCGGTCACAACCGTCGACTTGTTTTTCAATCCCAAAAGCCTTACCGCCAGATTTGTAGAAACGGAGAGCAGCCATATAAGCGGCATTGTGACGACCGACAGCACATGCATCACCGGCGCTATCCACAGTGATATCCTGTCAGACATCGCTATGCCTATTCGCTTGGGTATCAGTTCGCCGATGACGATAGAGAGATAGGTGACCACCGTGACAATCAGTATCTGGGCCAGACTGTGTGCGGTCTTGTCGGCTATGCCGAGCCGGCATAGCATGTCGCCGAGATCGGAGGCGAATGCCGCGCCCGAGAACAATCCGGTGAGTATACCTATGAGCGTGATGCCGATCTGCACGGTCGAAAGAAACCTGTCGGGATTTTCTATCAGCCGCAATGCGGTGGCTGCCGACCGGTTGCCTTTCTTTGCTTCAGCTGACAATTTTGATTTCCTTGCCGATACAAGAGCTATTTCCGACATCGAGAAAATGCCGTTGAGCAAAATGAGTGTTATTATGATAAATATGTCTGTCATCAGTCAAAACATTCAGAGATTGTTGAAAATGAGGGCAGAACTACTCTTGTTGGCAATGATGTCATTAAGATTGGATTGCGCGGACTATGCGCGATGTGATGTCGGTGGCCGAGCAGTAGTCGGTGAGCAGACGGCGTGCTTCGGCATCGATGTCGGCGTCGCTCATGTCGGCGTCGCCGTAGATGTTGACGGTCAGGAGTATGCGTCGTGTCGATGTGTCGACGGCGGTGCGTTCGTTGTCGGAGGTCGGAGTGCCTATGCCTCCGGCAGCGTCGCGTATGACGGGGAGATTTTCGATGTTGAGGTCGCCGCGGCCTATTCCGGTGTAGGGCTCGTCGTGACGGCCGCGCCCGAGGGTTATGGTGTCGCCAGCTATTTTGTCGCGGTCAAACACCCCCAGCGAACAGCCGCATTTGAGCGACAGCAGATTGCCGGCGTCGGCGAGATTGTTGACGACATAGAGTCCGAGCTCTTTGATGATGCGGCGCGACATCTGTTCCTGCGACGGGCGATAGCGGTTTGGGTCTTTGCCGAAACGTTTGTAGGCGGCGCGTGTGGCCGCTATGCCGGGGCGCTTGTTGATGTCGGCAATTTCCATCACCTGCCGCATCGATGTGGCAAATCTGTCGATTTCACCGGTGAGGGCTTCGGGTGTGTCGCCTCCGGTGACATCGGCCTCGATCTGGAGCATGCGGTAGTCGGGCGCCAGCGCGCGGAATTCGTCGGTAAACTCTACGTTGATCATGACTTTGATGTTGTGTCGTAGACGGTGGGGTCGTTCACTCCGGCGAGAGCGAAAGCCTCGGCGCGTTCGCGGCAGGTGCCGCAGGTGCCGCAATGATGCTCCTCGCCGCGATAGCAGCTGTAGGTGTCGCTGTAGTCGACACCTAAACGCGAGCCGCGCGCCACAATCTCGGCCTTTGTCAGCGATGTGTAGGGCGCCGACAGGCGGATGCCTTCGTAGGTGCCTTCGGCTATCGCCTTGCCCATGGCGTCGACAAAGCCTGGGCGGCAGTCGGGGTAGATGGCGTGGTCGCCCGAGTGGTTGGCGATGAGTATGGTCGACAGATTGTCAGACTCGGCGAGGCCGGCAGCGACGGCAAGCATTATGCCGTTGCGGAACGGTACCACCGTTGAGCGCATGTTGTCGTCGTCATAGTTGCCTTCAGGAATTGCGTCGGCTCCTTCAAGAAGCGAGCTCTTGAAATGACGCGACATGAAGCCAAGGTCGATTTCAATCAGCTTTATCCCTAATTTCGCGCAGTTGCGGCGGGCGCATTCGGCTTCACGCTCATTGTGGTTTGAGCCGTAGTGGAAATTGACGGCAAGGGCAATCTCGTCGGCATACTCCCACAGAAGCGTGGTAGAATCAAGTCCCCCGGAATATACTATCAGTGACTGTTTCATGATGGGTTGAAGTTTAACACGTTGTCTTTGTGTTGCCCGGTTGCGGGGCGATATTGTCAGAATGAGTCGGGAAACGATGCCTCAAGGCGCTTTTTTACAAGCCATTGGTGGTCGTCGTCGCCGTAGTTGGCAAACGGATGGATGGCGATGCCGCCGCGGGGTGTGAATATTCCTTTCACCTCGATGTAACGCGGGTTCATGAGCCGGCAGAGGTCTTTCATGATGATATTCACGCAGTCTTCGTGGAAGTCGCCGTGGTTGCGGAAGCTGAACAGATACAGCTTCAGGCTCTTGCTCTCGACCATTCTCTCGCGTGGTATGTAGCTGATGATAATTTTGGCGAAGTCGGGCTGCCCGGTCTTGGGGCACAGCGAAGTGAACTCGGGGCAGGTGAATGTCACGAGGTATTCGTTGCCGGGGTGCTTGTTGACAAATGTCTCAAGCACCTCGGGAGCGTATTGTGTGGGATATTTCACTCCGGTGTTGCCCAGGAGCGTTACCCCTTCAAGTTGTTTGTCGTCGCGCATGTTTCGGTCAGTTTATATGGTTAGTCGCCCATTGTGCGGAGCAGCTCGTCGTTGTCGCGGGTGCGCTCCATGCGGTCTTTGATGAATTCCATCGCCTCGATCGAGTTGCGGTCGGAAAGGAAGCGGCGGAGTATCCACATGCGGTTGAGGGTTTCGGTGCGCAGCAGCAGGTCGTCGCGGCGTGTGCTCGACGCCGTGATGTCGACGGCGGGGAATATACGTTTGTTTGACAGCTTGCGGTCGAGCTGCAGCTCCATGTTGCCGGTGCCTTTGAATTCCTCGAAGATGACCTCGTCCATTTTCGAACTTGTCTCGGTCAGGGCTGTGGCTATGATGGTGAGCGAGCCGCCGCCTTCGATGTTGCGGGCTGCACCGAAGAAACGTTTCGGTTTCTGGAGGGCGTTTGCGTCGACACCGCCCGAGAGGATTTTGCCTGACGCGGGGCTGACGGTGTTGTAGGCGCGTGCCAGACGTGTGATCGAGTCGAGGAGTATCACCACGTCGTGGCCGCATTCCACCATTCGTTTTGCCTTTTCGAGCACGATGCTTGCGATTTTGACATGGCGGTCGGCGGGTTCGTCGAACGTCGATGCGATGACTTCGGCGTTGACTGAGCGCATCATGTCGGTGACCTCCTCCGGACGCTCGTCAATGAGCAGTATCATGATGTAGGTCTCGGGGTGGTTTTCGGCAATGGCGTTGGCGATATCTTTAAGAAGCAGTGTCTTACCTGTTTTCGGGGGAGCTACAATCAGACCGCGCTGACCTTTGCCGATGGGTGAGAACATGTCGACAACGCGTGTCGATATGTTGCACGAACGGCCTGACGTAAGGTCGAATTTCTCATCGGGGAAAAGCGGTGTGAGATGCTCGAAGAGTGTGCGGTCGCGGATAAATTCGGGAGTGCGGCCGTTGATCATGCGGGCCTCGCACATCGGGAAATATTTGTCGCCTTCGTGGGGCGGACGTATCGTGCATTCAACCACGTCGCCCGGACGCAGCGCATATTGCTTTATCTGCTGCTGTGTCACATAGATGTCGTCGGGAGATGACAGATAGTTGTAGTCGCTTGAGCGCAGGAAACCGTAGCCTTCGGGCATCACTTCGAGCACGCCCTGAGCTTCGATGAGTCCGTCGAAATTGTAGCGGTGCTCCTGTCGGCCGGGCTGTTGCTGCTGTTGCTGCTTGTTGCGGTTCTTCTTGTTTTTCTTGCCCTGTTGCTGCTGTTGCTGCGGTGTCTGTGTGTCGGCTCCGGGCTCATGGATTATGATGGGAGCCGCAGCCGCTGCGGCAGCCGCTTCCTCGCGTTCTTTCTGCGAGCGGGGGGCGAATGTCTTGCCGCCGGCGCGGGGGAAGAACGATCCGAACGATACCTGTTGCTGCTGGCGGGGTTCACGCTGCTGATGCTGCTGCATGTTGCCGCCCTGTTGCTGCTGGGGTTCGGTGGCATCGGGAGTGGTGGTTTCGGCAGCTGTGGCTTCGGGCAGTGCGAGGGGCAATGCTGCGGGAGCGGAAGCAGGCTCTTGGGCGGGCTGCTGTGCGGGAGCCGCTTCGGCCGGTGTCGTCGCTTCGGCGGCTTCGGGCTGTTGCTCCGTTTCGGCTGCCTTTGCCTTGGGTTTGCGTCCGCGGCGCTGGGGTGCGGCCTGAGGAGCGTCGTTTTCGGCCGCCGCTTCCTGCTGAGTAGCCTCTGCCGGAGCTTCTGCAGCCTCGGCTTTCGGTTTGCGCGCGCCACGGCGGCGGGGTGCCGCTGCAGAGTCGGCTGTAGCGTCGGCCGCCGGAGTCTCTGCCGTTTCTGCCGAAGCGGTCTCTTCGGTCTCGCGGGGCTTGCGCGGAGTCTTTTCGGCGCGTTTCTCACGCGGCTGACGGCGTTTCTTCTCCTGAGGATTTGCCGCTGAAGTTGAGGCTACGTTGATAGCCTGGTTGTCAAGAATATCGTAAATAATATTTTGTCGGTTTTCGGGATTGAATTTTTTTATGCCCATCGACTCGGCTACCTGGCGGAGCTTGTCGTCGTCCATGGCTGAAAGTTCATGAATATTATACATGCTTTTAAGTTAAGAATTTACTGATTAGTCGGTATCGGCTCAGTCTTTGAGCCTTTGTCCCGTCAATGACCCCGACCGGAAGTTTATGCCGGAATCATGTATTGACATGAAACATGGTTTTATCGTGTCGTTTCACCGGTGCGCTGCCTCAATGGCGGTGGCGCGGTGGCAAAGACTGTGTCCGGCCTCGGCCGGCTGTCGGGAAATTGTATCTTGTTACAGGAAAATCAATCGATTGCCGATTGGCGGTGGGGTGAGCCCCCGGAGATGATAAGCATTTATCCGTGATTATTATTAGCGTCAGGAAATATCAGACTCCGTCAAATATAACATTCGCGTCGCGGTTTTGGTTTATACGGAGCTGTTGCGGGAAAATACTGTAAAATAGTTGAGAACATTGCGCGGATGCGTCTGTAGCATGGCATGACTTCGCTCCGGTTTCCCTCTTATTTCCGATGCAAATTTAATAAATTATATTAATCCCGCAAAATTTCACCAAAAAATTAATGGCAAAGCGTATAGTAAAAATGGCAAAAATGAAGAGGGGGTTGAAGAGTTCGGAAAAATGCCTCAAAATCGTGGGGACGCACGGCTTGGGTGTTCGATATTAATGCCTGATAGTCAGATTGTTGGCGGACGCACGAGCCGTGCGTCCCTACAATGCGAAATTCTGCAATATTCTAAAAATCAGAGAGTCAGCCGATGGTGTCAAGCCGATGTGTTACTGCCGATGAGAGGGCTTCGGCCTGTTCGCGTCGGGCTTTGAGCAGACCGGCGGCAGTGGAGGAGTCAAGAGTGCCTCTTGCGTTGGTGAAGTCGGCGGCGAGAGCCTCGGGGTCTGCCAGTCCGAAACCGGCTGTCATGTCGGGATTTGTCAGGTCAAACTCTTTTGCGGCGTCGTGGCGCAGCATCGCGGTCAGCTTGTCGTCGAGCTGTCGCCATTCGTCAAGCAACCGCTCCACGGTGTCTCTGTCGGGTGAATGCAGGTCTATGTCGGCCGAGGTTGCGATACGCGCAGCAATCCAGTCCCATTCGAGCTGTCGGCTGAAGGTGTCCCACTGCGATGCGTCGGGTAGTTCAGCCTGCACAAGCGCTGCGGGGATGGCTGCTCCAGCCATGTCGATCCATCGTCCGGCTCCTGTGGTTTCAGCCGCGTCGAGGGGCAGTCCGTCGGCAATGCGGCGCAGCAGCGCTCCGAGCATGTAGTGGCGCAAAGCGATATTGTAGAGTGACAGCGCGCGCACTGCATGCGGCCGCTTTATCACGTAGCCGCGGCAGGTGAGTGTTTCGGTGTCGGGCTGCGATGCCAAAAGGCTGTCGAGCATATCTATGCCCTGTGAAATGCGTTGCGCGGTGTAGGGGTTGAGCAGCGGGAATGTTATGATGTCGGTCGACGGTCGCGGTCGACGGTCGCGGCGCGGCCATTTGTCGGCGTCGCGCGCCACGCCTATGTTGCCGAGCGCTATGGCGGGGATGACAAGCGTGTGGCCGTCGCTTTCGACGATATATGAGAAGGGGAGGGCCGATGTGTCGGGGTGCGACTTGTGTCGATCCATCACGGTGGAGAACGCGCCGATATGCGCCGGCCACATTATATATGCGTCGGAGGCGAGCTTGACTCCGCGCTCGAGTATGCCGTGATGGCATGGCCCCGACTTGTAGAGGTGGTTGCTCTGGTTGGCGCCCGAACCGGCGTTGAACATCGATGTCATAGCGCCGATGAGAAGTGTCGACTTGTGCATCGACACGGTGTAAGGCCCGGCGAAAAGTGCCGCGGCCTCGCCGTTTTCGAGTATGCAGTTGGAGAATATCAGCGAATGGTGGGCACTGAACCCGTTGGCCACGCGGCTTCCCTCCCCCACAAACACGTGGTCGAGCCTTGCGCCGGTGTCGACTTCGGCTCCGCGTGCCAGAATGAAGCCGGAGGCCATCACGCCGCATCCGGCCTTTGCGCCTTCGCCCACAGTGCCGTTGACGAGCCGTGACGCGCCGTTGATTTCGGCGCCGGCCATGATATCCACGCCGTCGATATATCCCGCTCCGGTCACAACCGCTTTCGCGCCTATGACTGTGCGGCGGCAGCGCTTTGCGTCGGCTCGGTCGGAAATCACGCCTTTGAGCCGGTCGACTGTAGCCATGTCGTGGCGGCACATCGCTATTGTCCATGCCTCGCGGGCGGTAAGCCCGTAGTATATCGGCACTTCGCGGCCTCCGGTCTCGCTGAGCACGTCGACCACAGTGCCTGCCCCGTGGCTTGTTTCCTGCCGGCAATCGATTGTGCCGGTGTTTCTTATCGCGGCGCCGTCGCCGACAACGCACCGCGCCATGAAGTCGCCGATATTGGCGATGTGCGCACCGCGGCCTATCACGCTGTCGATTATGACGGCGTTGCTGATGCCGGCCTCGAATGTGACATCTCCGCACGCCACCGTTCCCTCGGCCGGATGTAGCTCGATGTCACCCATAAAGGTGACATTGCGGTAGGCTGTGGCGATGAACGGGTCATTGACCTTGATGCGCTCCCAATGGGCGCAGCGGCAGCCGTTGCGCACGAGCATGTCGGTTTCTTCGGTCGTGAGGTGTCGGAGACTCATGGAGTATGGTTGTCAGGTTATTGTCAGAAACTGAATTTTTCGGCTACCTCGTCGAGGCTGTAGCCGCGCATATCTTTTTCCGAGAGGAGCATATCTTCGGGGGCGATGCGCCAGTCGATGCCCAGGCGCGGGTCGTCGAAACGGAGTGTCGCCTCTGACTGCGGGGCATACACGTTGTCAACCTTATACTGGAACTGCGCCGTGTCGCTGAGCACCACGAAGCCGTGGGCAAATCCGCGGGGTATGAAAAGCTGACGGCCGTTTTCGTGCGACAGCTCTACGGCCACATGCTCGCCGAATGTCGGAGAGTCTTTGCGCAGGTCGACGGCAACGTCAAGCACTGTGCCCTGTGACACCCTTACGAGTTTGGCCTGCGAAAATTCACCCTTCTGGAAATGGAGGCCGCGGAGCACTCCGCGCGATGAGTATGACTCATTGTCCTGCACGAACTTCACATCTCCAACGTTGGCGGTGAATTCCTCCAGCTTGAATGTCTCTGAAAAATATCCGCGGGCGTCGCCGAACCGTTTCGGCTCGATCACCCACACTCCTTCGATTTTTTGTTTTATAAATTGCATGTTATTCATTGAATGTTTTGGCAAAATTAGTAATTTTGTCAGACATTAGGCCTGGTCGTGAAGAAAAAGTTTTCGTGCGGGCGTAATGCAACGTGTAGCATATAATTGAATCGGATGATGAATATAATACTTTTTGATGAGCCGCAGGTGCGCGAACATCTTCTGCCACTGTCGTTTACACGCCCTGTCGCAGACTTCCGCGCGGGCATGACCACCATACGCCGCAAGTGGGAGACCATTCTCCCCGGCCAATATTCATATCTTACCGCCGGGTATCTCTCGGCCAAGTATGAGCTCAGGCTTGACGATGACGGCGACAATCTATTTGTGGCCGGACACATAATTCCCGACTACAGCTGTGAATTTGCCGCGGCCGTGCGTTCGCTCGGTCCGGGCGAGGCTCTGGTGTGCGCCGGCGAGACGGTGGCTTTCCGCGGCAGTTATCCCGCTTTTGACAAACGGGAGTATTCCGCTGTCAAGGAATGGAAGGGAGCGCTGACGGCCATACATCATGTATACGACATTTTCCTGTGTAACGGCGAGCAGATAGTGAAGGATTTCGCAATGCTCGACCTGTCGGACAGTCAGCCGCTGTCGCCGTCAAACACCCTGATTGGCGATACCGTCGGAGCTGACGGACGTCCGATGCTATACATCGCTCCCGGTGCCACGGTTGAGGGGGCGGTGATAAATGTCAAGGGAGGCCCGGTCTATATCGGTCCCGACGCCGAAGTGATGGAGGGATGCTGCCTGCGCGGTCCGGTGGCTCTGTGCCGGCATGCCGTGTTCAATATGGGCACCAAGGTCTATCCGGCCACCACGGTAGGTCCCTGGAGCAAAGTGGGGGGCGAACTCAACAACGCCGTGATTTTCGGCTACAGCAACAAGGCTCACGACGGATTTCTCGGCAATGCCGTTATCGGCGAGTGGTGCAATCTCGGTGCCGGATGCGTTGCCTCTAATCTTAAGAACGATTACTCCAAGGTGCGTGTATGGGACTATCCGACTCACCGTTTCCAGCGCACCGACCTGCAGTTCTGCGGGCTTATCATGGGCGACCACTCCAAAGCCGGCATAAACACCATGTTCAACACAGCCACGGTGGTAGGCGTGGGGTGCAATATCCACGGCTCAGGCTTCCCGCGCACGTTTATCCCGTCGTTCAGCGAAGGGGGTGCCTCGGGCTTCAATGACGTGCAGTTATCAAAATTTTTCGACATAGCGGAGCGCGCTATGGCCCGCCGCCACAAGGAGCTCACCGATGCCGACCGTAGCATATTCGAGGAAATCTACAATATAGCTGACACCTATAAATAGGTCATGCCGAGTTTTATGAATTTTGCAATGAAAAAGATATTTATGGCTGCATGCGCGGCATTGTCGCTGCAGACTGCCGCCGCACTTCCCGCCGACAGCAGCGCTGTTGCCGCCCCGGCTTCCGCTCCGGCCGCCCGATTTCAGCTTCCTGAATGGTTCCCGACGGTCAACGGAACGATACGCACCAACTACGAACTCGACACCGACAACGGCGCAAGCCATTTCCGTGTGCGCAACGCCCGCGTCAGCCTGTCGGGAACGGTAGTGCCTGAGTTTGAATACAAGGCGGAAATCGACCTCTGCGACGAGGGTAAAATCAAGATGCTCGACGCCTACGTGCGCTATGTGCCGGTAGGGGTGCCCGTTACAGCCACAATCGGACAGATGCGCGTGCCGTTTACCATAGATGCCCACCGAGGGCCTCATCAGCAGCATTTCGCCAATCGTTCGTTTCTTGCCAAATATGGCGGAAATGTCAGAGACGTGGGTCTGGCGGCGCAATACACCGTCAAAGGCAACGTGCCGCTGACGCTGGAAGGGGGAGTGTTCAACGGCTCCGGGCTTACCAATCAGAAAGATTACTGGACAAAGACTTTCAATTTCTCCTTCAAGGCAACGGCGCGCTTCGCCAAAGTGTTCACCCTCGAGGCGAGCTGCCAGAAGTCGCGGCCTGAAGATATAAGTATAATGATGTGGGACGCCGGCGCCGCCTTCGATGACGGTTTCTGGCATGTCGAGGCCGAATACCTGCGCAAGAACTATGTGCGCGGAGCTTTCGACGGGGGCAACCTGTTCAACTCGTTTGTCTCACGCAAGTTTCCGCTGCGTCGCAAACTCACATCAATCGCCGCGCTCGGCCGCTACGATTTCATGAGTTCGCATTCCGACGGCATAAAGAACGCCGACGGAGTGCTGACCGAGACGCAGCCGCAGCGCCATCGTCTGACCGTGGGCTCGACGCTGGCCTTCGGAGCTGCCCGCAGGGTGGAGCTGAGAGTCAATTATGAAAAATATTTCTATCATAAAGACGCCGTCATTCCCGTCTCCGACCACGACAAACTGGTGATGGAGGTAATGTGCCGTTTTTGATTTCAATGATTGTCGCTTTCGAACAACTGAGTCAATGCAAATAGGGTATAGATGTAGGGACGCACGGCTCGTGCGTCCGAGGCAAACGGTTGATAATTAGAATGTTGGCGGACGCACGAGCCGTGCGTCCCTACAATAATACCCTCCGTCAATATCCTGATTGTCAAATATTAATTTCAAATGCACGAGCGTGCGTTATTACAATATAAAGTTCAGCAACACACTCATGTATGAAAATAAAGCATCGGAAGTAAGTGAGGAAATCAATAGGAATAACTATCCGCAGAGGAAATCACCACGAGCCGATTTTCACGATTATTCCGGCGGAGATTATTTTGTGACAATCTGCACTCGAGAAAAAAAGTGTTATTTCGGATATATCCGCGATAGTAAAATGTATTTTACCAAAATAGGATATTATTGCCAACAACAATTGGAGGAAATATCAGAACATTATCCTTATGCAGAAAATTTATCTTACGTGGTGATGCCAAATCATATTCACATGATATTGCATATTAATCCGCATGCTGTTAATGAGCAATTACCGGAAACACGAACATTATTGTCAGTGATTATAGGTGGATTAAAACGTGCGGTCTCCGTATATGCACGGCGCAACAATATAGATTTTGAGTGGCAGAGCAGATATCATGACCATATTATTCGTAATTCACATGATGGAAATAAGATTACTGAGTATGTTGCCAACAATGTAGGCCGATGGGAAACTGATTGTTTTAATCTAAAGAAGTAGTTAGTTTATCAGTTGTGTTGCTAAAATCGGGTTTAACTATATTTTTTTGATATGAATGCTTGTAAATCTGACTGATATGAGCGAACTTTGTAGGAGGTCGCAAAAGTGGCCGATTATTGTTGAAATGGTGTTGCAGAACTCGGAAATGTCGCCAAAATGTAGGGACGCACGGCTCGTGCGTCCGCCTGTAACGCCTGATAATCAGATTTTTGGCGGACGCACGAGCCGTGCGTCCCTACATTTTGGAGGCATTTCTCCGAGTTCTGCAACATCCTCCTACAATATGGTCGAAATCCCAAGAATTGCAACATAGACTGCCAAAACGAAAAGTTATGTTATTTGGTGGAATAGTTGACAAAATGAAAGGAGTCGGCTGTGAAAATTTTGAAAATAGCTGCATAATGAGTAATTTTGTGGCGAAATTAAAAATAGTTATTAGAAATACCGTTAACAATGAATGTAGCAGTAGTAGGCGCAAGCGGCGCCGTCGGTCAGGAATTTCTCCGTGTGCTCGATGAGCAGAATTTTCCCATCGACAATCTGGTATTGTTTGGCTCTGCCCGTTCGGCAGGCCGCAGTTACACTTTTAAAGGAAAAGAGTATATCGTCAAGGAACTCCGCGAAAATCCCGACGATTTCAAAGATATAGACGTGGCCTTCACGTCGGCCGGCGCAGGCGTTTCGAAACAATTCGCCCCGATAATCACAGCCCACGGCGCGCTGATGATTGACAACTCGAGCGCGTTCCGCATGGACAGCGACGTGCCCTTGGTAGTGCCCGAAGTCAACGGCGACGACGCGTTCGACACCCCTCGCAACATCATCGCCAACCCCAATTGCACCACCATACAGATGGTGGTCGCTCTCAAGGCCATCAACGACATCTCTCCCATACGCCGCGTGCATGTCGCCACATATCAGGCAGCCAGCGGAGCGGGAGCTGCGGCGATGGACGAGCTCGTGGAGCAGTATCGTCAGCTCGGCGCAGGCGAGGAGCCCACGGTGAAGAAATTCGCCCACCAGCTCGCCTACAATGTAATCCCCCACATCGACGTGTTCCAGGACAACGGTTACACCAAGGAGGAGATGAAGATGTATAACGAGACAAAGAAAATCATGCACGCTCCTGGACTTGACGTGAGCGCCATGTGCGTGCGCGTGCCTGTCATGCGCGCCCACTCAGAGGCAATATGGGTCGAGACCGAAAGCCCTGTCAGCGTGGAGAAAGCCCGCGAGGCATTTGCCGCTGCCGAAGGTGTGGTTGTGGTCGACACTCCGTCAGAGAACAAATATCCCATGCCGCTTGACATCGCAGGCAAAGACCCTGTGTATGTAGGCCGCATACGTCAGGATATCACTAACCCCAACGGCCTGTCGTTCTGGGTTGTCGGCGACCAGATCAAGAAAGGCGCGGCTCTCAACGCAGTGCAGATCGCCCTCTACATGATAGGCAAAGGCGCGTTCAAAGAATAATAATCAAAAAGAGGGTGTCGCAGGCCTGAAGATATATCCGGAAAATATATGCATCCTCCTTTAGGACTGCACCCCGGCGCGGAGATGGCATAGGTTGACAATCAGCCGGTTGTCGCTGCGCCGGGCACAGTGCTGCAGGATTGAGATGCGAATTTCAGTACTGCGGCACCCTCTGTTCTTTATCCTTAAATATAATCTGTGAATGAAAGTATTTTACGACAGCACCATCTTCTCGCGCCAGACAATCGGCGGCATCTCGCGTTACATCGTCGAGCTTGTCAACCATCTGCCTGACGATATCGAGCCCATGCTTGGAGTGCGGGCGAGCGAGAACATGTATCTCGGCGCTCTCAGGCAACGTCGCGCACATCTGTCGCTGCGCTACGTGCCCGACCACCGCAAGCTATATCGTAAAATCAACGGTTTCTTCGACCGGCGCATAATGACGCGCGGCGGTTACGACATCATTCATCCGACAGATTACAATACGCTCTATCCGCGCTATAACGACCGTCCGGTGGTGCTCACCGTCCACGACCTCATACACAAGAGACTAGAAGGCTGGTTCCGCCCCGGAGCCATCGACGATATCGACCGGTGCATCGTCAGCGCCGACGCTCTTATTGCCATCAGCGAGGCCACGCGCCGCGACATCGTCAGCTACTACGGCATCGACGAAAGCCGCGTCACGGTGATACATCATGGCTATACGCCGGTGGCGGCTGACCGCTGCGCCGCATCTCCCGTCGACGGCCGCTATATACTTTTTGTCGGCAAACGTGCGGGCTACAAGAATTTTGACGCTCTGCTAAAGGCGTTTGCCATAGTGGCGGAGCGCGACCGCGACCTGCGGCTCGTGTGCACAGGGCGACCGTTTACCGCCGACGAACGCCGTGCCATCAGCGCGGCCGGAGTGTCGTCGCGTGTGGAGCAGCATCTGTTTCCCACCTCGGCTCTGGCGCCGCTCTATGCCGGTGCGCAGTGCTTCGTGTTTCCGTCCAAACTCGAAGGGTTCGGCATGCCGATACTCGAAGCGTTTGCCGCGAAAACCCCGGTGGCGCTCAGCGATGCGTCGTGTCTGCCCGAGATAGCCGGCGGCGCGGCTCTCTATTTCAATCCCGACGATCCGGCCGATATCGCGGCATCTATAAGACGTATCATCGATAACCCCGAGGAACGGGCGAGGCTCATCGACGCCGGAACGAAACGTCTCGCCGATTTCTCATGGCAGACTACCGCCGAAAAGACAGCACGGGTCTACCGCTCGGTGCTTCGACCCACATAAAACATATATACCGAACCGACCATGACACTACTCTCTACAGCGCTTGTAAGCAATCCGGTGGCGATTTTTCTTATCGTGCTTGTCATAATCCTTATGGCTCCGGTGCTTCTCAACAAACTCAAGATACCGCATATCATAGGCATGATAGTGGCGGGTGTGGTTGTCGGCCCTTACGGCTTCAACATACTTGCCGATGACTCGAGTTTCGAGATATTCGGGCAGGTGGGGCTGCTGTATCTTATGTTTCTGGCAGGTATTGAGATTGACATGTATCATCTGAAACTCAATCTCAAGCGGGGTCTGCTGTTCGGTGCCCTTACATTTTTCATACCGATGGTGATGGGTGCGGTGGCGAGCGTCTATCTGCTCGGCATCGACTGGCTCACGTCGGTGCTGCTGGCATCGGTCTATGCGTCACACACGCTGATAGCCTATCCGGTGGCGGCGCGTTTCGGCATAACGAAATCGCCGGCGGTGCTGATAGCTATCGTCGGCACCATAATCGCCGTGATTGGCGCGCTCCTTGTGCTCGGCGCCGCTGTCAATATCCATGATGTGGGGCGCTTCGAGAGCGCATCGATTGCATGGCTGCTGTGCAAGCTGGTATTGTATTGCGCGGCAGTGCTTTACATCTATCCGCGCCTCACCCGCTATTTCTTCAAGACATATTCCGACAACGTGACGCAATATGTGTTCGTGCTGGCGATGGTGCTGCTGTCGGCGCTCGTGTCAAAGCTTATAGGGCTTGAGGCTGTGCTCGGTGCATTCTTTGCCGGACTCGTGCTCAACCGCTATATCCCGACCTCGTCGACTCTGATGAGCCGCATCGAGTTTGTGGGCAACGCCCTGTTCATTCCTTACTTCCTTATCGGGGTGGGCATGATGATTAATGTCAGGGTGATAGGCAATGTGGAGACGCTGTGGGTGACTGCCGTGATGCTCGCCATAGCGTTGTCAAGCAAGTGGCTCGCAGCCTGGGGCGCGCAGAAAATCTACCGTATGAACGGAGCGGAGCGCGGCGTGATGTTCGGTCTGACAACGGCTCACACCGCAGTGGCTCTGGCCGTCGTGACTATTGGATATAATATGGTGCTCCCCGACGGCTCCCGCATGATGGACGAGACGATACTCAACGGCACAATCCTCGTGATACTCGTGACATGCGCCATCGCGCCTATCGTGACGACGCGCGCCGCCGCCAGGGTGAAGCTGCAGATTGTCGAGAGCGAGGTGAGCCGTCCGACGGCTGCAACGCGACATTCGTCGCACACGCTTATCGCCGTGTCAAATCCGCTCACTGCAGGCGGCCTGGTGGAGCTTGCGCTGCTGTCGCGTCCGGTGAAACGGAGCGAGCGCGACACACTTTTCGCTATCAACGTGCGCAACGACAACACGCCGTCGGCCAGAGCGCTTGCCCGCAGTGTGCTCGACCTGTCGGTGAAAGCGGCCGCTGCGGCCGGAAGCGAACTCGCCACCATAGAGCGCTACGACCTCAACACCGTCACCGGAGTGGTCAACACGATAGAGGAGCGCGATATCAACGAAGTGTTTATAGGCATGCACCGCAAGGCCACGGTAATCGATACGTTTCTCGGCGGAAAGACCGAGCAGCTGCTCAAACTCACCAACAAGATGGTGGTGATATCGCGCTGCTACATACCGGTCAACACCGTCACCCGCATCGTGGTCTATGTGCCGCGGAAAGCCGAGTTCGAGACCGGCTTCACGCGATGGCTCCACACTCTTGGCAATCTGGCCCGCGAACTCGGATGCCGCATCATATTCTGCTGCAACGACGACAGCCGCAGGGTGATAGCCGGAGTGCTCCGCCGCGACCGTTTTGCAATACGCAGCGAATACCGTCAGGTCGACGACCGCGACGATTTTCTGCTTCTGTCGAGTCATGTGCTTGACGATGACCTGTTTGTGGTGATCGGTGCCCGTCCGGCATCAGTATCGTTCTCTTCAGATATGGCCGAGATGCCCGGCTTCATGCAGAAAAACTTCTCGCGCAACAATATCATTGTGATCTATCCCGAGCAGTTCGGCGACGAGACACCGGTCGAGTCGTTCTCCGACCCTCTTGCAAGCGACATATCGTCGACCCCCTCGCCGTGGCTTCTGCGTCTGCGCGCCACCTTCTCGCGTCTGTCGACACTCCTGCACCTGCGTCAGCGGCGTCACCGCAAAAACAAAAACGACCTGCGCCTATAGCGGTTTTAGCTTATAAGAAGGGTGTTGCGGAACTACATATTGTAGGGACGCACGGCTCGTGCAATGTCACTAACTTAAGACTAAATTCCACG